>CANGUP010000036.1 GCA_947457105.1 Flavobacteriaceae bacterium
ATTCTGCTTCGCAATTTGCATCTTTTTTTACAAGAGAAACCAATCTAACCGAAAAAGAATTAGAAGAATTAAAAAAAATCATCGATGTTGAACTTCAAAAAAAGAAAAAATGATAGACTTTCTATTAAAATCAACCATCAGTTTAACCATTTTTCTTAGCTTCTATCATTTAGTTTTAGAACGAGAAAAAATGCATCAATTCAATAGATTCTATCTTTTGTTTTCTATTGTAATTTCATTTATTATTCCGTTTCTAACATTTGAAATTATCAAAATTATTCCGGTTGTTCAGAATATCGAACCTTTAAATAATATCATAACTTCTTCGGCAATTCCGGAAAATGAAATTCAAGGAACTAGTTTACCTGTAGAGGAAAAAATCAATTTCATTCCATACGTTTTATGGAGTTTGTATGGACTAATTAGCTTCCTGTTATTAATTCGATTCTCAAAAAACATTTGGAAATTAATTGTAAAATCTAGCTCCAATCCGAATGTAAAATACAAAAATGCTAATTTGGTTTTGGTTGAAGAAAAGACGCTTCCTCATACTTTTTTGAATTCGATATTCATCAATTTTGACGATTACAACGATAGAAATATTGAAGACGAATTGTACACACACGAATTGGTTCATGTCACTCAGAAACATACTTTAGATATATTGTTTATTGAATTCTTGAAAGTAGTTTTTTGGTTTAATCCCATCTTTATTTTCTACAAAAAAGCTATTCAACTCAACCACGAATTTCTTGCAGATGAAGAAATAGTTAAAACTTATAACAATGTTCCGTTTTACCAAAACTTGCTTTTGCAAAAAAGCAGCGAACAACAAACGATTTACTTGGCCAGTAATTTGAATTATTTAGTAACCAAAAAACGATTAATTATGATGACAAAAAGAACATCGCAAAAAATAGTTCTACTAAAAAAAGTAGCTGTTGTTCCAATCCTTGCTGTACTAGTTTACTTTTTCTGTGTTAAAGTTGTGGCGCAAGAAAAAATAATAAATACAAATTCAGGAGAAAAAACATCTGAAATAACTGATAAAGATAAAATCAGAGATAGTTATTATTCAAATGTTAGAATTATATTGAAAGATTTAAGGACAAATCATTCCATTAATAAAATGTATGAAGACCTATCTCTTGAAGAGAAAAGAAATTATTTAAGTTGGGTTCCAGACATGATTATTGAAAAGGAAGTCCCTGAACCATTATTTGAAAAAATGAAAAACAAAAATATGGCTGTTTGGATTAATGGTAAAGTAACTTATAAAGAAGAAATCAAAAAATACAAACGAACTGATTTCAGTTACTACACCTATAGTTTTGTTCATAAAAATGCTAGAACTAAACGTTTTCCTCAAGAATATCAATATACATTATACACAAAAAAGTATTTTAATGAAAATTTAAAAAACAGTCATTTGCATTTTAGCAATGATACTTTAAAAATGGTCATTTCTGAAGCAAAAAAAGATTGGAAAAAAGTTGATAAAATACTTAGCCCAAAAAAGGAAGTAGACACAGCAGTCTGGTATACAAAAGAAAAAGAAGGATACAATTTGTACTTGAATGATAAAAAAGAAAAGAAAGTTATTGTAATTGATGCTGGTCATGGCGGTCATGATTTTGGGGCGACAATAGATAATTTGAATGAGAAAAATTTAACTTCAGAAATAGCAAAAAGAATTAAAGAAACGCATTCTGATTCAGATGTAGAAATTCATTTCACTAGAACAGATGATCAATTTATAGCTTTAAACGAAAGAACAACTTTAATTAATAACATAAAACCTGATCTAGTCATATCACTTCACATAAATAACAATAAAAATACCAATTCAAGCGGATTTGAAGTTTATATAAGTGATAAAACCGATTTTCTTGATAAAAATAAAGAGTTTGCCGAAAAACTTTCTTCAAAATTATCTAAAACACAACTAAAAAATAGAGGTTTAAAAACAGCCCCTTTTTGGATTTTGAAAAATTCTATCTGTCCTTCAATGGTGGTTGAACTTGGTTTTATTTCAAATGAAAATGATAGAAATTTTATTGCAAGTGAAAAAGGTCAAATCGAAATTGCAAAACACATAGTAGCTTTTATCTCTGAATTGAAGTGATCTAATTAAAAAAATAATCTAAACTAATCCGCTCTAATCAAGCGGATTTTTCTTTTAAAACAATCTGTGAATCAGTGGCTAACCAAACTAATTTTCAACATTTTACAACATTATAAAATTTTTGGCGTTAAATTTGTATTACAATCATCAAATCAAAATCAATCAATCATGTTAAAACGCTTTTTTATTCTTTGTTCTGGTGTCGATACTGACATTGTGAACGGTTGTTCCAACGGCGAACAAAACAAATATGCTGGCATTGGAGCCACAGTGTTCTTCACAGCAATTATGGCTTTTATTGCCAGTAGTTATGCACTTTTTATAGTTTTTGACAATGTCTATACCGCAGTTTTCTTTGGATTAGTTTGGGGATTTTTAATCTTCAATCTCGATAGATTTATTGTTTCGACAATTAAAAAACGTGATAATTTTCTAGACGAATTTATTCAGGCAACACCGCGAATTGCTTTGGCGATTATTATTGCCATTGTAATTTCGAAACCATTAGAAATCAAAATTTTTCAAAAGGAGATTGAAACCGTTTTGTTGAAAGAGAAAAACGAAATGGCAATGGCAAACAAAAAGCAAGTTGCCAATTATTTTCAAACCGATGTTGAAAAAAACAAAGCCGAAATAGATGCTCTTAAAGGCGATATCGCCAAAAAAGAAAAAGAAGTAAACGATTTGTATGAAACTTACATAACTGAGGCAGAAGGAACAGCAGGCACTAAAAAGCAAGGAAAAGGTCCGGTTTATGCTGAAAAGAGATTGAAACACGATGCTCAATTAAAACAATTGGATTCACTAAAAGCAATTAACGCAGTAAAAATTATCGAAAAAGAAACTAAAGCAAAAACGCTTCAAGCTGATTTAGACAAAAAAGTAACCGAAACACAACCAATTATTGATGGTTTTGATGGATTGATGGCTCGAATAAACGCTTTGAATAAATTGCCTTGGCTTCCATCATTTTTTATAATGCTTTTATTTTTAGCAATTGAAACTTCACCAATCATTGCCAAATTACTTTCTCCAAGAGGCGAATACGATTTCAAACAAGAAGATGCCGAAATGGGAATTAAAAACGTACTAGCACAAAATCGTTATCAAAGTGATTTGCAACGAAAAACAGATGCAGAAATTTACGATAAAGTCTACGCCGACATCAAAGACGACAAAGAACTATACAATTACAAGAAAAAAGGTGCTTTGGAATTATTGAAGTTACAAGCCGATGGATTTGTTGAAAAGCAAAAGAAGTCGATTTAGATTTGCCGCAAAGTCACAAAGACACGAAGTATATTTTTTTTTTACTTTATCATAAAAAAACCCGATAAATTCAATTTTATCGGGTTTTACTTTATTATTAAAACTTAGTGACTTAGCGTCTTTGTGGCAATTACATATAACTCAAAATCTCTTTCTTATAATTATCATATTCACCTTGCATAATCAATCCGTTGTCAAGGAGTTTTTTATAATTCTGAAGTTTTTCAAACAATTCATCTTGCGATAATTCACTTAATTTTCTTTCTGAAGATGTTGATGCAGCTACTACTTTTGGTTCTTCAAAGGAAGTGTAACTTGAAACTGGAACAATTTCGGCAAAACTGGTTACCTCTTCTGTTTCCATTTCTTCAACTTCTTCAATCTGAACTTGATTCAGATTCTCATCTTCTTTAACGACAGATTCTTTTGCATTTGGAGTTGCATTCAATATTGGATTCTTCAACAAATCCAATTGCTCTTTGGCATAAGTATATAATTTTCGAGCTTGATTTTTTGGCAAATAATCAACTGTATGCGTCAAATCTGATTTGGTATTGAAAGTAAAATCGGCTCCAAGAATTCCTTCTTTCACAAAACTTCCTGCAATATCATCCCAATCATAATCTACAAATTCCATTGATAAACCAAGATTTTTTGGTTTACAAAGAATTATTCTTTTATTGGTAACCACAATACTATCTGGCAAAATTGTCACAGCTGGTTTTTTTTGTACAGCAATGTATCCAATTTCTTCATTAGACATTAATAAATTACTCAATTTAGAAGTAATTTTCTCAATCGCTTTTGGATCTTGGTCTTCGTTTAATATTTTCTTTAAATTATCAATCATGATAGTTGTTTTGAATTTTATTCTAATTGTTTCACAAAAGTAATGCCTAATTTTATAAATTTAGAATTTCGCTCTGATTTTTTTTGGTCAAACTTTTGAAAACCAAATCATATGAATGATTTATTAGTTCCAACATCATTTTATTGGAAACATCACCATTAAAATCGATAGTATTCCAATGAATTTTACTCATGTGATAACCCGGATTTATGGCTTCATATTCGGCACGAAGTTCTGATGCCTTTTCTGTTTCACATTTTAAATTAAGTGATGGCGTTCCTTTTTCCCATTCTTTTAAGGAAGTTAGACAAAACATTTTTCCACCAACTTTAAATACTAAAGTATCTTCATCAAAAGGAAAGTGCTCGGTTACACCTTTTTTGGACAAACAGAACTCGTAGAGTTGTTGAATGTTCATTTTTTTTAAGTGATTAGTTATGAGTAATTAGTGATTAGCTTTTGACTATTCACTAATTACTATTTACTTGTTATTATTTTCTCCATCATTTTCTCGGGATGAGCTAATGAATTGAATCCGAATTTCTCATATAAAAAATGAGCGTCTGATGTTGCTAATCGCCAAATTTTGACATGTTGTAATTTGGGTTCGGTCATCATTGCGTTTATTAAAATTAATGAATAGCCTTTTCCACGATGTTCATCAATTATAAAAACATCCATTACATAAGCAAAAACTACATAATCGGTGATTACTCGGCAAAAGCCAATTTGCTTTTCGTCTGAGTAAATTCCGAAGCAAAACGAACTATCAATTGTAGTTTGAACTTCATCTATTGTTCGTCCTGCAGCCCAATAAACGTCTTTCAAAAAGTTTTGAATGAATGGAATGTCGAGTTTGGATTTGTCTGTTGAAACGGTTATCATATTTTATACAAAATAGGTTTTGATGGCGAAGCATCGTTTTCAAACGAAGCAATTTGTAGATTTAGTATATAACTTCCATCTTGAATAGTATCTTCTACAAAAATCATTTCGGTTATAGTACAATTCAATCTTGCGTCATCGTTTAAGTTATTTACATCTTTAACATTCCAAAATGCTTTGTGTGCTAATAATTTTCCATCGTCTTCTTCTCTATCAACACTTGGCAAATCGATTAATAAATGCTGAATTCCGATTTCTCTAATATAAATTGCCGCTTCTTCAGATAAATATGGCGGATTGGTTTTGGAATAATTTTTATGTTTTTTCGATTCTGAATTTGGTAATGTTCTGATGATAATTGATTCTGGAGTTTTTCCGTTTAATTCTTTTTCTATTTGATTTTTTGTAATTACCAAATCACCATTTATATCTTCTGGTGTAATCGAAATCAATTCGGCTGTGAAGAAAAACTGTTTCAAACATTGATTTATCGAATAAAAATTTCTCGTAATGTGTCCAAGACATTCAGTGTGCGTTCCGTGTCCGTGTGGATTGAAGAAAATATTGTTGAAATTGGTCGAACTTCCTTCGGAAACTTTTCCAATCCAATCGCCAAATTTTACTGGTTCAATTTCGGGTTTTTCAATGTACCACGCAATTGGGTTTTCATCAGTATTTGATAATGGAATGGAAATATCAATTGGTTTTGATAGGTCGATTTGATATTTATTGTCAATGAATGCAATCATAATGGAACGCGGATTTAACGGATTTTCAAACGCGGATTTAACGGATTTTCTGCGTTACTTTTACTCCAAATTTAATAAAAACAAATCACTTGCAATTCCATCGCTTAAAAACTTTCCTTTTTTTGTTGTTCGCAAAATGTTTTCATCAATAAATAGCAAATGATCTTCAATATATTTTGCCGCTTGTTCGTTGAGATAGTCTAAATAGGTTTTGCCAAATTCAGTTTGAATTCTATCTAAAGAAATTCCCCAAATTGTTCGCAAACCTGTCATAACATATTCATTATATCTATCAGTTTGAGATAAAGTTTCGGTTTCTGATGGTAATTTATTTTCTTGAATGGAACTCAAATACAAAATATTATTTGACACATTCCAACTACGTTTTTCTCCGTCATAACTATGAGCTGAAGGACCAATTCCGATGTATTTTTTGCCCAACCAATAACTCGAATTGTTTTTAGAAAAATAATTTTCTTTCCCAAAATTGGATAATTCGTAGTGAATAAAATCATTTTCAGCCAGTTTATCGACTAAAATCTGAAAATGCTCTTGAGCAACTTCATCATCTGGTGGTGGAATTATTCCTTTTTGGATAAACGAATGCAAAGCGGTTTTTGGTTCAACCGTCAAAGCATAACTTGAAATATGTGGAATATTAAAAGACAAAGCAGTTTCTATATTCTGAAGCCATTTTTCGTTGCTCATTTCTGGAATTCCATAAATTAAATCCACAGAAATATTATCGAAAAATTGTGTTGCAAATTCGAGACATTCTTTAGCTTCTTCCGAATTATGAGCGCGATTCATCATCTTTAAATCATCTTCAAAAAACGATTGAATTCCGATGGAAAGTCGATTGATTTTGTTATTTGATAATTCTATAATTCGTTCTTTCGATAAATCATCTGGATTGGCTTCGACCGTAATTTCTGGATTTTCAGTTACATCATAATTTTTATAAACCGCATCAATCAATAATCTTAAATCTTCAATCGTTAATATTGAAGGAGTTCCTCCACCAAAATAAATGGTTTCTACAACTTCGTCTTGAAACTCACTTTTGCGCATTTCAATTTCTTTTGCCAATGCCAAAACCATCTCGTCCTTTTTCTTCAATGAAGTAGAAAAATGAAAATCGCAGTAGTGACACGCTTGCTTACAAAATGGTATGTGAATGTAGATTCCTGACATATTTTTAGTATTCAGTGTTCAGTGTTCAGTGCTCAGAACTGCCTACTGAACACTGAGAACTGAACACTATTTTTTAACGCGATTTTCATTATTCTTCACAAAAGCATCCCAACTTGAATAACTCTTTTCGCCAACTACTTTTCCAGAGTTGAAGAAATGACAAACGGCTGCTGCCAATCCATCGGTAGAATCTAGATTTTTTGGTAATTCTTTTAATCCAAGAAGCTGTTGTAACATTTTGGCAACTTGCTCTTTGCTAGCGTTTCCGTTTCCGGTGATGGCCATTTTTATTTTCTTGGGTTCGTATTCGGTAATTGGTATTTGACGAGATAATCCTGCTGCCATAGCAACACCTTGAGCTCTACCAAGTTTTAACATGGATTGTACGTTTTTACCAAAAAATGGTGCTTCAATGGCAATTTCGTCTGGATGATGCGTGTCGATTAATTCGATAGTTCGTTCAAAAATGACTTTTAGTTTTTGATAATGGTTGTCGTATTTACTCAATATCAACTCATTCAACTGCAGAAATTCCATTTTCTTGTTGACTACTTTTATCAATCCGAAACCCATTATGGTTGTTCCTGGGTCGATTCCTAAAATTATTCTTTCGTTTGCCAATGAATTAGTTTAAAAGTTTAATGTTTAAAAGTTTAAAGTTTGTTTCTTTGCATCAATGATTATAATTCCTCACAAAGCTAAACAATTCTTGGTTTTTTCAGTCAAACTTTTGATTGTTGTTGGTGCATTTTATTTTATTTACAACCAATTGGCTTCCAATGACAAATTGGAATGGGATAAATTTTTGGTTTTATTTCATAAAAATCAATCGTTTGCTGGAATTTCGTTTATCTTATTTTTTAGTTTTTTGAATCGTTTTTTTGAAATTCTAAAATGGCAAAATTTAGCGCAAGTTGTAAAACCTATTTCTGTAAATGATGCTACGAAACAAGTTCTTGCAGCTTTAACTTTGGGAGTTTTTACTCCAGTTGGTGTTGGTGAATATGCCGGAAAAGCATTGTATTTTGACAAAAAAGATACTAAAAAAATTATTTTTCTGAATTTAATTTGCAATGGCGTTCAAATTGTTGCTACAGGAATTTTTGGTGTTTTAGGCATGATGATTTTAGGCTATTGGCTTTGGAGTTTTGGAATAATCGCTTTTACAATTGCATTCTTTCTGTTTTCTTATTTTACTAAAAAAATCAAAATTAAAGGCTATTCTATTGAAGATTTAATTGAAAAAATCAACGAAATTCCCAAGAAAATTCATCGTAAGAACTTGATATTAGGATTTTGTCGTTACTTGGTTTTTTCACATCAATATTATTTTTTGTTCTTGGCATTTGATGTCGATTTGCCTTATTCAACTTTAATGGCAACTATTACAACTGTCTATTTTTTAGCCTCAATTGTTCCGAGTTTTCAGTTTTTGGACTTTGCATTAAAAGGAAGTTTGGCCGTTTATTTTTTTGGATTACTTGGCGTTAACGAATGGGTTGTGGTTTTTGTAACCATGCTGATGTGGTTTTTAAATGTGGTTTTGCCAGTGGTATTTGGCAGTTATTATGTTATGATATTTAAAATTTTGCCACAAAGACGCTATGTCACATAGATTTTAATAAGATTCAATTATTTATCTTTTTTTTTAAATTCGTGTAAAATCTTTACTTATGATTGAAATTATATTATTTGTTGTTTTGGGAATCTACGTTGTATTTATTTTACAACTAATATTTGGTTTTGATAAAGTGAAAACATTTGTAAGAACGGATGAAAAACCTGTTACTAAATTCTCGATAATTGTTCCGTTTAGGGATGAAGAAAAGAATTTACCGAAACTTTTAAAATCAATTTCTAAGCTAAATTATCCAAAGGATTTATTTGAAATTATTCTCATAGATGATTTTTCTACCGACGCTTCGGAACGTGTTTACATCAAATGGCGTATGGAAAATGGATTGATTGAAACGACTCTTTTAGAAAATTTACGTTTATCCAATTCACCAAAAAAAGATGCCATTTCAAGAGCAATTCCGATTTTGAAACATGAATGGGTTGTAACAACTGATGCCGATTGCACAGTAAATAAAAACTGGCTATTGATTTTAGATAATTTTATTCAAAAAAATAATATCGAAATGGTTGTTGGTGCTGTAGTTTATAAAACTAAAAACAATTGGTTCCATCAGTTTCAGCAACTGGATTTATTGAGTTTACAAGGAACTACGATTGGAAGCTTCGGAATTGGAAAACCGTTTATGTGCAACGGAGCGAACTTTGCTTACACTAAAAAACTTTTTAATGAAATTGGAGGTTTTGGAGGAAACAACAAAATGGCAAGTGGCGACGATGTTTTTTTATTGCAAAAAGCATTGAAAAATCATGCTGATAAAGTGCATTATTTAAAAAATACCGATACCATTGTAAAAACAAAACCCGAAAATGATTTGTACAAATTGTTTATGCAACGCGTTCGATGGGCAAGTAAAACAACTGGATATTCTGGATATTATTCAAAAAGTTTGGCGATTGTTGTACTAGCGATGAACTTGAGTTTGGTAGTTGGTTTGTATTTATTGATTACAAATTTCCTCTACTGGCAAACTTTACTAATTGACTTTTCAGTTAAATATTTTGTGGATTATTTATTGCTTTTGAAATCGAATCAATATTTGAGAAAAGGTAAATTTATTTTTCCGTTGGCTAGTAGTTTGGTTTATCCTTTCTTCTCGAGTTTTGTTGGGCTTTATTCGCTTGTTGGTGGTTTTACTTGGAAAGAAAGAAATTTTTCCAAATAATTATTTTTCAGTTTTGATTATAACTGGTAAAACAAATTGGGTTTTTACAGGAATTCCGCGTTTTATGGCTGGATTTACTTTTGGAAAATCAACTAATTTTACTCTTAGTATACTATCAATTTTAATGGTATCATAAGCGACAGTATCTTTTGGAAATTGTGGCTCAAATTGCAATGAAGCATCAGGATTAACCGTAACCCTAACCTCTATAGTGTCTAATTCTGGATACAAAATAGACAAGGTATCTACACTTAGCTTTTGTTGAATTGTATTCGCTAAAAACTCAAAAAAACATTGTTTACGTATTGTTTCGTCTGAAATGGCTTCACAGTCTGTAACAGATGGATACTCATCTACTTCTTTCCAATTGATTTCCTTCATTTGTTTTTCCAATAATTCTTGTTCAGAAGGCACTTGCTTCTCAAAATATTGACAAGAAACTAACGAAATTAAGAAGATATAAGGAACAATTTTTTTCAAAAGATTATGGTTTGGATTTTAAATACTCAGCATAGCTTTTATTGAACCTTTCTTGCTTTGCTTTATCAGATTCTTCTTTTTGGTCTTTGTACAAAAGTCCTAATTTTACTGAATAAATAGCAATTTTAATAGTATAAGTATAATATTCTTCTTTTGTTAAAGTTATTTTACTATCCGATTGCTTCTGAAAAAACTCAAAAAACAAAGTGTCAAAATCTTTTTTATCAAAAGAAATTACTTCTTTCAAGTATTTAGTATAAAGTGGTTCTTTTATTACAATATCTGGATCTACAGATGCTATCCGCTGCCCAAAAGATTGATTTGTGGCACAAAAAATTAGACTAAAAAAAACCGCTATGTGAATTATTTTTCTCATATTCGATTTCAAAAATACAAAAATTTATTTCAATGGATATTATATTAGTTGTTCTTGGGTTTCTATGTTGTATTCTTGGTTTATTAGGAAGCTTTCTTCCTGCTTTACCAGGACCACCAATAAGCTGGGTTGGCCTTTTTTTACTATACTTAACAACCTTTGTAGAAAATAATTATTGGATTCTTGGATTAACACTTGTGTTAACAATAATTATTTCTGTTTTGGATTATGTTATTCCTTCAAAAGGAACTCAAAAATTTGGAGGCACTAAATATGGTGTTTGGGGAACCAATATTGGATTAACCATTGGATTGTTTTTTCCGCCAATTGGTTTTATTATTGGATTGTTTGTTGGAGCTTTTATTGGAGAATTGATTTATAATTTTGACGATAAAAAAGGAGCTCTAAAAGCTGCTATAGGAGCCTTTATTGGATTTTTAGTATCTACATTTATGAAATTTATGGTTTGTTTGTCCTTTCTTATCTTGTTTATTTATGTTACTATTAGTAATTTCATATGAAAACTAATCTTGATTTAACAAAAATCTCCATTAGCAATATTTATCGATAACATCAAACCCAAAAGTTCAAAAAAAACAAAAAAGCCATCCTTAGATTCTGAAATAAATTCAGAATAAATGGAAAGCTTTTCATTGGTCTAACTACTAAACCATGCTACGAGTTACAAAGTCGTAGCGAAACAACACAACTAATTTTAAATGACCTTAAGAACTTCAACAATTGTTCTTGAATTCATTTCATATGCTTTTTGGGCAAAAAAGCACTTCATTTCTGAAGTGCTTTCCCAAATTTAGCGGTCTGGACGGGACTAATTACTCCATATCTAACCAACAATTAATCAGACTCTTAGAAGAAATATTTATTCCTTGTACTCCTAATTGTATGCCTTTTTCAGATATTAATGCATTTTTTACCTATGGTTAGAGGTGAAATACAAATCAGTAAACTTTTCTACATAATACAATTCTTTTGACCTGTACTCTCTATTACCTAGTTTATATCTGTATTCTTTATCACATACAAATTCTGCCAAAGAATTAGAGGGGAATAAGACACAAAAATACAAATTGTGGTATTTGTCTAACCAATCACTAATTTCAATTTTATTAAATTCTAAAACTGCTGTTTCAGCGTCTTTGTATTTTAATATGAGGTCTTCTTCATATGATTTTGACTCCCATAACTCATAAAACTCTTCCACATATTTAATGTTTTTATAACTGCATTCATCTTCTTCATCCTTAATTTTAAGATAAAGTGACTCATAATTATTTACCCAATTTACAATTAACTCAGTAGTATATAGAACATCTGTCATTTCTTCAATTGCAGTTTTGCAATGATGTTGAAGCATGATAAATTCTGTACTTTTTACAAATCCTATTTCTTCATCTTCATAAACTCTAAAGGCAGAATTATGAAAACCAAAATGTGGTCTTTTGTTAATATATGAAATAATGTCTCCATTTGCTTTTGATGTAACTAAAAATGTGTTTTCATATCCATCTTGTGTCCAACAAAAAAATTGAAGATGATTAGAGTTAGTGTCTGACCACTTTACAGGTAAGGTTTGATTCCCTAAAAATCTATTCCAAACAAAGATGTCATGTAGTTTTTCCAAAAACAAAGCTTTTGTAGTACCACAATAAGAAATATCATCAGTTAATATTTCATCTAACATTACAATATCCATGCGTTTTAAAAAGTAGACAAAGGCTTGGAGTTGGTTCATAATTTAAAATTATTATAGTGTTTTATGAAATTCAATCATAGTTTTTAAACTAGTATTAAATGATTGTAACTCTTGGGTACAAAATTTGTTTTTATACTCAGTTATTAATGGATTAAAAGTTTCTTCAAAAACAATAAATTCTTTGAAATCACTAAGTTCAATTTTAATACCAAGTTCTTCAGAAACTATTATTTTATCTTCAACTACTTTATCATTTTCCCACTCAAAATATTTACAATAAAAATGTTCAGCGTATTGATAAACATTTTCATAATCTTTAAGCCATTCAATTACCATTTCCTGATTTTTGTGTTCTAAGAGTTTGTATCTCTTATTGGCTTCAATTATGGTTTGTTCATGTTCTAAAAACTCAACTAAAATTTTAAATTCATTAAAAGCCCAGATTAACTCTTGCATACAGAAATCACTGTATTGCTGTTGCTCTATAGTTTTAAAATGCTTTTTATACCAAGCTACATATTCCTGTTTTTTAGGAATACATGTTGATGTGGGGGTTATTTCATCAAGGATTCTCAAATATGGGCTAAAAATCAAAAGTATGTCATTTAATGTTTAAAAATATTTGTCGTTGCTTTATTGATCATAAAACTACCAAAAGAATACTAATTTTTAAATTTATAATTTTTTTCTTAGCCAGTCAGCAATACTAAATATAAGTATAAACAAAACTATAACTGCTATATAACCAAAAATAGAATCAGGACTCACAATCTTATATGACAAATAGCCAGAGATAAATAATGACCCAAAAAAAGTAATATTGTCATATTTTGGCTTCTGAATATGCGGGTTAGCATTATCCAAAAATGCTTTGGCTTGTTTCAAATTAGCTTCATAATTTGGATTTTCTTTTTGAAATTGTTCTCGGAATTTTTGTTTTTTTTCTTTTCCTAGTTCCAAAGCTTTTTCAGAAACAAAAATTGTTCTTCCATAAATTGAATAATTAAAAGAGTTATCAATTTTTTCTCCTGTAATGGGACAAAAACCAGTATTTACTAAACCTAATTTATTTAAATAGTCATATACATTTTTGTAATAAGCTACATTTTCCATGAATCCAAGTCCGTGGTCATCATTCTCAGATTCAGAATTCCATTTTTTTATGTCAAATGAAGCTTCTTTTTCAAGAGCTTTTAATATGTTATTTTGCCAAACTTTATTCATTTTTAATCATTTTTTGTCAAGTTCTTTACAGTGTCAATAATTAATGAAATAATGAAGGTTTTAATTTCATTTACTGATAAAGACTTATTTAATATTGTCTCTTTTGATGTACAAAATATCAAAATATTATATGCTAATACTTTTTTTATTTCTGCAATTTCAAAAAGTTTTAATCTCTCTTTATCATTACCTTTCAATAAGATGTCTAATTCATTTCCTAATTTTTTTTTCTTAGCTCTGACTAAAGCATTTGAAAATACTTGTTCTTTTATTGAATTTAATTCCTCCTCAATGTTTAATAACTCTCCCTTATTTTTATAATAGTATCCATTTTTTAGGCTAGCTTTTACCAAAATATGAAACTTTTCATCAGTATGATTTTCATAATATTCATAGATATTAATAGGTTCAGGGTCATATTCTGAACAAAATTGTATTTCTAAGTTTTTTTTAATCCCCTCAATTAAATCAAATAAATCATTAGATGTTTTTTTTTCTAAATTATTGAGTTCTGTACTTAAGTTTATTTTTGGTTTAAAAAAATTAAAAAAAATCATATACCATTTATTTAATATTAATACTGTTTAAAAAATCTTTAATACTATTTTCCCAATAGTTCTTTTCACTTTCTCTGTAAATTATAGATATTCTAATGCGATAATTGATATCTGAAAAGGTTAACATTCTTGTAACTATATTACCCTCATCATCTTTACTAATGTAACTAAAGTCAATAAAGCCCTTGCTTTTTAAAATTAGAATTGAAACAGGTGTAGTTTTTATAATTTGGATGTATGGAACTTTACTTATTTCAGATTTAATATAACTCTCTAACTCTTCAAGTTCAGATTTTGTGTGTTTTATTAATTTTTGATTGGATTCAAAGTTCCCTTTTTCTACTTTTATTAAAATTCTTGAGTACAAATTAGATTTACCATTTGTTTCATTCATGCCTTTTGGTTGGAGCACATATTGAGACACACTACTTTTAAAATCTAATTCTTTTAAAACTTCATTTTTAACTTCATTAATGTAAGCATTAGTTCTAAGTTCATATTTATCAGGAATTCCAAACTCTAATATGTTCCCATATTTAATTGTTTCAAGATGTTGACCATAACTAATAAAAGATAAAATAAATAGTAAGAATGTAATTATAAAATTTTTCATTTATGAGTAAGTTTATATTGCTTTACTTATTACTAATGTAAGATACTTTCAAAGTTTTTTTAATTAACATTTCTTTGTCAGATTTTAATTCTAAAAAGACAAGATTAGTAGCATAAAATAGAACCAAAATGAAAATGTAGTAATTAAGAAAATTAGGTTTTTTATACTTAATAATCAGATATATACTAACTATGATTAAAATTACTGAAATCACACCTAAGAATTGAAAAAAAATGTATTTAGAGTTATTATTATCATCTCCTATAATTTCTACAAGAGAATTATATTCATTTACAGATGATAAAATTTCTTTAATATCTTTTGGAATTTCATTTCCATTAGCATTATATAAAGCCAAGTTGTATATAACTCTTTCTTTTTTATATTCAATAATTTGTGAAAAAGGTAAAGTAACTTTAAATGATTTTTTATAACCTGATATAAAGTCAATATCTTTAGATTGATATAATGACATTTCAGTTAATGATTTACCTAATTTTTGAATGTTTATTTCATATAAATCAATTGTTTTATAGGGTATATAAAGATAAATTGATATTAAGATAAAAAATATGGTTGCAGAAATAATTTCTTTTAGAGGTATTTTTTTCATAATATTGGTTTAGTTTTTAGATTAAGACCTTGTTTTTTGAAACTTATTTAGAAATATACTCATTAGGTACAATTTGATAACTGCAAAATACAGAATCATTTACATCCTTGTATATGTATTCAAAAGTAACTCTCTCTTTAACAAAGGTCTTGTTATTAGGATTATTCCTTACATTGTCTAATTGTGAAGATTTTAAAGATTCTATAATTGAATTTATTTCTTCTGTTGTTTTATCTCCTTTTTTTAATCCAGTGACTTGATAATATAGAATGAATTTGTTTTCATTTTCTTGGTATTCTGCCTTAACAACTGTAGTTTGATCATCCACTTTTACTGGCATTTCACTATTTATTATATTTGTTGCTATTCTAAGTTCAGATTTTGCATTTTCATGTTGCATATATAAAGAATCATTAATATCAGCCTCTAACTTACTTGATATTAATTTATTACATGAAAAGACAATAATATACACTAAAAAAATACCACCTATAATTTTTAAATATCTATTCATAATTTTCTAAATTTTAAATGCATAATTAATTTATTTATATTTAATATCCTTACGGATTTCCGTATTCTTAAAAATAATATAGTTATCATTAATGATAACCATTTTAAACAAAAATAGAACAATTTTTGAGTTATCAAATAATACAACTCAAAAAGTTCAATGTCAGACTCTAAAATTCAGGTCAAAGTAGGATTGCAAATCCAAAGAATTAGAGAGCTTAAAGGCTTATCTCAGCAGGATCTGGCTGCTAAATGTAACTTTGAAAAAAGTAACATGTCCAGACTTGAAGCTGGTAAGGTCAATCCAACAATTTCTACTTTAGAAAAAGTTGCTTCTGCTCTAGAAATTAACATTATTGAACTTTTTAACTTCTAAGAGTAACAAAAATTCCTCTTAAAACATCGCAGTTGTAGGCTAACACAATCTCTTTTATTTTTTTATCAGGTAGTTTTCCTTTAAACCTATAGTAGTCATAATTTATTCCATTTTTATCTGTTTTGGTTTCTAAAAATTCCAACTCAAATTCATGTAAAGCAAACTCTTCCCCAATACAAAATTGATTTAAAATAACATCTTCCATTGTAAATAAGTTGATTTATGCCATAACACAAAATTGTTTTACAAATGTAGTTCTGAAATATAAGGGTTTATAGGAGTTGCAAATTTGCAAGTGAAGTTTTAGAACGTATCAGGTGTTAATTGGTCATAATTATTCCAAATAATATCTTTTGTTTCAAATAAAACTTTTCTGTCTTCTTCCCCTGAACCTGACACTATATAATATTTAGCAAAAGAAGCATCCATAATTTTATAAAAAGCTGATTTAATTCTTGATAGATGGGTATAAATAGCTTTTGTTTCTAGATTAACAACATCATCAATACTCTTAGACATTTTATCATAATCCAATTGGTTTGAAACTGAATTGTAAATGGTGAGCAACTCTTTTTTATAATTACCCAGTTCTTTTAAGTTTATACCTTCAGGATGCTTTAAAAACAAGAAATAAATAGATTTGGTTAAATGACTTAATTCAACTTCTTTCTTAAAATAAGGCAGTTGAATTTTATTCTGATAATCAATTTCCATTTTACTGATGCTATTAAAATCAATATTATGGGATTGTTTATTTAGGAGGTCTTTTAAAACCGGAATTAAAAATAATAACTGACCAGTATCTTTAAGTTCTTTTAATTTGTTTTCTAAATCTTGAACTATTTCTTTGGCTTCTTCATCAAGCTGTTCTGAGTAATCTATAGTTGGAAGAAAACTCCCAATCATTGCATCACCAAGTGCATAATCTTCCCATTCATTAGTGCTAAGATATTGTATAGCTTCCTCAAAAAATAATTCATAATTATAATTTGAGTTAGAATAAAAATAATCAGATACACCAATAATGCCTGAATTAAGTGTAAAGAAAAGCAAGCCTGATTTTAAATTGGTTTCATATTCCAATAGATTTAATAATTCCTCAGAATTGACTTTATAGGTTTCAGTATTGTTATTGTTTAAAATTGTATCAAAATCTTTAAATGCAATTTGTAATGCATTGTCTAACAATTTTTGCCCTAAAGTGTTACTAGCTAAAGCAGGTATCTGATAATAATTGAATTGAGGAGTATAATACGATAAAATTTCTTCTACTTGAATTTTAGAAACCTTAATAAATGGCGGATAAATGAAATTTAAACCTAGAGCTGAAAATTTTTTTTTAATTGCATAATGATTATTTCTAATGAAAAGATTCAACTCTTTATTGTGTTCCTTTTCAAAGTAAATCACATAATTTTCTGGAATATTAAAGTTATTACCAAGATTTATATTGCTCTTTAATGGTACTTCTTCAATTAGTAAATTGGAATTATTCAGCATTAGGTTTAAATTATTTAAGGCACTAATTTAAAAAAGCTATTAACATTATATGGTTTTATTTTAAAAATTGTTATTTCCTTCTAAAAAAGTGTAAATTATTAAAGGTTCACATTTACATTAGTTTACCTTCATCTGAAAAACTATAGTAACCTTCTTTGGTTACTATTAAATGGTCAATTAAAGTAATGTTTAAAATTTCTCCACACTTATTAATACTCTTAGTAATAGTAATATCTGCTTCACTTGGCTGTAATTTACCACTTGGATGATTATGTGCTATTAATATGGCTGTGGCATTACATTTTAAAGCAACTGCAAAAACCAACCTTTGGTCTACTACTGTTCCTGTAATACCTCCTTTTGATAATGAATAAATTCCAAGTAAACTATTAGCCCTATTTAATAGCATAATTTTAAATTCTTCTTGCAATTCAATTGTATCTAAATTCCATGTGGATAAAAAAACTTTGTAGGCACTCTTAGCTGTAGAAATTTTTTCTTTAGGAGTATTGGTGGTTTTATAGGAAACCTGTATTTCTGCAACTTCATCTTGTACTGAATTCATTTTTTCTGTATTAGTAATTAAAAAATAAAAAAGTCCAAAATTTATATTTTACTATATAAGCAGTCTATAAATTTTGGACAAATAAAATTCTAATGAACTAACTGTCCATTAGTTGAAAAGGCATTACCAGTTGGAGCTTTACTCATAAAGTCCTCAATTGTAGCATTACTCATTTGTGGAGCATTTACTTGTGTTTCCTGTTCAACATATTCATATCTATGTGAAAGTGTAATGATTTCACCTGTTTCTTTAATGGTGTATTCATATTCTTCACAATTCACTTTTCTAACAGAGCCTGGCAATTCTGTTCCAATTAATGATTGACAAGTGAATTCATCAAAAGTACATGACATTGTTGCTTTTCTAGCTGTAATGTAATGTCTTCCTGTTTCTTGGGATTTTACTACTTCTATCCCACCTTGTAATTCTAGAGTAAAGAATACTTTTCCTTCCTCTGATGTTCTTTTTTGATAATTTACAATTCTTACCATCTTTACTTGTTTTTGAGTTTAACATTAAGATTTTGTACAATACTTTTCCAGATAAAAACTCTTGGCTTTCAACTCAAGTTAAATTTACCTGCAGAATAATTTTGCACTAGACACAATACCAGGGGGGTATTGTAATCACTAAGAATTGGTGGGGGTTTTGACACAAGGAGGGTTGCACTTAAAAAATTTTAAAAAAAAATTATTAGATAATTTTACTACTTTTATGCAATAGTTCAAAAAGCTTTGGAGTTAAAAGTTGTTATTGATGCCACATATAAAGCTATTTATGAAATGGTATTAGAGTTGTATGTGTTAACAGATGAGTAAATAGAAATTGTAGAGAAGAATTGATTATGATAAATTTTTACAAAGAAAAAATAATTGGGAAGTGGGAAAACGATTTTATTAGCTATGTTTTTGATGAACAGGGTAAAATTTCTATTCATTGGATTAAAGAAAACTTATCAGATACTGGTAATTGGACTATTGAAAATGATGAAATAACAATTATCTATGGTAATAATTTCTACCAAATTTGGAAAGGCAAAATTAATCATATTACTGATAATGAACTTTCAATTACTGATTTGTCCAATCAAATAGGAACTGTAGACATATTATATAGGAAAGAATTATTCCCGCTAGAAACATTGAAAGTAATTATACCAACCCCTGAAAAGAAAAACTTTAAAGAAAAACTAACAGAGACTGTCTGGGGAGTTATTAGTATAGCTTTTTTGGCAGCTTTTTTGGGTGGTATATTTTATGTAATCTATAAATATGGTTTTAAATATCAAAGTCATGAATATAACTATTTTTTTATAGGTTTGATGTTATTTGTAGCTTCTGCCATACCAATAATATTTATTTTTTATAAAGGCTCTGACCATGATACTTTGTTTTTAAAAGGTTACTTTATTTTTTATGCATCAATTATAATAGTCCCCATACTGTATTATTTATTAGTTATTTTTTTTGCAATAATATCCTTGTGGTATTATTTACTTGTGATAGGTGTTATAATAGCTTTAATTGTACTCTCTCTAAATAAAGAAGTAAGGTGGATACATAAATCTATAATCATTTTAATGTCTATAGTAAGTTTATACTTTCTTTATGATGCTAAATCTATTTTAAAAATAAAATTTGAAGTATATTTTGATAATAAGATAGTAGGAACTTCTTCAGAAGAAGATGAATAGGAGCCCCAATAATGAGGCTCCGTTTTTAACTCAAAAACCAAGCATAGTTAGAATTACTATCACTTAGTGCATTTGAGATGCCTTTACTAAAATCAAAGGCATTCACTCCTCTTGAAAGGAAAGTGTCAATGTAGGAACTTTTATTGGCTCCTGTAAAAAGGTTAAACATATTCCATAGGTTAATATCACCATTTTCTTCCCTACAAAAACTTTCATCATTGTAGTAGTCTTTGGCTATGTTGGAAATATGACCATCATTCATCAGTAACTCTGGAAGTATTAATTTCTCCTTTTTTGGGAGATAGTTATACAACCTGCTTTTACCTATAATTTGAGCAAATTGGCTTTCTGAAAGATGATAATTTTGTAAATCTTGCATCTCTTTTAAATGTTGGTCAGGAAGATAATTTTCAAGGACATTAGACATTCTAATTATTAAATCAGATGTACTCATAACCTTAATTTCATCCTTGTAACCATCAGTAGAAACACACATATTACAACACACCATATTTTGGAACCCAATAAAGAACTTAAACTTTTCAAAACTCTTTTTGTTGTATAGGTTTTCTGTGTTGTAAGCTCTTACACCTCCAACTGTTAAGGCTAAAAGATTCCCATTTATATTGGCTGTTATTGAGGGGATTCTAAAAATAAAAGCTATCCTTTCATAATACATTGTGCGTTGTTGCTCTGTTAAATCTTTGGCAGGAACATGAAGTGCATCAGGAGTTCTGCCTCTAATTAGGTGACTTGTTCTTATTTCAGGCTTATCTACAACTTCATTAGGGAAAACTTTAGAAATTGAAGCATAAGCTGCTTCAATAAATTCCTGATGAGAAATAGTAATTTCATTGTCTTTTGTGAAGACAGGAATAATGCAGTCCCCTCTTAAATGAGAAAGGCTAACCTCTTCCGTGTTAGCCTCTATAAAAGGAGATTTAGCAACAATTTCAGGTGTACTCCTAGAAGTAGAAAGTATGCTTTCTTGCTTTAAGAGTATTGGTGCATTTTGTTCAGATTTAACTGGTGTGAGGGTAAGTTCCGTTTCCATTTGTTGATACATTAGAAATAAGGTTAGTTAAAAGGTTCTTTTTGTTTATGAATTCTTGTTCTAAACTCTTGGCTAAATCAAGATTGTTATGATACAAATCAGATAGTTCCTGTAAATTCATACACTCTACTATTTTCTGTTGCATTTCAGTTTTTGTCATGGTACTATTACACCATTCTAATATCTTTTTCCCTGTATGAGTACTGATAAGAAATTGGGGTTTCCCTTCAAAAAGTAGAGTCCTGTCTTTAGAGGCAGTTGCAAAGTGTTTGCTGTCAATATCAAAAACTATTGTAAACTCATAACTAATCTCATCTCTTTGGATTGCTTTTAAGCCTACTTTCTCTGGAACCATTTTGCCATTCTTTTCACTAATGACATAATCTTGTTTTACCCTCATGGTGGCAATAACATGAGCATTGCAATTTAATATCTTATCTACAAATGCTTTTTGCATAGGAGTAATTTTGCTCCAATTAGTAAAACTATTTCCAGGCAATGAAGCATGATAGTCAATTAGAAAATCCCAACAATGACTTGTGGAATCAATAATGATGACTTCAATTCCGGAATTGATACAAACATCAATAGCTTGTATATACCTTTCAGTGGAATGAGGATTACTTAGGTTAAGCACACTATATTCTCCCAAGTGTGCATAGAGATTAGCTGAGCCATTTTCTGTATCAATGACAGCTACTTTGCTCATGTCTCCATTTGTAAGCCCTTGAGCTATTAGAAGGGCACTCATTGTTTTTCCTGAACCTGATGGTCCCTGTAAAGCCATTTTTATCTTGGCTTTACTTCTTTGTGATTTTGTTAATTGCATGGTTTAAATATTAGTTATTAATAGTTTATTTAAAATAAAAAAGCTAATCTGATTAGATTAGCTTAAAGAAATAATGGAATAGATTTTCCATATCATGTATAAGGTGCTCCGGAAAAAGTCTCCCATTTTTAAATTACGTAATCGGAAAAATCTTTATATAGCAGATTACAAACATCTGTTCTAGTAAAATCAACAATATCATTTATTAAATGGTGATTTATACCATGATGTTTAGTTGTATTATCAGTGTCAAAAGCAATTTTAACTACAGTTCTATAAAAATAATTTACCTGCTTTTCCTCAGAATTTAATCTTGTGAAGGAATCTTTAAATTGAAAAATATCTGTTTTTAAAAACTTATCATTATGACATAAGTAATTTAACTTAGTTGACATATCTTTTTCTCTGTAAGATTCTATAAAATTTAAATCAGGATGTATGCCTATTATTTTTCTAGCAGGATTTCCGCCCCTAGAAGATGTTTCAATAATTGAATGATTTACTATTTCTATAAACAGACTAATATCTTTGTATATTGATATTAATTCAAATAAGGTTTCATCTATAGTTATTTCACTTGTATTTAGTACAACTTTTTTTGCGTCATTAAAATTGACTCTTTTTGCAAATGTAACACATGATTGTAAGTAATAATTAAAAAGCTGATATTTAGCCTCTTTAATTTGGAAGTCATTTTGGTTTGTGCAAACAATTGTATGAAGAATACGTAACCTAATTAGCTCTAAATCTTTCTTTTTTGCTTTTTTACTATTGATGTAAACTACTTTTGAATTGATTATCTTGTTTTCTAAGGCTTCAAATAGTTTTATTCCTGAAATACTATGTAAGAGTAAACCATCTTCGTCTGTAATTAGATGATTCTTAACTTCATCATCATAAAATTGAAACAGCTTTTCTTGTATATCTTCAAATGTAAAAAACAACTCATCATTTTTAATGATACTGTTTAATCTGCAGTTTAAAAACTGATTAGTAATAGCTGCCCAAAAAATGTAAGTACTTATACTTCCATCAAAAAAATTGTCAGATAGATATTGTTCTCCTTTTTCTAGAATGAAAATTTCTTTAGCAGGTAATTGTAATCTATTCATCCCAAATCTACTACCTACAGCATTACCAATATTAAGTTCTGCACTTTTAACTCTTTCTTTAATAGAATTATATACCTTGTCAAGAATATCAAATTGTTTATTGATATTGGTATAACTTACATCTTCAGAACCAAAAGATTTATACTTGTTTACAATTTCAATTATTTTTTGATTAGTATCTATTGAAAAAGGTAAAGATTCAGGTTTAATACCTTTAGGAGGTGGCATAATAATATAAATATCACCTGCTTTTCTTTGTCTTGCTAAGGCTTGTATAACTGAATTAGGGATAGACCTAAAAACACCATTATTGTTTATAAAACTTTTATCTAGAGCAATCGGAATAAATATAAACATTACATGGTTTTCTTTTGCAATGTTTACTCCTGTAGTAAAATTAGTTCCTATATTGATTGCATCAACTTCATATTTAGCAACATCACTAGCTGTATCAAAAGTATCTGCGTAGCAATAATTAATTCTAGAGCCTGATAATTGCAATATTTGATTTATATCTGGATTAGCCTTGAAATTACTTTCTATCTGTTTTTTGGAATACACTATAAAATCAAAACTTGTTTTATTATTTGCAGTTCTTTCAAGCAACTTCATAAAGTTATCGTTCTTAGTTAAATCATATTTTTCATTGAAGATTAAATGCAGTTGGCTTTGTTTATCAGGAAATACTTTTCTTTCGGATTCAAGTATTTGAATTTCTTTATTAGTAAATTCCGAAAGGTATTTAATAACCTCTTTTGAAGCCTCATTAAATGTTGCACTTACAACAAAAATTTTATGTATCAAATTTTGATATCTCCAGAAGCCATAAATTAAATCTTCTCTAAAATTGTGAATACTATCATGAATTTCATCAAAAAACAAAATGATTTTTTTGTTGTTTGCTTCGCAGTAAGTTTGAAGTGAGTTGAAATATTTTACTTTTTTATTAGATTGAAACAGGATGTTATCACCTGAGTTTCCTAGAAGTGCATTAATTGACATTACATGAACCTTAAAATTTTCAGGTTGAAATTCATTTACAGCATCAACGTCACTAAAA
>CANGUP010000037.1 GCA_947457105.1 Flavobacteriaceae bacterium
ATGAATAATTTGGAATAACCTTAAAAGAAAAAACCCACTAAATTGTTGAATTTAGTGGGTTTTGTAACCGTTTGTATTTCTACTGGCGGAGAAAGAGGGATTCGAACCCCCGGACCTGTTACAGTCAACAGTTTTCAAGACTGCCGCATTCGACCGCTCTGCCATTTCTCCAGTAAGACGCACCTACTTCCGTATTGCGGATGCAAATATAGTAACCTTTTTTTGTTTTCCAAATAGATTTTAAACAAAAAAACGATTAATTTTTATTATAAAAACTAATCGTTTCATTTTCTATACTTTAGGAAATTTAACTTTCGTGTTTTTTTGCATTAATAACCCACGTAATCTGTGATTTCTAATCCATATCCTATCATTCCAACACGTTTTGTGTGTTGCGTATTGGTGATTAATCTTATTTTTGAAATGTCTATATCGTGCAATATTTGGGCTCCAATACCAAAATCTTTCGCATCCATTCTAATTTGTGGTGCATTAATGATTCCTTGCTCTTGTAATACTTTAAGTTCTTTCAAACGATTCAATAAATCTAAAGATTGTACTTCTTGATTTATGAAAATAACGGCACCTTTGCCTTCTTCATTAATCAATCGGAACATATCATCCAGTTTCTTGTCGGCATTGTTGGTCAAGGTTCCTAAAATATCGTTGTTGATTTGCGTCGAATTGATACGCGTCAAAATAGAATCGCCTTTACTCCAACTTCCTTTAGTTAATGCAACGTGAACTTGTTTATTTGTGGTTTGTAGATAAGCTCGCAAACGAAATTGTCCGAAACGTGTTTCTATTTCAAAATCTTCTTTCTTTACAATTAAGCTATCGTGTTGCATTCTGTAAGCCACCAAAGCTTCAATGGAAACTAATTTTAAATCAAATTTCTTTGCCACTTCAACTAATTGTGGTAAGCGAGCCATCGTTCCATCTTCATTCATGATTTCAACAATAACTCCAGCCGATTTGAATCCAGCTAAACGTGCAAAATCAATTGCAGCTTCTGTATGACCAGTTCTTCTTAAAACACCACCTTGCTTAGCAACCAACGGAAAGATATGGCCAGGACGTGCTAAATCATAGGGTTTTGTGTTTTCATCTACTAAAGAAAGAATAGTTTTGGCTCTATCGGAAGCAGAAATTCCTGTAGTAACGCCATTGCCTTTCAAATCTACAGAAACCGTAAAAGCAGTTTCCATGTGGTCAGTATTGTTTCTAACCATCGCGTGTAAATCCAATTCTTTACAACGACTTTCGGTTAATGGTGCACAGATTAATCCACGACCATGTGTAGCCATAAAATTAATCATCTCGGGAGTTACTTTTTCGGCAGCAGCCAAGAAATCACCTTCATTTTCTCTATCTTCATCATCAACAACAATAATAACTTTACCTTGACGAATGTCTTCGATAGCTTCTTCTATAGTGTTGAGTTGTATGTTATTTGACATGGTTTTGTTTTTAAATCTTTTAAGAACGAAATTCGGAAATCGCTTCTTTAATTACTTTTTTATTGTAAAGGTAAACGAAAATATAAAATGGGAAACCTATAATGAAAGCCAACATTATTCCGGGCTCGATTTTACGACCAATAGCATCACCAATGGAATCAATTTTTTTCTGTGATAAATACAAGGCAGCGTAAAACAAAAAGACACTGATACCGAATAATAAAAAGAATATAATTGACCTATTGTTGTTCATAACCAATGAAGTAATTATTGATATTATATAAAATACTAAAGTCAATTTTACGGAAGAGTGATAGGAGGTTACATTTTCATAAAATGCATTGTAATCTTTATTTTCCAAATTATTGTCGGCTTGCAATTGCTCTTGAGTAATGCCTCGTTCGTCAAGGATCTTGAGGGCTTTGGTACGATAATCGTAAGAATAATTGAATTGCTGTGCATTTTTTACGATCCGAACCAACACCTCATTAGAATATCCTTTGAGAGTTTCAAATTCTTCATCCTCTGTAATCTGATAATTTTCAATATCTATAATTGCTTTAGGCTGTTTGATTTCTTTTTTAGATTCAAACTTAGCCAATAGTCTCTGGAATGGAATCAAGATACCGTCAAAATTAATGGCAGCTCCTATGTCGGTTGTAGCTCTATAGGTTAAGAATATTGCCAAAGGCGTTAACACAATCGACGACATCCAAACGCCCATAAAGGGTGTCATTCCGTCTTCTTGAGCTACTCTTTTTCCAAAAGTATTGATAAAATGGAATACAATAAAAATCGCTACTGCAAATACAATAGGTAATCCCAAACCACCTTTTCGAATGATAGAACCTAATGGTGCTCCTATAAAAAACATCAATAAGCATGAAAAGGCAATCATGTATTTGTCATGTAATGCAATCCAATGTTTGTTGATTCTTTTCTGCTTGGCTTGCATATCAAATATGGAACTATCAATAGAAAAAACAGTATTTTCTATATTACTAAAAGCAATTTTAACCACTTCACTTTTCTGACTATCGCTAAGATTAGCCAATAAATTATTGGAAGAAACTTTGGTTCTTACTTGTGTACTATCGGGTTGATAGTAAGTGTTGTTTACCCCAGTTCGCAAATAAATGTTTTCAGTGTAGGAGCGAAGGTCTTTTTTGTAATTGGTATTAAGTGAATCAATAGTAAATCTTAACTCACTTATATTAAGCATGGTATTAGTATTTGAAATATCCACTTCATCCATACTCGATTGATTCAATTTTGATAAATCAATATTTATTACATCACGTTTGAAGGTTCCTTTAGCAAATGGAATTCTAGGACGTTCTTCATATTTTTTTGGAATTATATCTTCATAATAATTTCCGTCTGTTAAAACTAATTTTAGAGTATTGGATGATTCACTACTTATTAGTTCACCTTTTTTGGCTTTAATTACTGTTGTATTTCCTTCACCATTTGGAAGTTTTCTGTGAATGGTTACTCCAGTTAGAAAGTTTCCTTTCTCACCTAATTTTTTATCGACTTTGATGGTATAATTTCCAACTTCACTAAATTGACCTTCCGCAATTGCCATTGCTGGTTTAACTTGAGCAATATTTCTTCTAAAGTTGATGAACTTATATTCTGCATAAGGAATTACATTGTTGGCAAAGAAAAAGGATAAAATGCTTAATAAAATAATAAATACTGTGATGCTTCTCATGGTTCTCTGAAAAGAAATTCCAGAAGATTTCATTGCGGCAAATTCGTAGTTTTCTGCAAAGCTTCCAAAAGTCATAATAGAAGCCAATAATACAGATAAAGGTAATACTAGCGGAACTATTCTTGGCATAGAGAACAGTAAAAATTTCACGACCAAAAGGAAGTCTAAATCTTTACCAGCCAACTCAGAAATGAATAACCAGACGGTTTGAAGTATGAATATAAAAAACAAGATTACAAATACTGTAGTAAATGTAATCAGGAATGATTTTAATAAATACTTGTCTATTATTTTCACTAAAGCTAATCTAATTTATTGATGTAGTAGTTAGGATATTTACTCGCTACAAATGTAAATTGATTTTTTGACAATGGCTGATTGGTTTTGAAAGAATTAACAGTCAATGTAGTTTTTGTACCATTTTTACCAACTTCTATAAGGTTGTAAATGGTTTTAGTTTGAACATCAATTCCCAGCAAAACCTCTTTACGTTGGTCTTTAGCGTTATTCGGAATTAATTTGATGTATTGAATTTTACGTCCTTTAATGTTTTGAGAAATATCCATAGAGTATTTATAACCACTATTGAAAAACGTTAGCATTTTGGCAGGTGTAATAGCTTTATCATCTTTGTCATTTACACTTGAAACTGTAATCTCTTCATCTTCTGGATTGATAGTATAGGATTTCTTTCCGTCGTAAATTTTAGTTACGCCCATAAAATTAAGAACATATTTATTTCCTTCCAAAGTTACATTTCCTTTGCTTTCTTGGTTGATGTTTTCTTTGGAGTTATTCAAAGTGTATTTAAAATCAATAACGATGTTCTTATAACTTTTAATTTTTTCAGTTACATCGTCTAAAAGCTCTTTAGCTTTTTTATCTTGTGCATTAGCGGTTAAACTAACAAAAAGTAGTAACGCAATTGACAGAAATTTGTTCATTTTAATTGTTATTTTGTTCATTGTTTAAAAATTGATCTAAAGCTACCAAGTCTGGAATGTTTACACTTCTAGCTTTGCTACCTTCAAAAGGTCCAACAATTCCGGCTGCTTCTAGTTGATCTATTAGTCTTCCGGCACGATTGTAACCTAATTTCAATTTTCTTTGCAATAATGATGCCGAACCTTGTTGCGCCGTTACAATTATTTCTGCAGCTTCTCTAAACATGGAATCTCTTTCGGAAATATCGATGTCTAATTTCATGCTACTTTCTTCACCAACATATTCTGGAAGCATGAAAGCACTTGCATAAGCTTTTTGAGAACCAATATAATCTACAATTTTTTCTACTTCAGGCGTATCTACAAAAGCACATTGTACACGAACTAAATCATTTCCATTAGAAAACAATAAATCTCCACGTCCAATCAATTGGTCGGCACCACCAGAATCTAAAATAGTTCTTGAGTCAATTTTGGAGGTTACTCTAAATGCAATTCTTGCAGGAAAGTTAGCTTTAATCATACCCGTAATTACATTAACCGAAGGTCTTTGTGTGGCAATGATTAAGTGAATTCCGATAGCACGAGCTAATTGTGCCAGACGAGCAATTGGTGTTTCTACTTCTTTTCCGGCGGTCATAATTAAATCAGCAAACTCATCGACCACTAATACAATGTAAGGTAAAAATTGGTGTCCGTGTTCTGGATTTAATTTACGCTGTTTGAATTTCTCATTATATTCTTTGATGTTTCTAACCATCGCATCTTTCAATAAAGAATAACGGTTGTCCATTTCGATACAAAGCGAATTCAATGTATTGATTACTTTACTATTATCGGTGATAATGGCATCTTCAGAATCGGGTAATTTTGCTAAATAATGTCTTTCAATTTTGTTAAAAAGTGTTAACTCCACTTTCTTTGGATCTACCAAAACAAACTTCACTTCGGCAGGATGTTTTTTGTATAGTAACGAAGTTAAAACCGCATTTAAACCAACCGATTTTCCTTGTCCTGTCGCTCCAGCCATTAAAAGGTGTGGCATTTTGGCTAAGTCAAATACAAAAGTTTCGTTAGAAATTGTTTTTCCTAAGGCAATTGGTAATTCCATTTCAGCTTCTTGAAACTTTGCAGATGCAATAACCGTTTTCATCGGAACCATAGTTGGATTCTTGTTCGGAACCTCAATACCAATTGTTCCTTTTCCTGGAATAGGAGCGATGATACGAATACCCAATGCTGAAAGTGAAAGTGCAATGTCGTCTTCTAAACTTTTAATTTTAGAAATACGAACTCCAGCTTCTGGAACAATTTCATATAATGTAACCGATGGACCAACAGTAGCTTTGATTTGAGCAATATCAATCTTGTAGTTACGTAATGTTTCTACAATATTGTTTTTATTGTCCTCAAGTTCCTCTTGATTGATCGTAATTCCTACGCTTGAGTATTCTTTCAGTAAATCAATAGTTGGGAATTTATAATTAGATAATTCCAATTTAGGGTCAAATAAACCAAAATCGGCTACTAATTTGGCTGCTAAATTTTCTTCAACAGTATCTTCATCTTGCGATTTTTCAATTACAAATGCTTCGTCGTTTGTTTTTATAATCTCTTTAGCAGGTTCTGCTTTTGGAGTTATGGGTTGCTCAATTTCTAATGAAAGCGAAGGAGCAACTTTTGGTTCATTTTTTAAAGTAGGTTCCAATTCAATTTCAGAATAGCTTGAAATTGTTGGTTTTAATGTTTCTTTATTGATTTCAAACTGCGATGTTGCTGTTTTGATATAAGGCTCTTCAAAAGCTTCGTCTAAATCATCTTTTGATTCTTCAACGGCATATTCTTCAAGGTTATAAGCGCCAGTTGAATCTTCAGAAGGTTTTGATTTCATAGCATCAATATCTTCTTTAAACTCTTTTTGCTTCTTCTCAAAAAACATTTTAATGTTATCAGGAGAGATTTTGATTTTGAATAACAAATAAATTATTAATCCAAAAAGCAAGACTAAGAAAGTTCCAATTTTTCCGATGTAATCTTGAAAGAATTGATTCATTTCAAAACCAATAGTTCCGCCAAGTTCTGGAATAGAATTGGCGAAGAATCCGAAAAGTATGGATAAAATGATTATGGCAAACAAATCCCAAAACCAAGTTGATTTTAATTTCTTTAATGGTAAATCTAAAACCATGAAAGCACCAGTGATGAAAAATAATTTTACAAAAAGAAACGAAGCAGCACCAAATCCTTGGTAAATAAAGAAGTCAGATAGAAATGCACCTACTTTTCCCAACCAATTTTCTGCAGGTTTATTTCGGTCAGATAATGCTGTAACAACACTTTGATCTTCCTGACCATGCATGAAAAACGAAATGAAAGCCACCAAAAGTCCTATGGATAAAAGTACCAAAAGACAACCAAAAACTACTTTGTATTGTCTTTTCATTTTCCAAGGAAGCTTTTCTCCTAGTTCGTCATATTTTGTATTTTCTTTTTTTACTTGTTTTGCCATTTGAAATTAAATAGTTGGTATAAAAATAGAAATTTTATGTTGTAATCAATTAAAATTTTGGAATATATATAATGCATCCAATTGCAATGGCTGTCATGGCTGCAAAAAATACGGCTCCAGCAGCAATGTCTTTAATAAAACCAATGCGCTCATGGTATTCTGGATGGATGAAATCGGCCACTTTTTCTACTGCTGTGTTTAGACCTTCAATTCCAAGGACTAAACCAATGGCTAAGATTTGAATCAGCCATTCTTCATGAGAAATTTCAAAGTAAAAACCAGCAATAATCATTACAACAGCCAAACAACTTTGTACCATGACGCTGTGTTCGGTTGTAATTAATTTGATGGCTCCTCTAAAGGCAAACCCCATGCTTTTAAATCGTCCAGTTAAGAACGTTTTATCTCTTTCAAATTCCATTATAGTGATGCTAAAGCAGCTTCGTAGTTTGGTTCGTCAGCAATTTCACCAACTTGTTCAGCGTGTTTTACGATTCCGTTTTCGTCTAAAACGATAACCACTCTTGAATGTAATCCTGCTAAAGGACCATCAACAATCTCTAAACCATAATTTTTTCCGAAGCTTCCTTCTTTGAAATCAGATAGGTTTACTACATTTTCTAATCCTTCAGCGCCACAAAAACGTTTTTGAGCAAAAGGTAAATCTCTTGAAATACATAACACTTTTGTGTTTTCTAAAGCACCTGCTTTCGCGTTAAATGTTCTTACAGAGGTAGCACAAGTTCCAGTATCAATACTTGGAAAAATGTTTAAAACCAATTTGCTTCCTGCATAATCAGCTAAAGAAGCTACAGATAAATCGCTTTTTACTAATTGAAAATCGATTGCTTTTGAACCTACTTGAGGTAAAGAACCATTTGTGTTTATTGGGTTTCCACCTAATGTTATTGCTGCCATAGTTATATATTTTTATGATTTCAAAAGTATGAAATTATTTCTGAACTGAGAAGTTTGATTTGTAGTTTAAATTTAACATAATAATTTGCTTTATATAATTGTTTTATCGTAATATTGCAATATAATAATTATTTATTAAAATGGGAGCATCTAAATCAGAATCATTTTCAGACGAGCATAACGAAATGGCATCGCTATTTAAAGCACTTTCACATCCAGCAAGAATTGCTATTGTCGATTATTTATTGTCGGTAGATTCATGTATTTGTGGTGATATTGTAAACGAATTACCATTGGCACAACCTACAATTTCGCAACATTTAAAGGAATTAAAAAACGCCAACATCATAAAAGGAACTATAGAAGGCACAGCCATTTGCTATTGCATAAATCCGGATACGATAGATAAAATAGAAAATCATTTTGGAATGATTCGACATAAATTAAAGAACAAGTGTTGTTAGCTAATCACTTTTTACTAATCACTAATCACTAAAAAAAAATGAAACTATCAGAAATAAAAAATCAGTTAAAAAACCTTACTCAAATTGCTTTCCAATTACCAAACGGAGAATTGGTTCCAAGTCATTTTCACGTTACTGAAGTTGGTAAAATCACTAAACATTTTATCGATTGTGGTGGCGCAGTTCGAACTAAAGAAGTTGTGAATTTCCAACTTTGGGAAGCCAACGATTATGATCACCGATTGCATCCTGAAAAATTGGTTCACATCATTGAATTATCGGAGGCTAAATTACAAATTCCGGATTTAGAAATCGAAGTAGAATACCAAATGAAAGAAACTATCGGAAAATTCGGTTTAGATTTTGACGGAACTAATTTCCAATTAAAATCAAAACTAACCGATTGTTTGGCAAAAGACAATTGCGGAATTCCACCAGAAAAATTGAAAGTAAAAATAGGAGAGTGGAAACCAAAAGAAACTTCTTGTTGTACTCCAGATTCTGGTTGTTGTTAATAATGTAGCATAAGGTTTCTCAAAGTTAACACAAAGAAATTTGAATTAATAAGATTATTAGAGTTTGGAAGTTTAATTGCCAAATGACTATTTACTATTTACTAATTACTTTTTACTAAAATGTTAGAAAATCTATCCAAAACCATAACAACTATTTCAAAAATTTCTGTTCCAAACGAGCGAAAAGAAGTTTTAAAACCTTTGATTAATTATATCCGAAATAAAGTAAACTACAACGAAGAAATTCGTCTAAACTTCATTTGTACGCACAATTCTCGAAGAAGTCATTTGTCGCAAATTTGGGCACAAACTATGGCTTTTCAATTCGGAATTCAAAAGGTTTTTTGCTATTCTGGCGGAACAGAAGCTACAGCTATGTTCCCAAAAGTTTCTGAAACGTTGACCAATCAAGGATTTGAAATTCAAAAATTGAGTGAAGAACAAAACCCTGTTTATGCAATCAAGTTTGATGCAAATCAACATCCCATTATTTGTTTTTCCAAAGCGTATTTCGATGATTTTAATCCGAAAAGTAAGTTTGGAGCGATTATGACTTGCAATAATGCTGACGAAGGTTGCCCAATGGTTTTTGGTGCAGAAGCAAGATTTCCAATTAAATTTGACGATCCAAAAGCCTTTGACGGAACCGATTTAATGAACGAAAAATACGCAGAACGCAGTATGCAAATTGCAAGTGAAATGTATTTTGTATTTTCTCAAATTAAGTAATAACTAATCTTTGCGAACGTTGCGATTGCTTAGTGACTTTGCGGTAAAATAACATGAAAAAACGACTAAATTTTCTCGACCGATTTCTAACACTTTGGATATTTTTAGCTATGCTAATTGGCGTTTCAATTGGTTATTTTATTCCGAGTTCAGCTGATTTTATTAACTCGTTTTCATCTGGAACTACAAATATTCCTTTGGCAATTGGATTGATTTTGATGATGTATCCGCCATTAACAAAAATCGATTTTTCGCAAGTTCCTAAAATGTTTGAACAACCCAAATTATTGACAGCTTCGTTTTTCATCACTTGGGTTGTTGGTCCGTTTTTAATGTTCTTATTAGCGACTTTTTTCCTAAAAGACTATTCAGAATACATGACAGGTTTAATTATTATCGGAATTGCGCCTTGTATTGCGATGGTAATCGTTTGGAACGAATTAGCCGAAGGCAATCGCGAATTAACCGCAGGATTAATCGGAATTAATAGTTTGCTACAAGTGTTTTTCTTCAGTTTGTATGCTTATTTTTATTTGGCAGTGATGTTGCCTTTATTCGGAATAAAAGGTTTGGAACTTGATATCACGATTATCGAAATCGCCAAAACCGTTGGAGTTTATCTTGGAATTCCATTTACATTAGCAGTGATTAGCCGATTTGCTATTAAAAAATATTTAGGAGATAAATTCTTCAATCAGAAATTTATACCGTTTGTTTCACCAATTACTTTGATAGCGCTTCTTTTTACGATTGTTGTAATGTTCAGTTTGAAAGGCAAAATGATTGTCGATTTACCGATGGACGTAATTCGAATAGCCATTCCATTAGTGATTTTCTTTGCTATTATGTTTTTCTTAATGTTTTTTGTAGCTAAGAAAATTGGAGCGAATTATAGTGATGCTGTAGCATTATCGTTCACCGCTTCAGGAAATAATTTTGAGTTAGCGATAGCCGTTTCCATAGGCGTTTTCGGAATCAATAGCGGACAGGCTTTTGCAGGTGTCATTGGACCTTTAGTTGAAGTTCCAGCTTTGATTATCTTAGTAAATGTGGCTTTTTGGTTGAGGAAGAAGTATTTTTGAATTTGTGTTTAAATAAAAATTATGAATAAAAATAAAAAAAACTCCCAATTTCTTGAGAGTTTATATAGTATTATTGAGTTAGTTATTAATTTAAATCAAATCGATCTGCATTCATAATTTTAGTCCATACGTTTATAAAGTCATTAACAAATTTTTCTTTGTTATCGTCTTGCGCATACACTTCAGCGTAAGCTCTTAAAACAGAATTAGAACCAAAAACTAAATCTACTCTAGTTGCAGTCCATTTGGTTGCACCTGATTTTTTGTCAACTATGTTGTATAAGTTATCGCCTGCTGGTTTCCAACTGTAGTTCATATCGGTTAAATTCACAAAGAAATCGTTACTTAAAACACCTTCGTTATTGGTGAAAACTCCGTGTTTAGTTCCGTTATAGTTGGTTCCAAGAACACGCATTCCTCCAATTAAAACCGTCATTTCTGCAGCAGTCAATCCAAGAAGTTGTGCTTTGTCAAGCATCAATTCCTCAGGTTGTACTACATATTTAGATTTCATAAAGTTTCTGAAAGCATCGTTTGTTGGTTCTAAAACTTCAAACGATTCTATATCGGTCATTTCTTGTGAAGCATCACCTCTTCCTGCATGGAAAGGAACTTTTACGTTAAATCCACCTTCTTGAGCCGCTTTTTCTATAGCTGCAGTTCCACCAAGTACAATTAAATCGGCAATACTCACTTTTTTGCTCAAACCTGCTTGAATTTCTGCAAGTTTAGTTAAAACTCTGTGTAATCTTTCTGGTTCATTGGCAACCCAATTTCTTTGTGGTTCTAATCGAATTCTAGAACCATTTGCTCCACCTCTAAAGTCAGAACCTCTATAAGTTCTTGCACTGTCCCAAGCTGTATTTATTAGTTCAGCTCTTGTTAATCCGCTATTTAATAATTTTGATTTTAATTCATCAACTTCAGCTTCCGATAAAGTGTAATCTACAGTCGGAACTGGATCTTGCCAAATTAAATCTTCTGCAGGAACATCAGCACCTAAATATCTGTCTTTCGGACCTAAATCTCTGTGCGTTAATTTGAACCAAGCTCTTGCAAAAACTTCAGAGAAATATTCTTGGTCATTATGAAATTTTTCAGAAATTTTTCTATACTCAGGATCTATTTTTAATGCCATATCAGCATCAGTCATAATAGGATTTCTTCTTACAGACGGATTGTGAGCATCGATTGGCTTGTCTTCTTCCTTCATATTTATAGGCTCCCACTGACTTGCTCCAGCTGGACTTTTCTTTAATTCCCAATCGTGATTTAATAATAAAGTAAAATATTCATTATCCCAACGTGTCGGATTCGTTGTCCAAGCACCTTCCAATCCACTTGTTACTGTGTCAGCGCCATTTCCGTTTCCTTTTGGGTTCATCCAACCAAATCCTTGATTTTCGATGGCACCACCTTCTGGTTCTGGTCCTAAAACGGAAGCATCACCATTACCATGAGCTTTTCCTACAGTGTGACCACCAGCAGTTAATGCAACTGTTTCTTCATCGTTCATTGCCATTCTTTGAAACGTAATTCTCATGTCATGAGCAGTTTTTAATGGATCTGATTGTCCATCAACACCTTCTGGGTTTACATAAATTAATCCCATCATCACGGCTGCCAATGGATTTTCTAGATTTCTTTCTCCAGAATAACGACTTCCTTCACTGCCAGATTTTTGCAACCATTCTTTTTCTGCACCCCAATAAATATCTTTTTCTGGGTGCCAAATATCTTCACGACCACCAGCAAATCCAAACACTTTTAGTCCCATAGATTCATAAGCCATATTTCCGGCCAAAATCATTAAATCGGCCCATGAAATTTTGTTACCATATTTCTTTTTAATTGGCCATAAAAGACGTCTAGCTTTATCAAGGTTTCCATTATCAGGCCAACTGTTAAGAGGTGCAAAACGAAGATTTCCAGTTCCTGATCCACCACGACCATCAGAAATTCTGTAAGTTCCTGCAGAGTGCCATGCCATTCTAATCATCAATCCACCATAGTGTCCCCAATCTGCAGGCCACCAATCTTGACTGTCTGTCATGAACGCTTTTAAGTCATTTTTTAAAGCTTGTAAATCCAGTTTTTTAAATTCTGAAGCATAATCAAAATCCTCACCAAGAGGATTGGTTTTTGAATCTTGTTGGTGTAAAATATCTAAGTTAAGAGCTTTTGGCCACCAATCTTGATTTTTCACACCATCGCTCAAACCTTTTTGATTTTGATGAAATGGGCATTTGCTAATGTCGTTTGAATGTTCCATAAATTTTTGTAATTATTTAGTTTTAAAACTTTTTTATTGTTGATTGTTTATAATTTCAATTTTAATTCTCACAAATTTATAAATTAAAAATTAAGTTAGTATAGATAATTTATCCTTTAAATTTATTTTTTAATAGATTTTAATTATAGTTTGTAATTTTTCAATTTTGTAAATCAATGTGAAATTATGTTATATTTGTTTTTGTATAAATTATCAATAAACTATTAGTTAAATATGAATTTTTCCACATTATTTAGAAAAAAGACAGTACAAGATATAAATTATCAAGTTGCAAGAAATGAAGCTGATGGACATAATAGTTTGGGCAAACATTTAACTGCTAGAGATTTAACTGCTTTTGGAATTGCTGCTATTATTGGTGCTGGTATTTTTAGTACCATTGGTAAAGCCAGTTCTGATGGTGGTCCAGCAGTTATCTTTTTATTCATCTTTACGGCTGTTGCTTGTAGTTTTGCCGCATTTGCTTACGCTGAATTTGCTTCAATGGTTCCAGTTTCTGGTAGTGCCTACACGTATTCGTATGTAGCTTTTGGTGAAATTATTGCTTGGATTATCGGTTGGGCATTGATTATGGAGTATGCCATTGGAAATATTACTGTTGCCATTTCCTGGAGTGATTATTTTACAGGACTTCTCGAAAGTGGCGGATTACATTTACCACAATGGATTCAAATGGATTATCTTACCGCTTCCAAAGGTTTTGAAGAAGCTACCGCATTAATGAATGGCGGAAAAACATTTGAAAATTTATCGGAAAGTTTGCAATTGGCTTATATAGCCTACACCACATCGCCAACAATTGGTTCTTTTCATTTAGTTGCCGATTTACCTGCATTATTGATTATTGTTATCATTACCTATCTGGTTTACAGAGGAATGAAAGAATCAAGAAATGCCAGTAATTTGATGGTTGTTGTAAAACTTTTTATCATATTACTAGTTATTGCAGTAGGTGTTTTTTATGTAGATACTGCTAATTGGACTCCGTTTGCACCTAATGGAGTAGGAGGAATCTTGAAAGGAGTTTCGGCAGTTTTCTTTGCTTACATTGGTTTTGATGCTATTTCAACTACAGCAGAAGAATGTAAAGATCCACAAAGAGATTTGCCTAAAGGAATGATGTGGGCAATTATCATTTGTACCATTTTGTATGTTATTATAGCATTAGTTTTGACAGGAATGGTGAATTACTCCGATTTGAATGTTGGTGATCCTTTAGCATTTGTATTTGATAAATTGGATTTAAAATGGATGTCTGGAATTATTGCAGTGAGTGCTGTAGTAGCAATGGCAAGTGTTTTATTGGTTTTTCAAATGGGACAACCACGAATTTGGATGAGTATGAGTCGTGATGGATTGTTGCCAAAACGATTTTCTAAAGTGCATCCAAAATACAAAACGCCTTCTTATGCAACGATTGTAACTGGATTTGTTGTGGCAATTCCGGCTTTGTTTTTAAATCTTACTATGGTAACCGATTTGTGTAGTATAGGTACCTTATTTGCCTTTGTTTTAGTTTGTGCTGGAGTTCTTGTTTTGCAAAACAAACCAGATATTCCGAGAGGAAAGTTTAAAACACCTTATTTGAATTCTAAATATATATTTCCGTTGCTAATCATTGTTGGAGCTATCATTGCATTTACCGTTAACAAAAAGGCAACAATGGATTTTATTACCAATGAAAAACAAATAAATAATCCGACAACTATTGTGACTTCATTAGAAGAAACTCAGGTAAAAGATGTGATGACTTACTTGCAACAAAATCTTTTGGTTAAAGATGCTTCAGCCGATTTAGAAGAAGTATTGAGTAAGTTTTCTGAGGATGATAAAGTGTATGAGAATGTGGTTAATTCGTTACCAATTGATAACAATCTAAAATATGAAAGTGGTTTACAATTGTTCAAACACAAAATTCCAATGTGGATTTTTCTTTTATCTTTATTGTATTTTGTTTCATGGTCTTGGCGTAAAAACTTATCTTTAATTCCGCTTTTAGGTTTGGTTTGTTGTCTTTATATGATGGCAGAATTAAGTGTTTGGAATTGGATTTATTTCAGTTGTTGGTTGCTAATCGGATTAGCCATTTACTTTGGATTTAGTTATAAAAATAGTAAGCTAAATAACGTAAACATATAAAAAAATCCCGTCAAGTTTTTTTATTGACGGGATTTTTTTAATTCCTTTTAAAGGTAGATCTTATAATATCTTTAGGAAATGCAATCAGACTTTCATGTCCGTTTTTATAAACCGCTGCAACTCCGAAAAAATAATTATCGATTACAATTCCTTTGAGTTCATAAAAATCAACATTTCCCACAAATCGGCTATTTTCCCATTGCGGTGAAGTAGTTAATCGCCAGTAAATTTTGTAACCAATAATATCATCATCATTAGATTTTTCCCATTTTAATTTTGTATTAGGTTCAACAACACCTCCAATCAAAACGTTTTTTGGACTTTCTGGTGCTTGCGCTAGAGCAGCTAAACAAATTGCATTAACAGCTGTTAGTTTATTTGCATAATCAAAATTCACACCTTCAATAACATCACCATATTTTACTCCGTTTTCTGTTCTTAAATTTTGGTGTTGACGATTGTAATTTTCGTGTGCTTCCATAATTCTAATTGCTGCATAACCCAAGTCATTGAATGGTCTATGATGTCCACCACGACCAAATCGATCTAAACGGTATACCATCATTGGATTCATTTCTGGCATGTAAGTAGAAACAGTTTTATGAATATAACGTGATAGCTGACGTGAAACACCATCCACTTCACCACCATAAAAGCGTCTGTTTTTTTGTTCTTTTTCTGTATCTGTTGCATTTGTAGGTTCAGAGAAAATTCTAAAGGTCCTATTATCAATTACACCATCTACTCCTTCAATATTTCCAATCATATCATTATTAAAAACACCTATTATTTCAAAATTATTTTTTTTAGCAAATTCGGCAAAACCTTTTCCTCCAAATAAACCCTGTTCTTCACCAGATAAACCTAAATATATTATACTGTTTTCAAATTTATATTTACTTAAAACTCTAGCAGCTTCTATTGTACCGGCCATTCCACTTGCATTATCATTTGCGCCTGGTGCATCTCCGGTATAATCCATGGTGTCAGAATTTCTGCTGTCTATATCTCCTGACATTATTACATATCTATTTGGATATTTTGTTCCTTTTTGAATGGCAACCACATTTACAATCCATGTGTCTTTTGGAACACGTTCACCATCATTAGTAGTAACAAAATCTTTTTGATAGCTAACCTCTAAACAATTGTTACAATCTTTGGATATTTTATCAAACTCTAATTTAATCCATCTTCTTGCAGCACCAATTCCTCTTTTATCAGAAATAGTGTCACTAAAAGTATTTCGTGTTCCAAAATTTGCTAGGGTTTTAATATCTTTTTCTATGCGATTACTTGAAATTGATTCTATAATTTCATACAATTTAGCATCAGTTTGCGAAAAAGAGAATTGACTATATATTAAAAATAAAATAAGAAATTGCTTCATGTTTTTTATTTCAAATATAAAAAAACCACTAACGAATTTTCGAAAGTGGTTAATAAATTAACGTAATTTTAATTTTTTTTCTATGCAAATTATATAATATTTAACTCGATCATACATTCTTTCATCATTTTGTAGGTGCGTTCAATATCGTTGTCTAAACCAATTGAAAAACGAATAAGTCCATCGGTTAGTCCCATTTCTATTTGTTCTTCCAAAGGAATTTCTGAGGATGTTGATGTTCCTGGTGCTGAGAATAAGGTTTTGTAGAATCCTAAACTTACAGCAAGGTAACCTAGATTTCTATCTTGCATTAACTCCATTAATTCGTTGGCTTTGTCTATAGTGCCAACGTCAACAGTCATCATACCTCCAAAACCATATTCTGGATTAATCATACTAGCATACAATTGATGACTTGGATGACTTGCTAAACCAGGATAGACTACTTTCAAACCATCGTTTTCAAATTTGGTTGCCAAATAGGTAGCATTGTAGCTGTGTTGTTTCATTCTAATATGCAGCGTACGTAAATTTTTCATTACAGAGGCACTTCTCAGGCTGTCCATTGTTGGTCCAAGAAGCATACTTGCTCCTGAGTTTACGTCTTTCAAACTGTTGATGAATTCTCTAGAGCCACAAACTACACCACCTACAGTATCGCTACTTCCATTGATGTATTTGGTTAAGGAATGAATGACAATATCGGCACCCATTTTGGCAGGAGCTACCGATAAAGGCGAAAAGGTATTGTCTACAACTAATTTCAAATTGTGTTTGATAGCCAACTTAGCCAAACCTGTAATATCGGCAACCTCAAGTAACGGATTACTTACGGTTTCACAATAAATTACTTTGGTATTTGGCGCAATAGCAGCTTCTACAACGTCAAGTTTGGTAATGTCAACAAAGGATGTTTTAATGCCAAATTTTGGTGTGAAGTTTTTCAAAAAGGCATACGTTCCACCATAGATAGTTCGGCTAGAAACAATATGATCTCCTTGACTACACAATTGCAATAGAGTAGGAGTAATTGCTCCCATTCCAGAGGCAGAAACATTAGCTGCTTCTGTACCTTCCATAGCAGCAATAGCTTTGTCTAAATACAAATTACTCGGTGAGGAATGGCGTGAATACAAATAGCATCCTTCGGCATTTCCTTCAAAGGTATCAAACATGGTTTTAGCAGAAAGAAACGTGTAAGTAGAACTATCAGAAATGGATGGGTTTACACCACCAAATTCTCCAAAATATTGTAAATCTTGTATTTTATCGGCTGGGTTGAAGTTGTTCATGTTTTTAGATTTTTAGTTATCGGTTCTCAGTTATCGGTTGTCAGTTATGAATTTGTTTATTTCATTTCAAAATTGATTAATATTAGATTAAAAGTCAATAGTAATTTAATTAATTAGATTTTAAATCTATAAAAACTATTTAATCATGAAAAAATAACTAAATTTGACTCAATAAATTTTAATTTATAGATTTTTGATAACTTCTAATTTTTAATTTGCATGGATACTATCGACAAAAATCTCCTTCAGCTTTTGCAAGAGGACACCAAGAAAACTAACAAAGAACTTTCTTTGAAATTGAATTTATCAGTAACAGCTGTTTATGAGCGAATCAAAAAGTTAGAAAGAGAAGGAATTATTGACAAGTATGTAGCATTGTTGAATAGAAATAAAATTAATAAAGGATTTGTAGTTTTTTGCCACTTAAAGCTTTTGCAACATACCAAAGAATTCATCAATCAATTTGAAAAAGAAGTGGTGCAATTGACCGAAGTTTTAGAATGTTTTCATGTCAGCGGTGATTATGATTACATTTTAAAAATATGTGTAAAAGATATGGAGGAATACCGCGAGTTTATGGTTACCAAGTTAACCTCTTTAGAACATATTGGTAGTACGCATAGCACCTTCATGATTGGACAAGTAAAAAACAGTACCGCATTTGTAATCTAAATTTAAACATAATAATTTATCAAATTATATTTTAATAGTTTCATTCAAATATCTTACTTTTGCATTCATTTTTAATAATTAGCTACTAACATAATACTATATAACATGAGTTCATTTGATGTAGTCATCATAGGTTCAGGGCCTGGCGGATACGTTTCTGCTATTCGTTGTGCACAATTAGGTTTCAAAACTGCAATTATAGAAAAATATCCAACACTTGGTGGTACTTGCTTAAATGTTGGCTGTATTCCTTCCAAAGCGCTTTTAGCTTCATCACATCATTATGAGGAATTGCAACATTTTGCTGACCATGGAATTGAAGTTTCTGGAAAAGTAAAAGTAAACTTAACCAAAATGATTGAACGTAAGCAAGCTGTAGTTGACCAAACTTCTGGTGGTGTAAAGTTTCTTATGGATAAAAACAAGGTTACAGTTCTAGAAGGTGTTGGTTCATTTGAAGATGCTACGCATGTAAAAGTGACTAAAGCTGATGGTTCTTCTGAAGTAGTGGAAGCTAAAAATATTATTATTGCAACAGGTTCTAAACCATCAAGTTTGCCTTTTATAAAATTGGATAAAGAAAGAGTTATTACTTCTACAGAAGCATTGAAATTGCCTGAAGTTCCTAAGCATTTAGTTATTATTGGTGGTGGAGTTATCGGAATTGAATTAGGACAAGTATATCTTCGTCTTGGTGCTGAGGTTTCTGTAGTAGAATTTATGGACAGAATCATACCAGGAATGGATGCAGCTTTGTCTAAAGAATTGACAAAAGTGTTGAAGAAACAAGGAATGAAATTCTATACTTCTCATAAAGTACAATCAGTTGATAGAAAAGGAAAAACAGTTACAGTGAAAGCAGAAAATGCTAAAGGAGAAATCATCACTTTAGAAGGTGATTATGCTCTAGTTTCTGTTGGTCGTCGTCCTTATACTGACGGATTAAATGCTGACAAAGCAGGAGTGAAGTTAACGGAAAGAGGACAAATTGAAGTAAACGACCATTTGCAAACTAATGTTTCAAATATTTACGCTATTGGTGATGTGGTTCGTGGTGCGATGTTAGCTCACAAAGCGGAAGAAGAAGGAGTAATGGTTGCTGAAATCTTAGCAGGTCAAAAACCACATATTGATTATAATTTAATTCCAGGTGTTGTGTATACTTGGCCAGAAGTTGCTGCTGTTGGAAAAACAGAAGAGCAATTAAAAGCTGACGGAGTTGCATATAAAGCTGGAAGTTTTCCATTCAAAGCATTAGGAAGAGCTCGTGCAGGTGGTGATACAGATGGATTTGTAAAAATCTTAGCTGATGCTAAAACAGATGAGGTACTTGGTGTTCACATGATTGGTGCTCGTTGTGCCGATTTAATAGCAGAAGCCGTAACAGCAATGGAATTTAGAGCGTCTGCAGAAGATATTTCTAGAATGAGTCATGCGCATCCAACTTTTGCAGAAGCAATCAAAGAAGCAGCATTGGCAGCAACAGATAATAGAGCTTTACACGTATAATCAACAATTTTTTTTTTAAAAAAAGCTATGAAAAAACGCATAATTATTTTGCTTTTAAGTGTTTCAAATTTTGCTATATCTCAAAATTGTGTCAATGGATTTGCAGGAATATATCCTTGTAATAATATTGATTTAAAAGCGCATATGACTTTTTCTCAAATAGGAGGCAATAATAACACAACCGAGGGAAGTGGATGTTGGGGATGGACAGATCCATTGACCAATAAAGAATATGCTATTATGGGATGCACAACACATACTGCTTTTGTTGACATTACTAATCCTAGCGCACCTGTTTATAAAGGTAAAATTTTAGGGCATAATAATACATCAAGTTTTTGGCGTGAAATTAGCGTGATAAATAATCATGCATTAATCGTTAGTGAATCAGCTGGACATGGTATGCAAATATTTGATTTAACACGATTACGAAATGTAACAACTCCTCAAACATTCCTTCCAGACGCAAGATATAGTGGCTTTGGAAGTTGTCATACAGTTTCAAGCAATCCCGCAACAGGTTTTACTTATTGTGATGGATCAAATCTTGCAAATGGCGGACCTCAAATTTTAAATATGCAAAATCCATTATTACCGGTTCTAGTTGGTAATTATTATAATGAGGGTTATACTCATGACGCACAAATTGTTGTTTATAGTGGTCCTGATCCTGATCATCAAGGTAAAGAAATATTTATGGGTGCAAATGAATCAAAAGTTGCAATTGTAGATGTTACAAATAAATCAAATCCTGTAACGATATCTAATTTCTTATATCCAAATAATTCTTATGCGCATCAAGGTTGGTTTACTCCTGATCAAAAGTATTGGATATTAAGTGATGAATTAGATGAACTTGAATTTGGTTTTAACGGAAGGTCAATTATTATTGACATGACGGACTTAGACAATCCTGTTTTAAAAGGAGAATATTATGGAACAACACCAGCTATAGATCATAATGGTTATTGCGTAGGAAATGATTTTTTCCTAGCTAGTTATACAGCAGGACTTCGAATTCTCAATACAGGTTCTATTGCAGCAACAAATACGATGAATGAAATTGCTTTTTTTGATACCTATCCTATTACTAATAATGCTCAATTTAATGGAGTTTGGAATACTTATCCATTTTTTGCAAGCGGAAATATTATTATGAGTGATATCGATAGAGGTTTGTTTATCGTAAAGAAAAGTGCATCATTAAGTTTTCAAAATTTTGAGAGAAATTCATTTCAGTTAAGTCCAAATCCTGCAACAAATAGGGTCAGTATACAATCTGAAAACTTAATTGAGACAATAGAGATTTTTGATTTATTAGGTAAAAGTGTTAAAATTATAAATTCTATAAATGATAATCAATTAGATTTGAATATTGAAGATTTAAATTCAGGCTTTTATATGATTAAAGTAAATAATTCAACTTCACTAAAATTGATAGTAAAATGAAAATACTAGTATTTACGATTATTTTTATGTTTTTTTCATGTTCAAATTCTGAACAAGAAAACTCTCTTAATTCTAGTTCTGAATTAAATCTTGATTTAAGCAAGACTTTTGGGGGTTCTTTAGATGAAAAAATTGGAGGTGTTGTAAAAACTAATGATGGAGGTATGATTGTTGTTGGTCACACTAACAGTTCTGATGGAGATATCAATAAACAACATGATCAAATAGATATTTGGATTATTAAAATTGATAGTCAAGGAAATAAAGTTTGGAGCAAAACTATTGGAGGTTCAAAAAATGATTATGGAACGAGTATTATAGCTACTAATGATGGTAACTTTATTATTTCGGGTTATACAGAAAGTTCTGATGGAATAGTGCCTAGCAATTTTGGTTTTCATGATTTTTTAGTTGTTAAAATTAATAGCTTTGGAGAAGTTATTTGGTCTAGAAATTATGGTTTTTCAGGTCATGATCATGCACACAAAATAATTCAAACTAGTGACGGAGGTTACTTTGTTGTTGGTTTTTCTGAATATTCGGGTATTGAAGGAAGTGGTGGCACACAAAATAATGGAGAGGGTCACGAAATGGGACATAAAGGAGTTCTTCACGGTTCGGGCGAATATATTGGTGTTAAAATTGATGGACAAGGAAATTTTATGTGGTATCGCTATTTTGGTGGTACTCAAAACGATCGAGTTAATGATGTAGTCGAAGCAAATGATGGAGGTTTAGTTATGGTTGGATATTCTGAAAGTTCAAATTTTGATATTACAGATAGCAAAGGAAGTTATGATTTTTGGGTGGTAAAAATAAATGCAAATGGGTCTTTGAATTGGAAACATAATTATGGCGGTTCTGCTATAGATCAAGCATATGGAATAACAAAAACTAATAATAATTCGTATTTAATTTTAGGAAGAACTAACAGTCTAGATAAAGATGTTTCAAAATCTCTTGGTGGTTTTGATGCTTGGTTGATTCATATTGATGATCATGGACATCTTATTTGGAATAAATCATTTGGAGGTTCAGAATTTGATTCAGCAGAGCAAATACGAATGCTTTCAAATGGAAATTTTGGAATAGTTGGTAATACTAGAAGTATTTTGAACAATAGTAACAAAGGACAAAACGATTATTGGTTTCTAGAAGTTGATAATAAAGCAAATTCAAAAGTCTATTGGCAAAAAACTTTTGGAGGTTCAAATATTGATATTGCTAAAGATTTTTATCAAAATAACAATAATGAAATTTTTATTGTTGGTGAATCTCAAAGCTCAGATTTTGATGTCAATTTAAACAGAGGCAATAATGATCTTTGGATGCTTAAATTAAAATAATAGCATTGTTTTTATCGTTTACTTTCCCATTCTTTCTCGAAGTACTCAATGTATTTAATGTATTGTGAATTTGGTGAAGCATTTTGCTTAACAAGATTAGCCCATTCGTTGAATTTGTCTTTACTTTTCTGAATGAAATAATAATTAGCCATATTAATTGCCATTTCACAACTCAATTCTTTATCAGTAGCAATTTCAACACCTCTTTTATAAATGGCTTCTGCTTCTGGTAATTTGTGTAAGTTTAGATAAGCATAACCAAATTCCTTATACAACAAAGCATTTTTTGAATCGTGGGTGGTCGCTTTGTTTAGAATTTCTATAGCTTTTTCATATTGACCAATTGCATTGTAAGCATAGCCCAATTCAAACTCCAAACCTTTATGATGAGGTGATTTCTTGTAAGCTTTTAATAAAAATTCTAATGCCTTTTTACTTCCACCAATAGCGTTAAGATGATAACCAGTTCGTGTTAACGATTCGGCATCGTCAATAGGTTTTTTATAATTTTTCAACCAATCAGGAATAGGAGTTACACCTAATTCTTTGATTTGAATAGATGTTAATAATGAAACGTTGGGTGTTTTATTTTCTAGTCGGACTTTGACCATGTTGTAAGGTTCTTTTTTACTGCTTACCAATTTACCAGTTTTGTCTATATGAAAGGTACCTTCATGATTAAAAGTAAGACCAGCTTGCATATCTAAATAAATATAACCATATACATAAGTAGAATCGACTTCCGCTCTAGGAAATGCCACCCATTTGTAGATTGCATCGTAATAAATAGTTTCAAATTTTAGTTGTTTCGTTGAGGTATTATTTTGAGAACTACCGATTGTTGTAACAAATAAGGTAATTAAAAAAGGAATTATTTTTTTCATTAAAACTTTTATTTTTATCAAAAATACTTAAAAAAAGCTATTCACAAAAGTAACCTATTGTTACGATAACATTTTTGTGTTAATTAATGCTTAAAAGCCAAACTTTAATGAATATTTTATTGAATTTCCGTACCTTTGAATGTTGTACTTTGAGGATATTTATTCGTCAATAAAGCATTTTATCTCATTTACATCAAATGAATTTTAGTAACGTTTTTTAATATTTTAAACAATGAAAAATAATCGATTAGTTGCTGTTTTATTGTTAATGGGTTTTGTTGCCTCGGCACAGTTTACCCAAAAACCATTGCCTTATGCTTACAATGCTTTAGATCCATTTATAGATGCTCAAACCATGGAAATACATTATAGTAAGCATCACGCTGCTTATGTCAAAAATCTTAATGGAGCCATTGCAGGAACCGAATTAGAAAAAATGTCTTTGAAGGATATTTTTGCGTCTGTATCTAAACAAACACCAGCTGTTAGAAATAATGCAGGAGGACATTACAACCACGAATTGTTTTGGTCGATACTTACACCAGAAAAAAATACCAAACCGTCACCAGAGTTAGAAAAAGCTATAAATGAGTCTTTCGGTAGTTTGGATGCTTTAAAAGAAAAGCTTACTGCAGCAGCTGCAACAAGATTTGGTTCAGGTTGGGCGTGGTTGTCTGTAGA
>CANGUP010000038.1 GCA_947457105.1 Flavobacteriaceae bacterium
GGTGTTCATGGATCAATCCACATTACTGACCTCTCTTGGTCAAGAATCAATCACCCAAGTGAAGTTCTTGAATTAGACCAAAAATTGAACGTAGTTATCCTTGATTTCGATGACGAAAAAACAAGAATCCAATTAGGATTGAAACAATTAAATGCTCACCCATGGGATGCACTTGGTGCTGAACTTAAAGTTGGTGACAAAGTGAAAGGTAAAGTAGTAGTTATCGCTGATTACGGTGCTTTCATTGAAGTTGCTGAAGGTGTTGAAGGTTTAATCCACGTTTCTGAAATGTCTTGGTCTACTCACTTAAGAAGTGCTCAAGATTTCGTAAAAGTTGGTGATGTTGTTGAAGCAGTTGTTTTAACTCTTGACAGAGACGAAAGAAAAATGTCATTAGGTATCAAACAAATGACTCAAGATCCATGGACAGATATCACTGCTAAATATCCAGTAGGTTCTAAACATACAGGTAGCGTTAGAAACTTTACAAATTTTGGTATTTTCGTAGAATTAGAAGAAGGAATTGATGGATTAGTTTACATCTCTGACTTATCTTGGACTAAGAAAATCAAACATCCATCAGAATTTGTTAACGTAGGTGACAAACTTGATGTTGTAGTATTAGAATTAGATGTTGACGGACGTAAATTATCTTTAGGTCATAAACAAACTACTGCTAATCCTTGGGACAAACATGAAGATGCTTTTGCTGTTGGAACTATTCACACAGGAACAATTGCTGAAATCGTTGACAAAGGTGCTACTGTAGATTTCGGAGATGATGTTGTTGCGTTTATTCCAACCCGTCACTTAGAAAAAGAAGATGGTAAAAAATTGAAAAAAGGTGACGAAGCTGAATTCAAAGTAATTGAGTTTAACAAAGAATTCAAAAGAGTTGTTGCTTCTCACACTGCTATCTTTAGAGAAGAAGAAGAGAAAAATGTTAAAGCTGCGTCTGAATCAGTTGCTGCCTCTAACAATAATAACCAAGCTTCTACTTTAGGAGATAACAATGATATCTTAGCTGAATTAAAAGCTAAAATGGAAAAAGGAGGAAAATAATTCTCTGATTTTCTAAAATACTTTAAAAGCTCTCAAGAAATTGAGGGCTTTTTTGTTTTAATTTAGAGCTAAAAGATTTAGCTCTTGAGGTGTAAAATAATCAACAATAGCATAAGTTTGAATATTTGTAATAGCCATTTCATCTAAAATAGAAACCAAATTACCAAAATTAGATTTTTTACTTGGCTTAATCAGAACTATTAATCCTCGATCTCGATATCCTAATTGTTTAATTATTCTTTCGTTTTGTTTAAGTAATTCATTTCTAATTCCATCTTTTCCAAAACCTAACGTTTTAGGTTTTTCTTCTGGTACTTCAAGTAAACCTCTATAACTTATTATTTTATTGTTTTCATCAAGAAGTAATGTTACTATTCTATAAAAACTATTACCACAACCATTATTAACTCCAACACCACAACCTGTATCAGGTAAACCCAAACCCATTATTTTTGGTTTAGATATTTCAACTGATACCATATAAAAAACAATTAACAAAAAAGAAATATTAACCATTGCAGTTAAATCTATTCTAGGTCTTAACTTTTTACTTCTAGGTTTGTTTAAGCTATTAAAATCTTTAGTGTCCATAGTAATAATTTTAGAAGTTATAATTATTTTGCAAAAGGCATCTACTTTTATAACGATAACATTTTGAGATTATTACAAATACAAACTAAAACTATATTAGTTTTCCTTAAAAGGTCGGTTCCAAATCATGTTGTTGAAATTTTTTCTCATCATGAAAAAATAATAAGCTATTGTTCCAACTATAGATTTAAACAGGAATAAAAAAATAATCAATGGAGCGAGAGCAACTGACTTACTCAAATTGTTGGTAGGAGTAAAGTAGGTTCCCATCAAACTTACAACCAAACAGAACAATAGAAAGTACACTATATTTTTAAATGGCAAAACTACAAGTTTTCTGTACCAAGCCAAATCATTGCCCCATTGGTGTATCAAATAATAATAGTTATTTCCAATAGGAACAAAAAGAAGCGGATCATCATAGTTTTTTAAATTGAATGCTTTACTTGGAGCAACAATTTTGAATCCCTCTAATTTTATATTGTGACCTTTTTCTAAAGCAATAATTTTGGTTAAAGCCTCTTCGGGAATTTTATTTGCAAAAAGTGAACTATCTAAAAAACGTAAACGATAGTCTATGCAAATTTTCTTGATTTGATTTTTATGAAATATTTTCTCTGTTTCCAATAAACTAAAGTTAAAATCATTAGACTTTGTTGAACTTTCACCTTTTAAGTAGTTGAAATTCGATGTCTTTCTATTTCATTTTGGTTTAAAATGGAATAGACTGCCTCAAGAAGTTGCTCTTCTGATAGTGTTTTTTTTCTGTTAATCAACAACTCTTCAACCAGGGTTCTGTTTTTTAGTAACATGATTTTAATTTATTTAAATGAATGTACTTCCTTTTCAATAGATTCTAAATTAATTAATTAGTATGAATTTGAAAATTTTTTCACCAAAATTTATTTATTAAACTAATGTTAATTATTAATTACTTGTTTTATTTAAAAGTAACATCATTACAAATAATAATTTAGTGATTGAGTAAAATAAAAAAAGAGTCCGATATATAATACCGTACTCTTTACTTTTTATAGAAAATTTGATTCTAATTATCTCAATTGTGCGCCTAATTCACTTTCAAAATTGGATTGAAGTTTGCTCATGATTTTATCAATTTGAACATCAGTCAATGTTTTGGTAGTATCTTGAATTGTAAAACTTAAAGCATAAGATTTTTTTCCTTCTGGCAAATTCTTACCTTCATAAACATCAAATAAATTAATATCTTTTAGAAGTGATTTTTCTGTTTGACGTGCTACTTTGTAAATAGATTCAAAAGCTACATTGGTATCTACTAGCAAAGCAAAATCTCTTCTAACTTCAGGATATTTAGGAATTGCAGTAAACTTAATTTTATTTGAAAGCAATTTAATTACCAAATCCCAGTTGAATTCTGCATAAAAAACTTCTTGCTTAATGTCAAAATGTTTCAAAATGGATTTTTTAATGGTTCCCATTTCAACCAAAGTATCATTTCCTAATGCAAATGCAATTCCTTCTGAAAAAATATCGTTTTCTATAGGTAAATTTTGAGTTTTATCAAATCCAAATCGCGATAAAATTGAGTTTACATATCCTTTAAATAAAAAGAAGTCTGTAGGTTTTTGAACATTTGTCCAACTTTCTGAAACACGATTTCCTGAAACAAATAAAGTTAAATGTTTCTTTTCGTTATATCCAGATAATAATTTACGATAACTTTTTCCGAATTCAAATAATTTTAAATCGCTATTTTTTCTATTGATATTATAAGAAATCGCCTCCAATCCTGAATATAACATCGATTGTCTCATAACAGATAATTCGCTACTCAACGGATTCATCATAGTTACATTATATTCTTCTTTCAATAGTTCTGAAAGCTGAACATAATCTGGAGTAGTTAATGAATTGGCCATCATTTCGTGAAATCCAAAAGAATTTAACTGAGATCCAATGATATTTTGAACCTTATAATCTTCAGTTCGAGCAGATTTTGCTACAGTGGCATTTAATTTTTTAGAGAAAGTAATATTGTTATATCCATAAACTCTCAAAATTTCTTCAATAACATCCACTTCTCTTTGAACATCAACTCGATAGGCAGGAATAATTAATCCCAAACCAGCATCAGATGAATTATTCACTTTGATATCTAACGAAGCAACAATTTTCTTGATAGTTTCTTTTGGAAGTTCTTGACCAATTAATTTGAATGCTTTTTCATAATTCAAGAAAACAGTAAAGTCTTCAATTTTCTTTGGATAAACATCAATTACATCAGAAGTAATTTCTCCACCGGCAACTTCTTGAATTAATAATGCTGCACGTTTTAAAGCATACTCTGTAATAGTTGGATCAATTCCTCTTTCAAAACGGAAAGAAGCATCTGTACTTAAGCTATGACGTTTAGCAGTTTTACGAATAGTTACAGGATTGAAGTAAGCACTTTCTAAAAATATAGTTGTTGTATTTTCTGAAACTCCTGAATTTTTTCCACCAAAAACTCCTGCCAAACAAATCGGACCTTTATCATCACAAATTAATAAATCTTCTTCATGTAAAGTACGTTCAACATCATCAAGAGTTACAAATTTTGTTCCTGCTTCAACAGTTTTCACAGTTACTTTTCCGTTTATTTTTGCTGCATCAAAGGCGTGAAGCGGCTGACATAATTCGTGTAATACATAATTAGTAACATCAATAACATTATTTTTTGGAGTTAATCCAATAGCTTTCAATCTATTTTGTAACCAACTTGGAGAAGATTTTATAGTAACATCAGAAATGGTAACACCACAATATCTTGGAGCTAAAGAGGAATCTTTAACATCAACATCGATTTTTAAAGTTCGTTTATCAACTTTAAATTTTGAAACTGAAGGAGTAATTAATTCCAAAGAAGCGTTTTTCTGAATCAAAGCAGCACGTAAATCACGAGCAACTCCCATATGAGACATGGCATCGGCACGATTTGGAGTTAAACCAATTTCAAATACTTCGTCATTTTCAATATTGAATACTTTTGCAGCTGGTGTTCCTGGTTTTAAATTGGAATCCAGAACCATAATTCCATCGTGACTTGTTCCTAAACCTAATTCGTCTTCGGCACAAATCATTCCATGACTTTCTTGTCCACGAATTTTTCCTTTTTTGATTTCAAATTCATTTCCGTCTTTGTCAAAAAGTTTTGTTCCAATAGTTGCAACAGGTACTTTCTGTCCAGCAGCTACATTAGTTGCACCACAAACAATTTGAACAGGAGTTCCTTCGCCTAAATCGACAGTTGTTATATTTAGTCTGTCAGCATCTGGATGTTTTTCACAAGTTAAAACATGACCAACAACAACGCCTTCCAATCCACCTTTTACGGATTGATATTTTTCAACTATTTCTACTTCAAGACCTAAATCGGTCAATATATCTGATACTTCAGCAGAAGGTAAATCGATTTTTAAGAATTGTTTTATCCAGTTGTAAGAAATCTTCATTATATCTATATTTAAATGAGGTGGCAAAGATACACAATGTAGCTTATTATTTAAAATATATTTAAGTAGTTTGAGTTAACTTGTAAGTATTAAAAACCTAGTGTACCGCTAAGTTCTTTTAGACTAATCTCGAAAAGTTTAGTTTGAAATTGTGCATTACTGTAACGAACTAATGCATTTACAAAATTCAATTGAGCTGTACGATATTCAATAGGAGTGATGGTGCCTATTTTAAATTTAGCCAAAGTGATATCCAAATTTTGTTTTGCTATTTCACTGTTTTTCTCTTCAACTTTAGTCAATTCTAAATTAGTCAAGTAGCTTTGATAAGCCATACCAAGTTGAGATTCTAAAGCAATTTTCTGCTGATTTATAGTATTTTCAACATTTTCTACTTGGAGTTTAGCAACTTTCTCATTTCGATTTTGATTAAAGCCATCAAATATTGGAACCGATGCATTTATCCCATAAACAAATCCTCGTCCAGAAGATTGCGTAACGAATCCCAAAGAAGCCTCAGAACGAGTAAAATTGTATCCAGAATTAATTCTAACTGTTGGATATCTTCCAGCTTTTACTTGCTTTAATTGAAGTTCGGCATTATTTTTTTCTAATAATTGTGCTTGCAATTGTGGATTTTGCTTTTCAGAAAGTGATTTTAATTCATCATATTTTAGTGAAGCATCGATTGTGATTTTATCTTTTACTTTAAAATCTAATTTCGTGTCTCTAGCTAAAATCTCATTTAATCTAATTTTAGAATTTTGATATAATTCTAATTGTTTCAACCTTGAGCTAACATCGGTATTCAAATCAACTTGAGCATTTAAAACTTCTAATTTGGCTGCTTTTCCAATAGAATAGCGATTTTGAGCTGTTGTCAATCGTTGATTTGAAATCACAATGGCTGTATCTAAAGCTTTTATTTGCTGTTGCTGCTGAACTAAATCAAAATAAGTAGCATAGACATCGCTTATTCTTGTTATAATTGCCAGTTTTAATTCGGCTTCGCCTTGTTTTTGTAAAACTTTTAATTGTTCCCTTCTTGCAAACATTCGCATTCCGTCAAAAATGGTCCAATCTAATCCAACACCATAGGTGAGATTCATATTAATTGCATTGTCAAGAGTTCTTTTATCACCGCTTGCTTGGGTTTGAGTAGTATTTAAAATACTATTATTATTTGCGACAGTTGCGCTAAGAGTTGGAAACATTCCGGCATTTCCAGCAGTAGAATTTGTTTCATCAATTTTCAAATTGTTTTTAGCAATTTTAATATCATAATTGTTTTCTAATGCAATTTTAACAGCGTCTTCCAATTTCAAAACGTCTTGTCCTTGAAGCTGAAGTGCGAAAAAGAACACTATTAGTTGGTATTTGTTTATATGTTTCATCTTATTTTTCAAGGGCTTCTAAATTATCAAACTCTGGACGGTTTTTTTTGGCTCTCGACCACATTAGATATATCGCAGGAATTACAAAAAGTGTTAGAATCAACGAAAATAAGGTTCCACCAACGATTACAACACCCATGCCAATTCTGCTTGTAGATGCTGCTCCAAGTGACATTGCGATTGGTAATGCTCCTAATGCAATGGCTAAACTAGTCATCAAAATTGGACGCAAACGAGCTTCTGACGCTTCAATAATTGCTTCAAATTTTGTTTTACCTTGTTCTCGTAATTGATTAGCAAATTCGACAATTAAAATTCCGTTCTTGGTGACGAGTCCAATTAACATTACAGTTCCAATTTGACTAAAAATATTCCAAGTTTGACCAAATAACCACAATGAAAATAAAGCACCTGCCACTGCCATAGGAACTGTTAAAATGATGATAAATGGATCGATAAAACTTTCAAATTGTGCAGCCAGAATTAAGTAAATTAATAACAATGCTAATCCGAAAGCAAATAAAGTATTCGAACTACTTTCCACAAAATCCCTTGATTCACCACCTAAATCCGTTGTGAAGGATGCATCTAAAACTTTTTCCTTAATTTCATTCATCGCATCAATTCCATCGCCCATACTTTTTCCAGGAGCTAATCCAGCCGAAATTGTAGCTGACATGTATCTATTGTTGTGAAATAATTGCGGTGGATTACTTTGTTCTTCCACTTTTACCACATTATCCATTTGAATTAAAGTGCCATTTTTACTTTTTACAAACATTGAGGTTAAATCTAAAGGCTTGTTTCGGTCTTTTTCTTCAAATTGTCCTATGACTTGGTATTGTTTACCATCTTTCATAAAGTAACCAAAACGTTGTCCACTTAGAGATAATTGTAATGTTTGAGCAACATCTAAAACCGAAATTCCTAAACTTTCCGCTTTTTCTCTGTCGATGGTAACATTGATTTCAGGTTTGTTAAATTTCAAATTCACATCCACTGTTGAGAATGTCTCATTTTGATTGGCCAAATCCATAAACTGTGGAATTTTTTCTCGTAATTTTTCAAAATTTGATGCTTGAATGATATACTGAATAGGTAAACCAGCTCTTCTGTTAACAGAAATTGTAGGTTGCTCAGAAACATTCGTTTTTGCTTCCGAATATTTTTTAGTCAGTTTGGTAAAACGTTCTGCAATTTCTTTCTGAGAAGCTTCTCTATCTTCAGGATCTTTAAGTGCTAAACGAATTCGACCAGTATTAACCGATGACGATAAAAATCCTGGAGCAGTAATTACTAAAGCAATTTTCTTTTCAGGAACCGAATCATTAATTAATTGTGATAATTCCTGCATGAATCTATCAGTATATTCATAGGTTGCACCTTCTGGAGCAGTAACGCTTACTACGACTAAACTTCTATCATCATAAGGTGCTGTTTCTTTTGGAATTATTGTGAAAAATAAGGCAATTAGTCCAATACAAATAATCAGAATTGGAAAACTCAACCATTTTTTCTTCATAAAACTCGTCAAAGCTTCGGCATAACCTTTGTTTAAACTAACAAAATAGGGTTCCGTAAATTCATAAAAACGAGTTTTCTTTTGTTCGCCACCTTTCATCAAATAAGCATTCAACATTGGTGTTAATGTTAACGATACAAATGCGGAAATCAATACAGCAGCTCCAATTACGACACCAAATTCTCTAAACAATCGTCCAACGAAACCTTCGAGAAATATGATAGGTAAAAATACAGCTGCTAATGTTATTGAAATTGAAATTACAGCAAAGAAAATCTCATTTGAACCTTTTATTGCCGCTTCAATCGGCGACATGCCTTCTTCTACTTTTTTGAATATATTTTCAGTTACAACAATTCCGTCGTCAACAACTAATCCTGTTGCTAATACGATGGCTAATAGCGTTAAAACATTTACCGAAAATCCACATAAATACATTATGAAAAACGTAGCAATTAGCGAAACAGGAATATCAATTAAAGGTCGAAATGCAATAGACCAATCTCTAAAGAATAAGAAGATGATTAAAATTACGAGAATGATTGAAATCAAAAGTGTTTCAGCAACTTCTACGACTGATTTTTTGATAAAAATAGTGTTGTCTAAAGCAATATTTAATTCAATATCAGAAGGTAATTCTTTTTTTAAAACGTCGTACTTTTTATAAAATTCATTGGCAATATCCAAATAATTTGTTCCTGGTTGCGGAATTACTGCCAATCCAACCATAGGTTTTCCTGAACCAGTAAATCTAGTTTCTAAGTTTTCTGGACCTAATTCAGCTTTTCCAATATCACTCAAACGAACTACTCTAGAATTATCTGAAATTATGATGATATTATTAAATTCTTCTGCAGTAGATAAATTTCCTAAAGTTTTTACCGTTAATTCAGTATTAGCACCTGTTAATTTTCCAGAAGGCAGTTCAACGTTTTGACTATTTAAAGCATTTCTGACATCCGAAACTGTCACACCATAAGATGTTAATTTTACAGGATCAATCCAGATTCTCATCGAGTATCGCTTTTGTCCCCAAATTTGAACACTACTTACACCAGGAATAGTTTGCAATCGTTCTGCGATTACGTTTTCGGCATAATCACTAAGTTGTAAAGCATCTTTAGTTTCACTTTGAACGGTCATTGTTACAATTGGATCAGAGTCGGCATCGGCTTTTGAAACTACAGGTGGAGCATCAATATCTTGAGGTAAACTACGAATAGCCTGCGATACTTTATCTCGAACATCATTGGCTGCTTCTTCAAGGTTTTTCTCCAATTTAAATTCGATATTAATATTACTCGAACCTTGATTACTAGAAGAAGTAATATTTCTAATTCCATCGATAGAATTAATAGCTTTTTCTAAAGGTTCAGTTATCTGAGATTCAATGATATCAGAATTGGCACCAGTATAATTAGTTCTAACATTAATTTGTGCTGGATCGATAGATGGAAACTCTCTTACACCCAAATAGCTGTAGCCAATTATTCCAAACAAAATAATAGTTAAATTTACTACAATTGTAAATACAGGTCTTTTTATACTTAACGTTGATAAACTCATAGGATTAAATTGTGAATTAAGAATTACTTTTTAGAACTCAAATTATGGACTAATTCTTAATTTTAGTTTTAACTTTTATAGCATCTTCGTTTTTTAATGACATTACTCCTGAAGTTAGAACGGTATCACCAACTTTCAAACCAGAAGTAATTACAATTTCTTTATCCGTTCTAGTCAATGTTTCTACCATAATTTCTTTGGCTTTTCCGTTGTTAGCAATAAAAACTTTCTTTCCGTCTTGAACAGGAATTATTGCTTCAGTTGGAACAACAATGGCATCTTTAATGGTATTTAAAGGTAATTCTACATTGGCAAAAGTTCCTGGAAGCAGTTTTCCACTAGTGTTTTGCGCAATTGCTCTAATACTCAAAGTTCTTGTTGTGGTTTCTATTTCAGGTTCAATGGCATAAATTTTTGCACTATATTTTTCTGGTAAACCATTTACAGTAAATTTAATTTCTGAATTCACTTTAATTTCTGATGCATATTTTTCTGGAATTGAAAACGTAATTTTTAATGGATTTGTGCTAACTAATTTGGCAACCAGAGTAGCAGGAGTAATGTAAGTTCCTGGAGAAATAGAACGCAAACCTATTTTACCTGAAAAAGGCGCTCTAACAGATGTTTTTGCAATTTGAGCACGAATAAGTTGTGTTTGAGATTGAGCCGTTCTAAAATCGGCACTTGCAATATCATATTCTTCTTGACTTATTGCTTCTTTTTGAAGTAATAATTTGGCACGTCTTTCATTTTCAGAAGCTAAATTTTGTCTTGTATTGGCTTGAGCTAATTGTGCTCTTAATTCAACATCATTAACTTTGAATAAAAGTTGGCCTTTACTAACGTTTGAACCTTCTTTAAAAGCAATATTCTCAACAATTCCAGAAACCTCGCTTCTTATTTCAATTTGCTCATTAGCTTCGATAGAACCTGAAAGGGTTAAGGCATTTGAGAAATCTTTAGATTCAGCAACTATCGCAGATACTGAAACAGGAGGTTTTTTATCACCTTTTCCTTTACCTTTATCGGTTTCGCTGCTGTTTTTGGTTATTCTATAAGTTATTAATCCTCCAATTAATATAATAAATAAAACGATGGCTATGTTTTTAACTTTCATAAAATTTCTAGATAAAAAGTGTTATTTGTCTATACAAATATATAACAAAAAATTACCTTTTATCAAAAGATTAATAGACTTTATTGACTTTTATTTAACTTTTGGATAAGAATAGGTATTTAACAATTAATTTAAAGCAATTCCTCAACATGTTTTTTAATATTCGAAGCAATTTTGGCTGTTGGTAAATCGTTTGAATCATTACCAAATGGATCTTCAATTTCTTCGGCAATTAATTCTAAACTTGCTAAAACATAGAAAATAAAAATCACTACTGGAATCGTGTAATATCCTAAACTAAACACATATCCAAAAGGCAAAGTCATAACGTAAATGAAGATGAATTTCTTAATAAATGCACTATATGAATAGGGAATAGGTGTGTTTTTAATTCGCTCACAGGCACCGCAAACATCTGTAAATGATTGTAATTCTGCATTAATTATTATCAACTGATCGCCTGAAATTTTTCCTAATTGATGTAAATCATGAATTTTAAGAAATAATAGCTTGGCAATTTGATTTGGTCGATGTTTGTTATGGTCAAGTTCTAAATCTAATCCTTCGAAAAGCATTTTTGCAGTTTCTTCATCTCGTAAATAATTGCCCAAAACTAAAGCATAATTTGGAATCATTCGCTTGAAATAATTTTTATCATTTTCATCTTTCAGAATTGCAGAAAGTTTGATCGCTAAGTTTCTAGAATTATTAACCAATGAACCCCAAAGTTTGCGTCCTTCCCACCAACGATCGTAAGCAGTATTTGTTCTGTAGGCAAGTAATAACGAAATTACAAAGCCCAACATTCCGTGCATTATAGTTATATTTTTTAAATGATCATCTTGTGATAATTTCCAATATTCTATTTCTAAATAACCAATTATTCCGGTATAAATTCCTATAAAAATCATCATAGGAAACAATTGTCGAAAAGTATCCGATTTGTGAAATTTGAAAATGAATGTAATCCAATCTTTTGGGTTGTATTGTACCATTTGTATAGTTTAAAGTTTATGAGTTTAAAAGTTTAAGTGTTTAATTAGCGATGAAAATCTGCAATCTGCAATCTAACTAATATAATTCCAAATATTTTTCTTTGCACTCATTTCTATAAAAATAGTTCTAAGATTATGATGTTCAAGTTTTTCCATTGATGCGTCATCTTTTAAAAGCTTAATTGCGTATTCACGTGCAACCATTAAAATATCTTTATCTTTTACTAAATCGGCTATTTGTAAGTTTAAAATTCCACTTTGTTGCGTTCCTAAAATGTCTCCTGGACCACGAAGTTTTAAATCGACTTCAGCTATTTCAAATCCGTCGTTGGTTTTACACATAGTTTCTAATCTAGTTTTACTGTCGTTACTTAATTTGAAGCCGGTCATTAAAATACAATAACTTTGATCGGCACCACGACCAACTCGACCGCGCAATTGATGCAACTGCGATAATCCAAATCGTTCAGCACTTTCTATAACCATAACACTTGCATTTGGAACGTTAACACCTACTTCGATAACCGTTGTTGCAACCATAATATTGGTTTTTCCTGCGACAAATCGTTGCATTTCGGATTCTTTATCTGCAGGTTTCATTTGTCCGTGAACTATAGAAATAGAATAGTGAGGCAAAGGAAAATCTCTAGAAATACTTTCATAACCATCCATCAAGTCTTTATAATCCTGAGTAGAACTTTCATTAATTAATGGATAAACGATATAAACTTGTCTTCCTTTAGCGATTTCATTTTTCAAGAACTTCCAAACTTTTAATCGGTTCGAATCAAATCGATGCACCGTTTGAATTGGTTTTCTTCCTGGAGGCAATTCATCAATTACAGAAATATCCAAATCACCATACAAACTCATTGCTAAAGTTCTCGGAATAGGAGTAGCCGTCATGACCAAAACGTGTGGTGGAATTTCGTTTTTCTTCCATAATTTACTTCGTTGTTCTACACCAAAACGATGTTGTTCATCAATTACTGCCAATCCTAAATTATGAAATTTTACTTTATCTTCAAGCAAGGCATGTGTTCCGATGATAAAATCTAAAGTGCCATTTTCAAGTTCTTCGTGAATGATTTTTCTTTCTGAAGTTTTACTTGAACCGGTCAGTATTTTTATATTAATATTCAAGTTTTTAGCTAATTCTGATAATCCAATAAAATGTTGATTGGCAAGAATTTCAGTTGGAGCCATTAGGCAACTTTGAAAACCATTATCCTTAGCCAAAAGCATACACATTAAAGCCACAATCGTCTTTCCTGATCCAACATCGCCTTGAAGCAAACGATTCATTTGGGCATTGCTCCCCATATCATTTCTAATTTCTTTAATCACTCTTTTTTGAGCATTAGTCAATTCAAATGGTAAATGATTATTGTAAAAATCGGTAAAATTAGTTCCAACTTTATCAAAAGGATGTCCTTTTATTTTATGTTTCCGAATTAAGTTTTTGGTAATTAATTGCAATTGAATGAAAAACAGTTCTTCAAATTTTAATCGAAATTGCGCTTTCGCCAAAAGTTCTTGACTCTTCGGAAAATGTATATTGAACATCGCCTCATTTTTAGACATCAATTTCAAGCTTTCTAAAATATTGGATGGCAATGTTTCTATAAATTGAGCTTTAGTTTCAATAAAAAGCTGTTGCATCGCTTTGTTTACAACTCTATTAGTAATGCCACGTTGCGTTAGTTTTTCAGTACTTGGATAAACTGGTTGCATGGCACTTCTTAAACTTGTTTTGTGCTCAGCCAACAATTCCATTTCTGGATGAGCCATTGAAAATTGTCCTTTATAATCGGCTATTTTTCCAAAAATAACATAAACTTCGTTGAGTTTTATGCTTTCTCGAATCCATTTTACACCTTGAAACCACGTTAAATCCATTTGACCAGTTTCATCAGTAAATGTGGCTACCAATCGTTTTTGATTTTTACCAAATTCAACCGTTTTCACATGAATTATTTTGCCAATAATTTGAACTTCGGCAGTTGTTCCTTGTAATTGATTGATTTTATAATATCGAGTTCGGTCAATATATCGGTTTGGAAATAAATTCATTAAATCTCCATAGCGATGAATATTGAGCTCTTTTCGAAGCAATTCGCCACGAGAAGGACCAATACCTTTTAGATATTCGATAGGAGTTTGTAATGGATTATTTGACATTTTACAATTTCAAAATTCGTAATTCAATATTGAATATTCAACATTAAAATTTGTAATGCGAAGATAGAATTTCAATTTCAATTTCAATGACTATATTTGTAATTCAATTATTAAATGTATGAAATATTTACTGGTTTTTTTCTTTTCTACTTTAACTTTTGGTCAACAAACTGCAAAAGTTGATTTCATAAAATGTGATGCCGAAGTTGCACCAGTTTTTGAAACAAAATCTATTTCAGGCAAAGTCACCTATCTTTTTAAAGTAAAAGAAAAGATTGATACCATTGCAATTGATGCTAAAAACATGACGTTTTATGATATAATTATTAATGGGGAATTAGTAAAATATAAAGCAACTGACAAAAAATTATTGCTATTCGAAGGATTCAAAAAAGGTAAAAATATATTGAATTTACGATATCGTGCAACTCCAATGCAAACAGTTTATTTTACTGGAATTGATAATGGACAACAAATTTGGACTCAAGGTCAAGGAAAATATACAAGTCATTGGTTACCAAGTTTTGATGATGTAAATGAAAAAGTAATTTTTAATATTTCTATCACCTATAATAACAAATTTACTGCAATTTCTAATGGAGTTTTAAATGCTATTGACGATAATGGTAATTTAAAAACTTGGAAATATTTTATGCAAAAACCAATGTCATCTTATCTCGCTATGTTCGCCATTGGAAAATTTGACTCAAAATTTGAAATTTCAAATTCTAATATCACACTTACCAATTACTACAAACCAGTTGATGAAGATAAATATCAACATACTTATAAAGATTCGAAAACCATTTTTGATTTTCTTGAAGATGAAATAGGAGTGAAGTATCCATGGAAAGTTTATCGTCAAGTTCCGGTTGAAGATTTTCTTTATGCCGGAATGGAAAATACTTCAGCAACGATTTTCTCGCAAGATTATGTAGTTGATGAAAGCGGATTTAATGATAGAAATTATTTGAATGTCAACGCACATGAGTTGGCACATCAATGGTTTGGTGATTTGGTTACAGCAAAATCTGGAAAACATCACTGGCTTCAAGAAGGATTCGCAACCTATTATGCTTCGCTTGCAGAGCGAAAAGTTTTTGGCGACGATTATTTTTATAACCAATTATTTAGTTACGCCAATCGTTTGAAAGTTGCTGCTAAAACCGATACAATTCCTGTAATGAATGAAAAGGCTAGTTCATTAAGTTTTTATCAAAAAGGTGCTTGGGCTTTACATTTTATAAGAGAATCAATTGGAGAAAAGAAGTTTAGAAAAGCTGTAAAAAGTTATGTAAAGAAATACCAATATAAAAATGTTGAAACAGACGACTTTCTAGCCGAAATTAGAAAAGTATCAGATTTTGATACTGAAAAGTTCAAAAAAGTTTGGTTGGAGGATTATAAATATCCTGCAAATGATATTAATTTTCTTTTGACTAAAAATGGGTTCATGCGTGATTTACTGAAATTGCAATATGAAAGAAAATCTAAATTGGAAGACAAATACAATTTGTTAAAAGTAATTTTAGCATCCGATAGTTATTCAGCATTGAAAGTTGAAGTGCTTTATCAAATTAGAAACGAACCTTTTGAAAAAGTTTCTGAATTGTATGATTTAGCAATGAAATCTAACGATATTGCCGTTAGAAGATTTGTGGCACAATCAATTGAAAAGATGCCGGAGTCGTTTAAGTCAGAATTTGAAACGCTATTAAACGATAAATCATACGAAACAAATCAGGCAGCCTTTATAACGTTATGGAAAAATTTCCCAAATGAACAATCTAAATATTTAGAAATAGCCAAAAATTGGGAAGGAAGAAACGATAAAGAATTAAAAATACTTTATTTAACATCATGTATATTGTATTCTAATACTCATGAGAATGATCAAAAAGCCTCAATTTTTGCTTTAAAAGCTTTAAGTGAATTAATTCAATATACTTCATCAAATTATGAAAGTTCAATTCGACAAAATGCTTTTGAGAGTTTACTATCAAATTACACAGAAAATAATGAAGTTCTAAAAAATTTAGTTAATGCTACAACGCACCACAAATGGCAGTTCACCAAATATTCTCGCGATAAAATTAGGAAGTTAATAAAGGACGAAAATTATTTAAAGCAATTTGAGAATTTATTTCCAGAATTATCAATTGAAGAGCAAAATCAAATACAAAAGATTATAAAAAATCTTTAACCTCAGTTTTTAAATAACTTAATGCAACATTAGTTGCAGACTCTCCACTTTCAAAAAGATTACTTAATATTGTTTCTCTAAGTTTATCAGCATTTGAAACTTCAGGATTTATTGTAGTCTTTCTTATGTTTTGAATTACTGTGTTTTTTGCAGTTACAATCATTGTCCAACATTCATCTGTAACATATATTTGTTGCGTCAAATTGTGATCGTATTCCTGCTCAATGTGATGAATCAATAAATTTTGATAATCACTTTTATTATCATTTAATGGAGCAACTCTAATCAATAATTTAGAAGGATTAATGCGTTCTAATAACAATGCTAATCGTTCATAAGCTTGAAGTTTTATTGGCAAAGATTGTTTCTGATTTTCCTTAAGTAAATGAAATCTCCTTCTTTTCTCTTCACTATTTGAAAAGGTTTGAAAAGAATAGAAAGCAACTCCACCTGTAATTAAAGCTGGTAATGTGTAAAATGCTAGTTCAATAATTTTATCTGTATTCATAAGAAATTTAAAACGGCTATATAGCCCTTAATGATTAAGTACAAAGAAAAACATTTTTTAAATTGGATACAAAAATAGTTAATAAATCAAGTAATAAAATATTGTTATTAATAGTTAGTAAACCTATTTTTGTAAATCTCAAAATTATATTGAACGAATTCTTATGATGCAAAAATATATTAGCCAACTCAACGAAGCTCAACAACAACCTGTTTTACAAAAAGATGGTCCTATGATTATTATTGCAGGAGCAGGTTCTGGTAAAACACGTGTTTTAACTATGCGTATTGCTTATCTTATGGGTTTAGGAGTTGATGCTTTCAATATTTTAGCTTTGACTTTTACCAATAAAGCAGCTCGTGAAATGAAAAAACGAATCGCTGATATTGTAGGAACCAACGAAGCTAAAAACCTTTGGATGGGAACTTTTCATTCCGTTTTTGCAAGAATTCTTAGAAGTGAAGCCGATAAATTGGGTTTTCCTTCCAATTTTACAATTTATGATACTCAAGATTCTGTTCGATTGATTTCTTCTATTATAAAAGAAATGCAATTAGATAAAGATGTGTACAAACCAAAACAAGTTTTAAGTAGGATTTCATCATATAAAAATTCACTAATTACTGTAAAAGCTTATCTAAATAATCCGGAACTTCAAGAACAAGATGCGATGTCTAAAAAGCCTCGATTGGGTGAAGTTTATGCCAATTATGTTGATAGATGTTTCAAAGCAGGAGCTATGGATTTTGATGATTTATTATTAAAAACCAACGAATTATTAAATCGCTTTCCAGATGTTTTAGCTAAATATCAAGATAGATTTAGATATATAATGGTAGATGAGTATCAAGATACGAATCACTCTCAGTATTTGATTGTAAGAGCGTTATCTGATAGATTTCAAAATATATGTGTTGTGGGTGATGATGCTCAAAGTATTTATGCTTTTCGCGGTGCTAACATTAATAATATTTTGAATTTTCAAAAAGATTATGATAATGTTCAGACTTATAGATTGGAACAAAATTATCGTTCTACCAAGAATATTGTTGAAGCTGCCAATTCAATAATTGATAAGAATAAAACCAAATTAGATAAAATTGTTTGGACAGCTAATGATTTCGGTCCAAAAATAAAAGTTCATAGAAGTGTTACCGATGGTGAAGAAGGTCGTTTTGTAGCAGGTGAAATATTTGAACAAAAAATGCGAAACCAAATGCTAAATGGTCAATTTGCTATTTTGTACAGAACCAATGCGCAATCGCGTTCTATGGAAGATGCTTTAAGAAAAAGAGATATTCCTTACAGAATTTATGGTGGATTATCGTTCTATCAAAGAAAAGAAATTAAAGATGTTTTGTGTTATTTGAGATTGGTTATTAATCCAAAAGATGAAGAAGCTTTAATTAGAGTTATCAATTATCCTGCAAGAGGAATCGGCGATACAACGGTAGAAAAACTTACGGTTGCAGCCAATCATTATAAGCGTTCCATATTTGAAGTCATGGAACATATTGATAAAATTGATTTGAAATTAAATTCTGGAACAAAAGCAAAGCTTCAAGATTTTGTTACCATGATTAAAAGTTTTCAAGTTATTAATGAAAACCAAGATGCTTTTTATTTAACCGATCATGTTACCAAAAAAACTGGATTAGTTCAAGAATTAAAAAAGGATGGTACTCCAGAAGGAATTGCACGCATTGAAAACATTGAAGTTTTAATGGGTGGTATCAAAGATTTTATTGAGGGTCAGAAAGAAATCGATGGTGCACGTGGAGCTTTATCGGAGTTTATGGAAGATGTTGCATTAGCAACCGATTTAGATAACGACACTGGCGATGATGATAGGGTAGCGCTTATGACTATTCACTTAGCTAAAGGTCTAGAATTTCCTTATGTTTTTGTGGTTGGAATGGAAGAAGATTTGTTTCCAAGTGCCATGAGTTTAAATACTAGAAGTGAACTTGAAGAAGAACGCCGTTTATTTTATGTGGCTCTAACTCGTGCTGAGCATCAAGCGTATCTTACTTATGCGCAATCTCGTTATCGTTGGGGAAAACTTACAGACAGTGAGCCATCTCGTTTTATAGAAGAAATTAAAGAAGAATATTTAGAATACATAAACCCAAGTGATGCTGGAGGTTATCGATATAAACCAATGATGGACATTGATATTTTTGGTGATATTGATAAATCAAAATTACGTTTGGCAAAACCCGTGACAGGAACTCCACCAAAGAAGTATGGTGACGAACCAGTTTCTTCTGCAAATATTCGTAAATTGAAACCTGTCTCAAATAATGCTCCGAGTAATTCCAATTCCAATTTGTTTGACAATAAGCTTACTATTGGAAATGTAGTTATGCATGAACGTTTTGGTAAAGGTGAAGTAATTAATCTAGAAGGAGTAGGAGCTGATAAAAAAGCTGAAATCCGATTTGATGTTGGTGGAATTAAAAAGTTGTTGTTGCGCTTTGCAAAGTTGGATGTAATTGGGTAACACAAAAATGAAAATTACAAAAAGTAAATCCACTAAAATTAATAAAACTATAGAAAAAAAGAGAGAAGAGATTCAATATAAATTTCTAATAGCTATTCTTGTAATTGGTGTAATACATTATTATTTCTTTGAATCTGAGTATATAGGTAGTGATAATCGATATGATTTATTTGTTTTTTGGATACCAGTAGTTATCGGTTTATTTTTAATAGTAAAATTTAATATACTTTCAATTGATTGGAAAGATATTTTGCCTACAATAAGAAAGGAAAAAAATATTTTTCATAAAATAATTTATTTGCCATTTTTATTTCTGATGCATTTTATGTTAGCAGTAATGCTTTTTTGGATTCCTTCTAATATAATTTTTGATGGTATTAATAAAATAGAATCAAATAATAGTTTAATCGAAACTTACACTTTAAAAGTTTATGATTTTCATCATTCAACAGGAAAAAGTGGTTCTAATTTAATTAGATTTATTTTCAAAGGTAAAAAAGAGAGGATAAGAGTTAGTTATGAAGATATCAAACCTTACTTAGATAAAAATCCAGATGATTTTCAAGTTAGTATTGAAGTAAAAAAAGGAATTTGGAATTATTATATTTTAGAAACTTGGGATATTAAAGAACTATCAAATTCTAATTCACCTTAACGTTTTTTGTGGTATCTTTACCTATATATATTCCTTAATTTTATGTCACAATTTATAAAAATATACGACGATAAACCCAACGAATCAGCTATCAAAAAAGTAGTTGATGTTTTAAAAAATGGTGGTTTAATAATTTATCCAACCGATACTGTCTATGGATTAGGTTGTGATATTACCAATTTAAAAGCTTTAGAAAAAGTGGCAAAAATTAAAGGAATCAAACTTGAAAAAGCCAATCTGTCTTTCATTTGTTACGATTTAAGTCACATTTCTGACTATGTTAAACAAATTGACACTTCAACTTTTAAATTACTTAAACGCGCTCTTCCAGGACCTTATACTTTTATTTTGCCAGGAAATAATGACTTGCCAAAAGTATTCAAAAATAAAAAAACGGTTGGAATTCGTGTACCCGATAATAACATTATTCGCGCTATTGTAAAAGAATTGGGTAATCCAATCATTTCAACTTCAATTTATGATGAAGATGAAGTTTTAGAATATTCTACAGATCCTGAATTGATTTTTGAAAAATGGCAAAACATTGTAGATGTTGTAATTGATGGAGGTTATGGTTATAATATTCCATCAACAATAATCGATTTATCAGGATATGAGCCAGAAGTAATTCGTGAAGGAAAAGGAAGTTTAGATATTTTGTAAATATGAATTTGGTCAAACTTTTTTCTCTTCTTATCCTATTTTCTTCAATTTCTTTTGCCCAAGTTGTAAAAGGTAAAATTGTTGATGAAAAAAATCAACCTTTGCCGGGTGCAAACATTTATTTTGATGGAACTTCAATTGCAACAATTGCTGATAAAGATGGAGCATTTCAATTACAATATGGTGGTAAAATCAATAGTATTTTAGCCGTTAGTTTTATCGGATATCAAACACAATATATCAAAGACTATGATAATGGTAAAGAACTTAATATAGTTCTAAAGGAAGCTGTTAACATTTTGAATGAAGTTGTTTTAAAAAAAGATCGCTTTTCAAGAAAGCAAAAATTAAAACTATTTCGCGAACAATTTTTAGGACAAACTATTGTTGGAAGAAAAGCCAAAATTGAAAATGAAGACGATTTATATTTTGATTATGATGAAACGACAAATACTTTCAAAGCCTATTCAGACAAACCTTTAATAATCAACAATGCACTTTTGGGTTACAAAATAAACTACGAATTGGTTGATTTTGAAGTTAAGTTTTTTTCTGCAAGTATCAGTTCTTCAGATGTTTATAGAAGTTTTTATTTAGGATTATCTCGATATGAAGAAATAGAAACTAATCCTAAAATATTAAAGCAACGCCAAAAATGTTATGAAGGCTCACAATTACAATTCTTTAGAAATTTAGCGAACAACATTTGGAATAAAGATAATTTTCTCCTGTTTGTAGATAAATTTCAAGACAATCCAAATGATTATTTTAAGATAACTGGAGATTCTGATACTAAGCAAGTTTTCGTCACTAAACAAAATAAATCCTTAGTAGGAAAAAAGTTTGTTGCCGAATTCAATTTATTATACAAAAAGAAACAACAATCAAAAATAATATTTGAAACCGATACTTTTTTTGTAGATCAATTTGGCAACAATTCCAATGTAGATAACATGATTTTCTCTGGATATATAGCACAGTTGAAAGTTGCTGATATGGTTCCGTTGAATTATGGTATAAAATAAAACGCCTTAATTTCTCAAGGCGTTTTATTATATTCTAAATTTTGTACTTGGTACTTCTTATTTCGTACTTCTACTTCGTACTTCAATTTACTGTTTCTTCATTTCTTTTTCAATCATTTCGTAGAATTCGTCAATTTTTGGTAAAACAACGATTCTAGTTCTTCTGTTGGTAGCTCTGTTTTCAGCAGTTTTGTTATCCACTAATGGCACATATTCTCCACGTCCAGCAGCTATTAATTGAGAAGGTTTTACACCTAAATCTTTAGTTAAAACTCTAACAATTGCAGTTGAACGTTTTACACTTAAATCCCAGTTGTCTAACAAAACAGCATTACCAGTAAAAGGAACGCTATCTGTATGACCCTCTACCATACATTCAAATGTAGGTTTATCGTTAACTACTTTTGCAACTTTTGCTAAAACTTCTTTAGCTCTGTCACTTACTACATAACTTCCGCTTTTGAAAAGTAATTTATCAGCAATAGAAATAAAAACTACTCCTTTTTCTACATTAACTTCAATATCTGGATCTGAAATTCCAACCGAACTTTTTAAACTTGTTACCAATGCTAGCGTAACACTATCTTTTTTAGTTAATGCATCTTGCATTCTAGAAATTTTCAAATCTTTTTCTTTAATAGACTCTAAAGCTTTTTCAATATTAGCAGCTCCTTGTTGAGTCAATGTTGTCATATTCCCAACATTATTAATCAACTCCGAATTGTTTTTCTTTAAATATTCGTTTTGTTTTTCAAGTGCTTCTCTTTCTGTTAAGCACATGTTTAATTTTATTGTTGTAGAATTTAATAAATCCTGACACTCTTTGTTTTTTTGCTCTAATTCAGCTAATTTCTTTTTGGTTCCACATGATGTTAATGTCAATGCAGCCAATGAAAACATAAAAATTACTTTTCTCATAATGAATTTGATTTTTGATATTGCAAAATTACAATTTCTTGATTGTTTAAACGTAAATTTACTATAAAGTATTGTTAATTATATGTCAAAAACCTTGCCGCCTTTGACAAAATAGGAGTATACAATGCTTTTTGTATGGAAGTAATTTGCTTTTTGAACAGAGTTCCTTTTATTTAAGTTCTTGGAAATCAAATGATAAAAATGAAAGTGTGCCTTTATAATCGCAAAACAATGTTTGAATTTCCCTTGAAAAATAAATTTTATTCCTGCAATACCATCTAAAACTAATCGCATAAAAAGTATTGTAAACAATTTGTTTTTTGGTAAGTTTTTCAAAAGCATCAACAAAGAATTTCTAAAATTCAAAAATGTTTTTTTAGGATTACCTTCGTTTAAAGTTGCACCTCCAAGATGATAAACAATAGATTGTGAAGTATATTTTGCTTTATATCCAAGATTGAATGCTCTCCAACATAAATCAATTTCTTCTTGATGTGCAAAAAAATCGCCATCAAAACCGTTTAGTTTTCTATAAATATCTTTTCTAATAAAAAAACAAGCGCCACTTGCCCAAAAAATATCTTTTTCATCATCATATTGATGGTTGTCTTTTTCAATAGTTTCAAAAATTCTTCCTCGACAGAAAGGATATCCATATTTGTCAATAAATCCGCCTGCTGCACCTGCATACTCAAAATATTCTTTATTTTTAAAATCAAGAATTTTTGGCTGAATTATAGCAACATCACTTTCAGATTTAAATATGGAAAGTATAGGAATAAGCCAGTTTTCTATAACTTCAACATCTGAATTTAATAGACAATAATACTCTTCTTCAACTTGTTGTAAAGCAATGTTATATCCATTTGCAAACCCATAATTTCCATCGTTTTGAATGATTTTTATGGTTGGATAATTGTCTTTTACAAATTGAATTGAATTATCAGAAGAAGCATTATCAGCAACATATATCGTAGCCTCATTAGAATAGGAAATTACAGATGGCAGAAATTGTTCTAACAATTTTACACCATTCCAATTTAATACAACGACAGCTATTTTTTTCAAAATTTATTTATTTGTAGTTTCAAATTCAGGAAGTTCTTTTAGAAAAACGTATTTTTCATTTTCAAAATCCATTTGGCAAAAATAATGATTTAAGCCATTGGTTACCATAAGATATTTGGCTTTTAAAACTAAATTATATCTTGCAATTTGATCAAAAGTTTGTTGTGATATTTTTACCTCAGGAGCCTTGCATTCTATTAATAAAAATAATTCTCCATTTGGTTGATAAACAACTACATCATATCTTTTATTTAAATCATTAATTTTAATTAGTTTTTCAACATTAATATACGATTTAGGATAGTTTTTCTCTTGTAATAAAAACTGAACTACATGCTGACGAACCCATTCTTCAGGTGTGAGAATGATAAATTTTTTCCTAATTTCATCGAAGATAGCTACTTTATTTTCACTATTTTTGAACCGAAACGTAAATGTTGGAAAATTGAGTTTTTGCA
>CANGUP010000039.1 GCA_947457105.1 Flavobacteriaceae bacterium
ACGGCTGTCAATTCAATATGTCTATGAACGTGTCATTCTTTTTTTGTGTCGCTATTCTCTCGTTTACCTCACAATACTATTTTGATTAGCGGTGTTCGGTGACTTTCAGTTAGCGGGTGCAAAAGTACATCTTTTTTCTTAACTCGCAAGTAAATCGAAAAAAATATTTTTTTCTTTTTTCCCTTGCTCATTCTTTTAAAAAACTTCATCGTTTTGCGGAGGGCAAAGGTAAAACCTTTATCTATTCCATGCAAATCTTTTTTAAAGTTTTTTTCAGTATTTGTTAAAGAACGTCTGCCGTATTGCGGGTGCAAAAGTACTCATCTTTTTGAATCTCGCAAACTTATTTTAACCCTTTTTCGAAACTATTTTTTAATACACTGGTTTTGTGGTTGTTGTTAATGAAAGTTTTTTTGTCTTTCAAGAAAATAGCTGAATTATATAAAAAAACATCTTTCTAAATACTACATCTAATCAATACAAATAAAACCTAGCCCTGATTGAAGCAGTTACCTTGTAACGCGAAAAGCAGGAATATCGACAACAAGAAAGCGCTGATGGTTCGCTTCTAAAAAATATTAAGTTTTATTTTTATTTAAATCTTTAGCTAAGTTTCGCCAATAATCATTCAATTCATCTATATCTACTGGATTAGCTGATTTTTGTTCGATGAGTCTTCCATTAATAAAAGCTCTATAAAGTATAGTTTCTATTAAGTAATCTTCATTACTTTTAAATGGTTGGTAGGTTTGCTTTAGATTTATATTAAATAGTCTGGCAGTATTATTAGACCAAAAAGCTTTCCATCCACTTTTGTAATCCTTAATAAGGTCAAAAGTTGATATACCTGTTTGACGATGTATTAGCTTTATTAAAATTTGACCTTGTTTTGTAGATAATTTTTTAAGTCTTTCTTTGAATTCATTATCTAAATAATCTTCAACTATTTTAAAATATTTCTTTTTTTCTTTTTTTGACTTTAGTTTATCCATTGTTTTGTTCATCTGAATAAGTTTTTCAGAAGCCAATTTAGCGTATGGGTATACTTTATATACCCTATTTTGAAGTAATAAAAATTGTTTTTGAGCTTCAGGATCTAACTTATCTTTTGAAAGAATGACTTCATCTAATAATATTGTATCTATAATAGTTGTATCAATTTCTTTTATATTAATTTCTTTTTCTAGTATCTCAGGATCTTTTTCAACTTGAGCTAAAGAAATAAAAGAGGTAAAAAAAATAATGATTAATAATCGGCACTTAAACATGGCTGTTAATTTTAATGTAAAAATATAGAATATCCTTAACAAGTGTAGTGCCAAATTTATATTTTAGCAAAAAAATATTTTATGGCAACAAAATCGATACTTACAAAATCATCAATTTCCTTTTTGGAGAAATATTTGAATAATGCATCACCAACAGGTTATGAATCTGAAGGACAGAAAATTTGGATGGATTATTTGAAACCTTATGTTGATACTTTTATAACCGACACTTATGGAAGTGCTGTTGGTGTTATAAACCCAGATGCTAAATTTAGAGTAGTAATTGAAGGACATTCTGACGAGATTTCTTGGTATGTAAACTACATTACTGACAATGGTTTAATCTATGTAATTAGAAATGGTGGTTCAGATCATCAAATTGCTCCATCGAAACGAGTAAACATTCATACTAAAAAAGGTATTGTAAAAGGTGTTTTTGGTTGGCCAGCTATTCATACTAGAAATCGTGGTAAAGAAGAAGCAGCAACTTTACACAATATTTTTATTGATTGCGGATGTGCAACCAAGGAAGAAGTCGAAAATTTAGGCGTTCATGTTGGATGTGTAATTACCTATCCTGATGAGTTTATGATTTTAAACGAGAATAAATTTGTTTGTAGAGCTATTGACAACAGAATGGGTGGTTTTATGATTGCTGAAGTAGCACGTTTATTGAAAGAAAACAAAAAGAAACTTCCATTTGGTTTATATATTGTAAACGCTGTTCAAGAGGAAATTGGGCTTCGTGGCGCTGAAATGATAACCCAAACAATCAAACCGAATGTAGCTATTGTAACTGATGTTTGTCATGACACTACAACTCCGATGATTGATAAGAAAATTGAAGGTGATTTACAAATGGGCAAAGGTCCTGTGATTGCTTATGCTCCAGCTACACAAAATATTCTTCGTGAATTGATTGTTACTACTGCTGAAGAGAAGAAAATTCCTTTTCAAAGACATGCTACTTCTCGCGTTACTGGAACTGATACTGATGCTTTTGCATACAGTAATGGTGGTGTTGCATCTGCGTTAATTTCGCTTTCTTTACGTTATATGCATACTACTGTGGAAATGGTTCATCGTGAAGATGTAGAAAATGTAATTAAATTGATATATGAAAGTTTGTTGAAAATTGAAGACAATCACAACTTCTCTTATTTTAAATAATACTTCTTGTATATATAGAAAATCCGAATTGATCATTCGGATTTTTTATTTTTATAAAATTTATTTTAAAACTGTAACAATCTAAAAATCGATTTGTCTTTAGTATAGATTAACCATTCAACCAATTTGAAAAACCAAAATCTAGATATTGCTATTCTCCTAGAACGTTGCAAAGAGAATAATGAAAAAGCACAACTGACACTTTATAATCAATATTATAGAGCCATGTTTAATGTGTCCTATCGCATTGTTGGTGATTCATATCTTGCAGAAGACGTTATGCAAGAAAGTTTTTTGAAAGCATTTAAAAAATTAGATTCTTTTAGTGGGAATGTAACATTTGGTTCTTGGTTAAAGAAAATTGTTGTCAATACTAGTATAAACGAATTAAAAAAAACTAATAAATACCAATTTGAGAGTTTGGATGAAAACCTAGAAGTAATGGATTTTAAAGAAGAATCAGAAAATTATTCTGAATTAAAAGCCGAAAGTATTTTAAAGACCATTCAAATTTTGAAATCAAATTACAAAATCATTCTAACCTTATTTTTTATTGAAGGGTATGATTTAGAAGAAATTACAAGCATTTTAAATATTAGCAATGAAAACAATAGAACGATGATGAGCCGAGCAAAAAAAAGTTTAAGAAAAAAATTAAATGAATTATGAGTACCAATAACATGAATCAACTTTTTGAAAACCAAAACAATTGGGATTTTGAAGAACCAAATCTTGGGCACGAAAAGCGATTTCTTGATAAATTAAAGAAACAACAACCAAAAAAGAAGAAATTCAATTGGTTTCCAATGTCAATTGCTGCTTCACTCCTATTAAGCTTTGGAATTCTGTTATTCAATTATAACAACAATCAAACTGAAGAAGTTGCCTTTTCACCTCAAGTGCAAGAAACCCACGATTATTTTTCTTCCGTTATTAATAACGAGTTGGCAACTTTAAAAAGGCAAGAAACTCCGCAAAGTAAAGCATTGATTAATGATGCTATGAATGAAATTGAATCGTTTGAGAAAGATTATCAAAATCTGAAAGAAGAAATTGCGAAAAATGGTGAAAACAAACAAATTGTCTTTGCCATGATAACCAATATGCAAACTCGAATTTCCTTTATAAAATCTGTTTTAGAACAGGTTGAAGACATTAACAAGATAAATAAAATTGAAGATGAAAAACATATATAAATTACTATTTTTCTTTGCATTACTTCCAATTTTTGGATATGCGTCAGAAGAAAAACACGCCTATAATAAAGAAAAAAACATCTCCAAAACCTATTCGGTTAACGATGATGCACAAGTAAATATTACCAATTCCTATGGAAATATAAACGTGTATTTATGGGATGAAAACAAAATTTCTATTCAAGTTAATATTAAAGTTTCTGGAAATAACGAAAAGAAGATTAACGAACGAATCAATACCATTGATGTAGATTTTGCTGCAACAATGAGTAAAGTCTCTGCTGAAACCATTTTCACCACTAAAGAATGGAGAGGCAATAACATTAGTTATGAAATAAATTATGTTGTAAAAATTCCACGAAATGGAAGTATTGATTTGGACAATAAATATGGAAACATTTCTGTAGATAAACTCAATGGAAGCTCGGCAATTGAATGCAAATATGGAAGTATTATTTTAGGTCAATTTAACAATAAAACCAACAATATAAGTATTGCCTACTCTTCAAAATCAAGCATAAACTCTATTGATAAAATTAATTTACAAAGTCAATATTCTGAGGTTGATTTCCAGAAAGTAAATCAAATTAACATTGATGGAAATTATAACACATTTAATTTTCAAAACGTTGGAATTCTAAATCTATCATCAAATTACACCAAAATCAATTCAAAATCCGTTCAAAAAATTGCCATTGATGGAAATTATCTTACGCTGAAATTAGGTGAAATTGGAAATTCCTTGATTCTAAATTCAAATTATAGTGATATTCAATTTTCTGCATCCAATAAAACCGAAGCCATTACAATCAATGGAAATTATTCCAATTCTAAAATAACTTGTACATCAGACTATGCATTTGACATCAATGCAAGCCTAAAATATGGTTCATTTGTTGATAATGTAGGACTAAAATATACTCTAAAATCAGAAAAAAACACTTCAAAATCTTACACAGCGTATCATATTAGTCAAGGAAAATCTAAAATAAGTATCACTACAAATTACGGAAGCGTTCAACTTTTAACAGAATAACAATGAGAAAACTAAAAGTATTACTGGCATTAATTAGCATTTCAATTGCAAGTGCTCAAAATTGGGATGAAGAAAAAATAAAAGGAAATGGAGTTCAAACAACAATCACTAGAACTACCGAATCTTATAATAAAATTTCAACAGAAGGTTCATTTAATGTTGAATTAGTCTCTGGAAAAGAAGGGACAATTACAATACAAGGCGATGAAAATATTATAAGTCATATTGTTACTGAAGTAATTGGAAACGAATTAAAAGTGTATTTTGAAAAAAACAGAAGCTATAATTACAAACAAGAAATTACAATTATCATTCCATTTGAAAAAATAAGCGAGCTTTCCTTTGCGGGTTCAGGCAATTTAATTGGAAAAGATGTAATAAATGCTAATGATTTTGAGCTAAAAATGACTGGTTCAGGAAATTGTAAACTTGAAATTAATGCAAAAAATGTTGATGTGAAATTCACAGGTTCTGGAAGCTTAAAACTTTCAGGAACAGCAGAAGAATTAGAAGCTAAAACAGCAGGTTCAGGTGATTTGAATTGCACAAAATTAGTATCTCAAAATGCGGACGTATCCGTTGCAGGTTCTGGAAGTCTTAAAGTAAATTGCACTAATAATTTAGTTGCAAAAGTTGCTGGTAGTGGAAACATTCAATACAAAGGAAACCCTAAAATTATAGATTCAAAAGTTACTGGTTCAGGTGATATTTCAGGAAATTAAGAGGTTAGTTATAAATGAAAAAAGTTCCAAAACTTAATTGCTTTTGAACTTTTTTTTATTTGAAGCGACCCGAGCGTTAGCGAATTGGCGAAGCAATGGCATGTGCTTTCATGGTTTCCATTTTCCTGCTTTTAGTTGTATCTCGTCCCAAAAGACGTGATGCCATTTCAATCAGTGCTAGTTTGAATTCAATTTTTACAAACTTTTCAAGTAAGAAAGAACATTATTTTCAATACGTTCATTAATATTTGAAATATCTGCTTTCATAAATTTATCACCCAAAATATTTTCATACAACTCTATATAACGTTCCGAAACCGAATCAATGTATTCATCTGTCATATTTGGTATTTGTTGTCCATCTTTTCCTTGAAAACCATTTTCAATCAACCAACGGCGCACAAACTCTTTAGATAATTGCTTTTGTTCCTCTCCTCTATCTTGACGTTCTTGATAACCATCAGTATAAAAATAACGTGAAGAATCTGGTGTATGAATTTCGTCAATTAAAACAATTTTTCCTTCTTTAGTTTTTCCAAATTCATATTTTGTATCTACTAAAATTAAACCGCGACTTGCTGCAATTTCAGTTCCTCTTTGATATAAAGCAAGAGTATATTTTTCCAAAACTAAATAATCTTCTTCAGCAACAATTCCGTTGAATAAAATAGCTTCTCGAGAAATATCTTCATCGTGCGAACCATTATCTGCTTTGGTTGTAGGTGTAATTATTGGAGTACCGAATTTATCGTTCTCTTTCAAACCTTCTTCCATAGTTACACCACAAATAGAACGTTTTCCAAGCGCATATTCACGAGCAGCATGACCTGAAAGATAACCACGAATTACCATTTCAACTTTAAAAGGTTCGCATAAATGTCCGACTGCTACATTTGGATCAGGCGTTGCAATTAACCAATTTGGAACAATATCTGAAGTTAACTCCATAAATTTTGTTGCAATTTGATTTAAAATCTGACCTTTATACGGAATTCCTTTTGGTAAAACCACATCAAAAGCAGAAAGTCTATCGGTTGCCACCATGACTAAAAGTTCGTCATTAATGTTGTAAACTTCTCTTACTTTACCGCGATAAACCGATTTTTGATTGGGAAAATTGAAATTAGTAGTAGTTATTGTATTCATTATAATTGTGAGTTGTTTAATCTAAACTTGATTCAGATACTATTTCTGTCAAGTTCTAAATGTGTTGTTTGGCAAAAATAGTTTCTTTTCAACACAAATACAATTTTTAAAGAGTCAAACACATTAAATATTTTTAGCTTTTTCAATACTATAAGATGAAGTTACATTGAGTTCGTACCATTTAATATTTGGGGAATTTTCAAATACTTTAGCTTCTGAATTACAAATCATTGTAGCAATTTTGTTCTAATTTTTTTTCGAAAAATGAATTGTAATTTCTTTGCTTAATCTTCCGGAAGCACCAGTAATAAGGATAGTTTTGATAAAGCTGCGTATAAATGATAAATGTTTTTGTCTAAATTTAATTGATTTTTAGTTGTAGATTCAACTCTTCTAATATAGCTATACCTTTCGTTTCTACTCTGAATATTTCCTCAAAATCATCAACTCCACTAGCATTTTTAAATAAAACTTTTACTTTTTCATCATAAATTTCAAAGGATGTGATTTTTGATATTGGAATTTTATACCGCTTTCCTGTTTCACGTTTTAAATAAAGATAAGCTCCAAAACATGAACCCGAAAAAGCAAAAGGAATAAATACGTTATCTAATTTTGAATACATCAATAAACCAATACAAACTATTATAAAAGGTAAACTATAAATTTTCAACGATTTTAAATCATTCTTCCTAATAGACTTCGGTGATTTCTCCAACAAATCATGAGTTTCGGACCAATTCCCTGAATTCGTTAGAAACAAATTTTCGTCGTTTATGTTTACATATCCATTGGAATATTTGAAGTATTCTTTCATTTTTTATGAATCAACATTTTTAAAATTTTTGAAATAACATTAATCAAAATCATAATTAATAATGAAAACACAATTACAATAATCAAGATAATAAAAGTAATTTTCCAACCTGAATTAATGGTTGTGTTCCAACCAGGAATTATAGAAGCAAAATAATCAAAGTTGAAATAAATTAAGAGTAGCGTTATAATTAATATGGAAAGCGTTAATAGAAAGTTTTTCATTGTTATGTTTACTCTTATTCAAAAAAACTGTATTTTGATATTACAATGTAGTTTTCCAAATTTTATTTTCTTTGTCCAAAACATAAACTTCTTTGTTACTTACTTTTAAAATTCTTTTTGGCAAAATTTCGTTTGGAAAAATAATCGTATTTGAAATTTCAAAAAAATCACTTCTAAATTCTAAAACCTCTAATTTATATTTTTCATCAGTTCCTGGATTATTAAAAACGATATACTTTTCTTCATCATTAATTTTTAGTGGTAAGCCATCAAGAATGATTTGCCTGCAATTTATTGTATCTAAAAGTATATATTTTTCAGAATTATAGTCAGTTTTCTGAATTACAACTATATTTTTTTTGAATTTCCCAAGTTCTTCAAACTTAACATAATTTTCATCAGATTCATCATCTGAATATTTTATCTGTTGTTTGTTATTGCATTCAAATAATAGCGTATTTCGACCACGATACTTTCTTAGATTTTTAACCAAAGATATTTCAGAAAACTTCTGTTTATTTATTGAATCATTAACCAATGAAAAATTATTTTGTGAATGAATACAAAAAGGTAAAATTAAAAAAAGTAGGAATAATTTATGCAAAAAATTCATAAATGGAATATCTAATATCTAATATCTAATATCTAAAATCTAATATTAAAAATTAATCATGATTTTCAATACTCTTATAAGCATCGATTACTTTTTTCACCAATCTATGTCTAACAATGTCTTTATCGTCAAGGTAAATGATTCCAATTCCGTCGATATCTTTCAAAACTAATAATGCTTCTTTTAGACCTGAAATGGTTCTTCTTGGTAAATCTACTTGTCCTGGGTCACCTGTTATTATGAATTTGGCATTTTTACCCATACGCGTCAGAAACATTTTCATTTGCGAATGTGTTGTATTTTGAGCTTCATCTAGAATTACAAACGCATTATCTAAAGTTCTACCACGCATAAAAGCCAACGGTGCAATTTGAATAATTCCTTTCAAAATATAATCTTCCAAGGTTTGCGGAGGCAACATATCTCGCAAAGCATCGTATAACGGTTGCATGTACGGATCTAATTTTTCTTTCATATCACCAGGAAGAAAACCTAAATTTTCACCAGCTTCAACCGCAGGACGCGTCAAAATAATTCTTTTGACTTGTTTTTCTTTCAAAGCTTTAACGGCAAGAGCAACACCAGTATAGGTTTTACCAGTTCCAGCAGGACCAACAGCAAAAACCATGTCATTTTTCATAACATTTTCAACCAATTTATGTTGGTTAGGTGTCATCGCTTTAATCAGCTTTCCTCCTATTCCATGAACAAGGATTTTTTCATGATCAGGCATTCGTTGTTCTTCTTGTGTATTGCTTTGAATAACTCTGTCAATAACATTAGTGTCAATATTATTGTATCGAGTAAAATGCAACATCAATCTGTTGAAACGATTTTCAAATTCGTCCAATTCGTCTTTTTCGCCAAATGCCTTCAGTGTTGTGCCACGAGCCACAATTTTTAACTTCGGGTAGTACTTCTTAATTGTTTCAAGATGAGTGTCTTGTGCACCCCAAAATTCTTTTGGAGCGATGTCGTGTAGTTCAATGATACGTTCGTTCAAATGGAAGTGTTTTTTAATTAGTTTTTGGCTAAATATTATTAGATTTGCAATCATTTCAAATTTAATGAAATTAAACAAGCCACTTGATTAATTTCACTATATAGTTATAAACAAATTTATGTCAATAATTACCCTTACTACCGATTACGGATTAAAAGACCACTTTGTTGGTGTTTTGAAAGGGAAAATTTTATCGCAAGATAACGAGGCAAAAATCGTAGATATTTCGCATGATGTTGATGCATTTAATGTTAGTGAAGCTAGTTATATTATTGGTTCTGCATACAATAGTTTTCCAAAAGGAACCGTGCATATTATCGGAATTGATATTGAATTAAGAGAAAACAACCAACATATTGCCATCGAATGGAATGGTCATTTTTTTATTGCTGCCGATAATGGCATTTTGAGTATGTTAATTGAAAAAATTAAACCTCAAAAAATGGTTGTTATCAATATTCACGACAGACTTTTACCCGAAGCAACTGATATGGACGTTTTGCTAACGGTAGCCATTCATATTTCAAAAGGTGGTTCGTTGAGTGTTATTGGCAAAGAAATCAAAACTTTGAAAGAAGTAACCGAGTTACAACCTGTTGTTTCTGACGACACCAATTCTATAAAAGGTTATATTGTCTATCTTGACCGATTTGGAAATGCCGTAACCAATATTACCAGAAAAATGTTTTTAGATGTTTCAAAAGGAAGACCTTATGAAGTAAATTTTAAAAGCAAAAAAATAAAAAGTATTTTCGCAAAATATTCCGATTTAGAAGCCATTGACAAAAGGCCTTTGTCATCGATTAGTGGAAATGCAGTAGCCATTTTCAATGAATCAGGTTTTCTAGAAATTGGATTATATAAAAGTAATCCGAAAGTTGCCACAGCGGCGAGTTTGCTCGGAATTACTTATAGAGATGCTATTACCATCAATTTTAATTAAATTTAACTATGTTCGTAAGAATAGTAAAAATGTCCTTTTACGAAGAAAATATTCCAGCATTTTTGGAAAATTTCGAATTAATGAAAAACCACATACGAAACTCTCCTGGAAATCGTTTTCTTGAATTGTATCAAGACAAAAATAATCCTTGCATTTTCTTTACTTATAGTTATTGGGAAACCGAAGATGATATAGAAAATTACAGAAAATCAGCATTATTTGACGAAGTTTGGACGTTTACAAAAAAACTGTTCAACGATAAACCAGAAGCTTGGAGTGTTAACAAATTAGTTAGTTTAGTTTAATATGGTTTAAAATTGTTTAAATATGTTCTTGTAACAAATTAAACTTTTAAACTCTTAAACATTTAAACTTTTAAACAAAAAATGAATGAAATCAATATTATTAAGAGAAATTAAATCCTTTTTTGGTTCGCCCATTGGATATTTAGTGATCGCCATTTTCTTATTACTCAACGGATTATTTCTTTGGGTATTTGAAGGCGATTTTAATATTTTAAATAGCGGTTTTGCTGATTTAACTCCGTTTTTTACCCTATCGCCTTGGATATTAATTTTCCTAATTCCTGCAGTAACCATGAGAAGTTTTTCTGATGAAAAAAAGCAAGGAACTATTGAACTTTTGATGACCAAACCAATATCTATTTGGGAAATCGTTAGCGGAAAATTCTTTGGTGCGTTTTTACTTATAGTAATTGCAATCATTCCAACATTCATTTACGTTTACGTGATTTATGGTTTAGGAATGCCCGAAGGAAATATCGATATGGGCAGCACAATGGGTTCTTATTTCGGACTATTATTCCTAATTGCTGCTTACACTTCTATTGGAATTTTTACTTCTACACTTTCAGAAAACCAAATTGTAGCTTTTATAGTTTCTGTTTTCTTGTGTTTTATTTTCTATTTTGGATTTCAAGGTGTAGCTTCACAATTTAAAAGTTTTGAAGATATAATTTCGTTATTCGGGATGGATTATCATTTTAAAAGTATGAGTCGTGGTGTTATTGATACGCGTGATGTACTTTACTTTGTAAGCATCACCATTGTATTTTTATCATTGACCGTTTATAAATTAAAATCGCTAAAATCATAATGGAAAATAAGAAGTCTAACTTAAAAGTACTACTTACAACTATTGCCATTTTAGTTGTATTAAATTTTGCAGGAAACTTTTTCTTTAAACGTTTCGATTTAACTGCTGACAATCGTTATACACTTTCAGAAACTTCTCTAAATATTATAAAAGAAGTTAAAGAACCTTTATATGTTGATGTTTTTCTTGAAGGAAATTTTCCAGGAGAATTCAAAAAACTCCAAACAGAAACTCAACAATTATTGGAAGAATTTAAAGCATATAATTCAAATATTATCTTCCAATTTGTAAATCCTTTAGAAAATGAAGATGAGCGTGAAGCGGTGATGCAATCGTTTTACGAAAGAGGTTTGACGCCTTTAAATGTTACTCTTGACGAAAAAGGAAAACAAACACAAGAAGTGGTTTTTCCTTGGGCAGTGGTTACTTATGGAAATAAAAGTACGAAAGTACCTTTGCTAAAAAATATGTTAGGAGCTTCAACTGCTGAAAAAGTTGTGAGTTCGGTGCAACATTTAGAATATGCTTTTGCCAATGGATTTAATACCATCACAAAAACAAAAGAGAAAAAAATTGCTATCATCAAAGGAAACGGAGAATTAGACGATAGATCTATTGCTGATTTCTTGAAAACGGTACGTGAAAATTATTATATCGGACCATTTACATTAGATTCTGTTGCAAAAGATGCCGGAAACACTTTAAAAGCATTAAAAAAATATGATTTAGCTGTTATTGCCAAACCAACAGAAGCCTTTACTGACCAAGAAAAACAAGTGTTAGACCAGTTTATCATGAATGGTGGAAAAACTCTTTGGTTAGTCGATCAAGTCAATATGGAAATGGACAGCTTGATGGAAACTGGAGAAAATCTAGCTTATCCAAGAGATTTGAACTTAAACGATATGTTCTTTAAATATGGTGTGCGAATTAAACCAGATTTAGTAAAAGATTTACAAGCAATACCTATTTCATTAGCAACAGGTCAACAAGGCAGCGCAACACAATATAGTCAATTTCCTTGGTTATATTCTCCAGCTGTATATTCTGAGTCAAAACATCCAATTGTGAGCAATTTAGATGCTTTAAAATTTGAATTTACAAACCCAATAGAAGTTCTTAAAAATGATATTAAAAAAACAGTTTTACTATCCTCTACGAAATTATCAAAAGCTGTTGGAACTCCAGTAGAAATTAATTTAAATATAGTTGCTGAAAAACCTGATTTCAAGGAATTTACTGGCAAAGGAAATCTTCCTGTTGCTGTACTTATGGAAGGGAAATTTCATTCGGTTTATGAAAATCGTTTATTGCCATTCAAAGAAAGTAGCTTCACTGCTATCGGAAAAGAAAATAAAATGATTATTGTTTCTGATGGCGATGTTATTAAAAATCAATTGGATAAAAACTACCAACCATTAGAATTAGGTTATGATAAATGGACTAACAATCTATATGCAAACAAGGAATTCATGATGAATTGTGTGAATTATTTGTTAGATGATAACGGACTTATTAACATTAGAAGTAAAGAAGTTGACTTACCCATTCTAGACAAAGAAAAAGTAACTGAGGTTTACACATTTTCACAAATCATAACTGTCGGAGTTCCAATTGTAATTTTAGCAGTGTTCGGTTTAGTGTTTACTTTCCTTAGAAAAAGAAAATATAGTAAGTAATGTTAATAAAAATCTTTTTGAATTCTATTTCTTTAAGATATATTTGTAAAAAATAACAAAAGATGAAGTTTATTGTATCAAGCTCGTATTTATTAAAACAACTACAAGTTTTAGGTAGCGTTATTAATAGTAGCAATACCTTACCAATTTTAGATAACTTTTTATTTGAATTAGATAAAAAAGCGTTAACCGTTTCTTCTTCTGATTTAGAAACTACAATGTCGGCTACTTTAGAAATTGAGTCGACTGATAAAGGAAGTGTTGCTGTTCCTGCGAAATTATTATTAGATATTCTAAAAACATTTCCTGAGCAACCATTAACCTTCACTGTTGAAGAAAATAGTACTATTGAAATTAGTTCTAATTCTGGTAAATATGCTATTGCTTATGCTCCAGGAGAAGAATTTCCTAAATCAGTTCAATTAGAAGATCCATCTTCAACTTTAGTTCCTGCAGAAGTTTTAGCAACGGCAATTAGCAAAACTATTTTTGCAGCTGGAAATGATGATTTACGTCCAGTAATGAGTGGTGTTTTCTTTCAATTTTCTCCAGAAGGTTTGATATTTGTTGCTACAGATGCTCATAAATTAGTTAAATATGCTCGCACAGATGTAAAAGCATCTCAAGTGGCTGATTTTATTATGCCAAAGAAACCTCTAAATATTTTGAAAAGTATTTTAGGAGCTTCTGATGCTGAAGTGAAAATTGATTATAATGATGCTAATGCAACGTTCTCTTTTGAAAATTATGTATTAACTTGTAGATTAATTGACGGAAAATATCCAAATTATGAAGCGGTTATTCCAAAAGAAAACCCAAATAAATTATTGATTGACAGAACGCAATTCTTTAGTTCAGTTCGTCGTGTGGCGATTTTCTCAAATAAAACTACACATCAAATTCGTTTGAAAATTGCTGGAGCAGAATTAAATATTTCTGCAGAAGATATTGATTACTCAAACAAAGCAGAAGAAAGATTGACTTGTGATTATCAAGGTGATGATATGCAAATTGGTTTTAACTCACGTTTCTTACTAGAAATGTTAAGTAATTTACAATCAGACGAAATTCAATTGGAAATGTCAATGCCAAACCGCGCAGGAATTCTAACTCCAGTTGATGGATTGGATGAGGGCGAAACTGTTACAATGCTTGTTATGCCTGTAATGCTTAACAATTAAAATACAATTAACTAACCCAACCGAAAAAACCGTCTCGATTAATTTCTTGACGGTTTTTTAAATTATTCTTGTAAAGCTAAAATTGGAACCTCGCTATTGTATGACATTTTTTCTGTAAAACTTGAAGAAAACAATGATTCAAAAAAACTTCGTTTATAAGTAAGCATTGCCAAAACATCAATCTCTTGATGCGTAATGAAATCAGATATTGATTCTTTTACGTCTTCATTTGGTAACACAAAAAAGGTAACTGGATCGTTTTTAAATTGTTCTTTCCACTCATCAAAAGTGGCTTCTGTGTTATCTGTAGCTTTGGTTTTTACATAAAGACACTTCACTTTTGCATTAGCAGCTTTTGCAATTTTAATAACTTGTTTTAAAGCCTCTTTATCTTTTTCGCGATATCGAGTTGTAAATCCAATAGTTTCAATTTTTGTGTATTTACAATCTTTTGGAATACTTAAAACAGGAACGCTTAAATTTACAATGGCTTCACCTGTATTTGTCCCTAAAAAAGCTTCTTTCCATCCAGTTGCTCCAGAAGTTCCCATTACAACATAATCAATTTTGTCTTTTTTGATGATCTCCTTTATGTTGTACATCAAATCACCATCCATAATCATATGAGACATTTTAATATCTTCAAAATGATTTTCTTCAGCGATAGCTCGAAGTTTTGGAACTTCATCTTTAAATTTTTCAAAATTTGAAAGTTCCAATGAGTCAAAAAGTAATTGATAATTTTGTGGTGCAAATTGATTATCTACTATTGGAAGTTCATAGGTGTGCAGTAAAATCAACTCACCGTGAACTAATTTTGCTAAACCTAAAGCGTGAACAAAAGCATTGTTTGCCACATCAGAAAAATCGGTTGGAAATAAAATCCTTTTCATTATTTAATATGTATTGGTTAACTTTTATAAAATTATATTATAAAAAACCAAAAAAACATGATAACTATCATATTTACAATTATTTAACATTTCAAAAAAAATCAATTGAAATACAAATAGTTATAAAATTTTAAAATTGGTATCTTTGCACTCTTAAAACAAAAAACTGTTATGATTTACAATGATACAATCGTTGCATTAGCTACACCATCAGGTTCTGGTGCGGTTGCCATTATTAGAATGTCAGGAAAAAATGCTATTTCAATTGCATCAGAAGTATTTCAATCAGTTTCAGGAAAAGATTTACTCAAACAAAAAACTCACACAATTCATCTTGGAACTATTGTAGATGGGACAAAAATTTATGATCAAGTTTTAGTTTCTATTTTCAAAAATCCAAATTCTTACACAGGTGAAGACGTAATTGAAATTTCCTGTCATGGTTCTGTGTTTATTCAACAACAAATAATTCAATTATTACTTCGTAAAGGTTGCCGAATGGCACAAGCTGGTGAATTTACACTTCGTGCTTTTATAAATGGCAAATTAGATTTATCTCAAGCCGAAGCTGTTGCCGATTTAATTTCATCAGATAATGAAGCTTCACATCAAATAGCCATGCAACAAATGCGTGGCGGATTTAGTAATGAAATTGCTAAACTAAGAGAAGAATTATTAAATTTTGCATCGTTAATCGAGCTCGAATTAGACTTTGCTGAAGAAGATGTAGAGTTTGCAGATAGAACACAATTTCATGATTTGTTAAATCGAATTGAGTTTGTTTTAAAACGATTAATCGATTCATTTGCTGTTGGAAATGTAATTAAAAATGGAATTCCGGTAGCTATTGTTGGCGAACCAAATGTCGGAAAATCAACACTATTGAATGCTTTATTAAATGAAGAAAGAGCTATAGTTTCAGACATTGCTGGTACTACTCGTGATACTATTGAAGATGAATTAGTTATAGATGGTATTGGTTTCAGATTCATTGATACAGCTGGAATTAGAGAAACAAAAGATGTGGTTGAAAGTATTGGAATTAAAAAAACTTTTGAAAAAATAGAACAATCCCAAGTGGTTGTTTATTTATTTGATAGTACCGAGTTTGTAACATCGAGTTCTAAATTTAAAATTGAAATTGAAAAAATAAAAAATCAATTTCCATTAAAACCATTAGTCATCATTGGAAATAAGGCCGATAAATTAACAGAAAATGAAGTAGTCCTTCTGAAATCTGATATTGAAAATATCTTACTTATTTCTGCTAAAGTGAAAATTGGAATTGAAGATTTAAAAAATCAATTACTATCTTTTGTAAATACTGGTTCGTTAAGAAACAATGAAACAATCATAACCAATACAAGACATTACGACTCTTTACACAAAGCATTAGAAGAAATTCAAAAAGTAAAATTTGGATTAAGTTCAGGAATTCCATCAGATTTGATGGCAATTGATATTAAACAAGCCTTATATTATTTTGGAGAGATAACTGGTGAAGTTACAAATGATGAACTTTTAGGGAATATTTTCGCAAACTTTTGTATCGGCAAATAGTAAGTCTATGTTGAGAATATAAATTTATTATGATCTTGGTTTATTAATTCCTCTATCATAAAGCACTATACTTCCTGCAACAGAAACATTTAAACTTTTCTCTGATCTAAATTTTACCAAAAAATGACATTTTTCAATAGCTTGTTTACTTAAGCCATTATCTTCTGCGCCTAATAAATAAACACATCTTCTTGGATGATGAAACGTTTCTAAATCTTCGGCATTTTCATCTAATTCTACACCTACAAGTCTTGCTCCTTTGGGTAAATTTTTAAAAAAGTCCTCAAAATCTTCATAATGAAAGTAAGGCATAGATTTCACAGCATTATGAGTGTCACAAGCTTGTTTGGCATATCTGTTTCCAATAGTAAAAATAAAACTTGCTCCTAGATTTTGAGCAGAACGCCACAAAACACCAAGGTTCTCAGGAGTTTTTCCGTTTTGAATTCCTATACCAAAAAATTCATTTGTGAAATTATCATTCATAATGCAAGAATACAAATTGTTTTCAATATAAAATTGTCAATAGTTACTCCGCTATAATTTTCTTAACGATAGATTTAGAATCTGAAGTTATTTTAGCAAAATAAATTCCGCTTGACCAATTGGTTTGAATTTGATTGTTACCAACAAATTTAGATTCATATATTTTTGAACCTAAACTATTAAAAATTTCAACAGAATACTCAGAATCTATACCTGAAATAGTAATTTCTCCTTTACTCGGATTTGGATAAATCACTACTTTACTTTCTTCAAAATTTGTATTTGAAAGAGTTGAAAACCATTGTTGTCCAGCATTTGCTCCCCAAATATAATCAGCCAAATTTGGATAATCAATAAAAGGATTTCTATTGACTTGCCAAGTATAAATATAATTATTGCGATTCATTTCAAAATCATCTCTTGGATCTGAAGTATTCCATTGAAGCAAGGAAGCTAAATCTCCAATTTGCCCAACAGTAGTATCAGCTGGATTTCCATTTACTAAACTCAGCGCATTATAACGAACTGCCATATAAAATAATGAACGAGCTACATCGCCTTTCCAACTACCAAGGTTTCCAGAAGGACCATTATAATCTGAACCATAATCTCTGTTACTTCTTAGACTATTTTCTGGACCGTCTTCAGCTCTTATATGATGTGTATCTGCATGACCCGCTAATATATCGTCAGGATTTGTTGATACCCAAATATTGATGCCATCAGCAAAACTTAATGTACCATCTTGAAATCCTCCACGAGACTGAGGAAAAATATGTTCTCTATTCCATTTTCCTAGATTACTATTAGAATCCTGAAAATCTAATTTTGAACGAGGTTGTTCTACATACATTAACCAAACTTGATTACTATTGGCCGGATTTTGATCAGCTACTTTCAAAATAGTTTCAATATCTCCATAATTGTGAGCATGAACAACCGATGGATTTGCAATAATATCTTGAATAGCTTGTTTTAAAGTAGCACCAGAAAGTCCTTCTAATGAAGAATAGTAACCATTTGGTGCTGTACTTGTAACGTTTCCATAAGTTGGGTTCAAAGGAGTTCCAAAAGGTGACACAATAAAATTAATATCATTAACTCTAACTATTAAATCATTATTGTTCAAATAATAATCTACTGGAAGTGTATTTAAAACTACTTTCAATTCTTCATCTCCTTCATTCAAAGAATCATCAAGAAGCTGAATTGAAGCCGAACCAGTTGAAGAACCAACAGGAATTGTCACACTTGTTAAACCCGAAAAATCACTTGCATTAAAACTACCATTATTTAATAAAAAAGAAATTACAAGTGGTTGAGAAGTAACAGGTGCTGATGTAGAAAAATTTATAGTTAGTGTTTGTCCTTCAGATAAATTAGTTTGGCTAGTAGAAGTGGTTACATAATTAAAGATTATTCCACTACCATCATTATTTACTCCAGGAGTTGGTGGTTTTACTTCATAAGTACCATCATTTTTTCTTTGAACAGAGTTTGAAGTTGAACCAAGTGGTTGATTATCAATAGAGCAAATAGTAATTCCAAATAGATTCATTAATGTAGTTGGAAAGGTTGTTGATGTAGAATATGCAGCAGCACTAATCAAATTTAAATTACTTGCTGGAGTGTCTAAAGGATAATCTGTATCATTTCCAGTAAAAATAGCAATTACATCGGGACCATTCTGAACTGTATTTAAGGGGAAATAAGGTGTTCTAGGTGATGGTGAAACTTGAGAATTTCCAAAATGAATGATTCCATTAATATCAGTAGTATATCCGTCTAAATCTAAAGAGTAATAACTTAAAGTTCCAGCTCCAGTTTGTCCATTAAAAAAAACCAAAACATATCCATTTAAGGAAAAATTTGGTAAACTTGATTTTAACTCAACGAATTCCTTATTGTCAGAACCAGGATTATCAGCATCTATTTCATTTATAACAACCTGAGAATAAGTTGAAAAAATGGAAAAAAAGAATATAAAAAAGTAGATTTTTTTTATCATTTTAAATAAAATTACAAACAAATTTACAATTTTATTAATGAAATGATGTAAAATCCATTTTAAAAAATAACAAAACAAAAGATTTCTAAAACATATTATAAAAAGGATGTAATTTGTTTTATTTTAAATACTTTTGCGGAAATTTAAATTAAATATAAATAATGAAAAAAATAGTTTTTTTAATTGCTTTATCTCTTTCGATTTTAAGTTGTAGTAAAGTAAAAAAAGGAGAGTTTTTAATCTCTGGTGAAGCAAAAGGAATACCAAATGGTAAAATGGTTTTTATTAAAACACAAAATGATGTTGGACTTGTATTAAATGTAGATTCTGCAAAAGTACAAGACGGAAAATTTGAATTAAAAGGTAAAGTTAAAGAGCCTAGCATGTTTGTTTTATATATAAAAGATATTCAACAACCAATTCCTTTTATCATGGAAAGCGGAGAAATTGTTATAAAAGTTGACAAAGACAGTATTTTTAAATCAAAAATAAGTGGCACAGATAGTAATGACTCATTTCAAGAATTTAATGATAAAACTAATGCTATCAACAAAAGATTAGTTGATTATCAGAATAAAAATATTCAAAAGTTGATGGAAGCTCAACAAAAGAAAGATAATGTTACTATTGAAAGTTTAAAAAGTGGTTATGTAAAGATTCAAAAAGAAGTTGACGATTACATGAACCAATATCCTGATGAGAATCCAAATTCATATATTTCATTGTTGCTTGTTGAGCGTTTATTTAATTCGCCAGATTTTAAATATGAAAAAGTTAAAAAAACTTTTGAAAATTTAAATGAAGAATTAAGAAATACTGCAAAAGGAAAAACAATTTCTGACAAGTTAAAATCTATTGAGAAAAACATGAAAAATCCAGCTGTTGCAGAAAAACTTAATCCAATTAAGTTAGCTCCAGATTTTTCTGCTAAAAGTCCAAATGGTTCAACAATCTCACTTAAAGAGTCTTTAGGAAAAGTTACTGTTATTGATTTTTGGGCTTCTTGGTGTGGTCCTTGTAGAAAAGAAAATCCAAGTGTAGTGGCACTATACAATGAATTTCATTCAAAAGGATTAAATATAATTGGAGTTTCACTTGATGATGATGCTACAAAATGGAAAGATGCTATTGCAAAAGACAAACTAACATGGAATCATGTGTCAAACTTGAAAGGTTTTGAAGATCCAATCGCAACTCTATACGACGTTCAACAAATACCAACAACATTTGTTTTAGACTCTAAAGGAAATATTGTGGCAAAAGATTTAAGAGGAGACGAATTAAAAGCAAAAGTTCAAGAACTTTTAGGTCAATAAATAAAAAAGTCTTTAAAAATAAAAAATCTCCAATTGGAGATTTTTTTTATTTTATTCATTACCAAAAGATTAAAAAATAAGATGAAATTAAATAAAAAATAAATTTGGAAAAATTAAAAGTGTTCCTATATTTGCAACCTCGTTAAGAGAATGGGGAGATACTCAAGCGGCCAACGAGGGCAGACTGTAAATCTGCTGACTACGTCTTCGTAGGTTCGAATCCTACTCTCCCCACAAAAAAATAAAAATCTCAAGAATTTCTTGAGATTTTTTTTATTTATACCCTAATTTAAATTATTAATATTCAACTTTAAGTAAATCAAAATTCATTATTTTTGTTGAAAATTTACAACCAAAATGATGTTTAAAAATTCTACAAAATATTTTTGTCTATTTCTTTTAACTATTCTATCATTTTTAAAACCAGAGGAAAGTTTCTCACAATGTTTTGAAATTGAAAGTATATTGGTTGACGCATGCTCTCCAAATAATCCAACAAATGAAGAAGGATTTAATGAAATGGTACGTTTTAGAGTTGGTGCCGCTAATATAAATGTAAGTAACTTAAATGTAACTTGGCCAAATAATCCCTGGTTAGGAGTTGTTCAAAACGCAACAACCGCTTCAAAAGTTGCGGCTTTAAATGCTAGTATAACAGCAGCAGGAAATTGTGGACAAATATTAGAACCCACAGGTGGTGTTTTGCCTGCGAATGCAACAGTAATATTAGTTACAAGTTATAATGTAAATACTGCTTTCAATTCATTCGGTTCATTAACAACCACAATCTACATGATTTTTCAAGATAATGCCACCAATATTGGTGGGCATTTTGCCAATTATAATGTTATTCCAGGAACAAGAACACTTACAATGTCATTTGGAGCTTGTACAGACTCTGTTACTTATGAGCGTAATTTATTAATTAACTCATTAGGTAACTATGGTGGAACTACTGCGGATAATGATGGTGCCACTGTAAACTTTACTCCTACTGGAACACCAAGCTATGCAAATACTGGTTGTAGCGCTCCAATTCCTCCATTTTTTACTAATGCTGGAAATACAATAACTGCATGTAAAGGTTCTACAATAAATCTTAATGGAATCGCACAAGGTCACCAAAGTATATTGTGGACAGCACCAATAGGATCGTTTTCTAATTCGTCTAACTTAATAACAAATTACACAATTCCTGTAAATGCTACAGGAACTAGTGTAACATTAACATTAACAGGAACTAATATTTGTAATCTTACCACAAACTCAACAGTAACTATAAATTTTACAGTTGTAAATCCTCCAACAGTAACTAGTCCTGTAAATTATTGTCAGAATGCAAGTGCTGTTCCATTAATTGCTAATGCTTCAGCAGGCGGAACATTAAATTGGTATGGAACTAATGCTACTGGAGGAACAGCATCATCTTCAGCACCTACTCCATCTACTACATCACTCGGAACAACCACTTATTATGTTAGTCAAACTATTGCTGGATGTGAAAGTGTTAGAACTCCAATAACTATAATCATTGCAAATACGGGTCCTTCATTAGATTTATTTTGTGATTTTGCAAGTCCAAATACAACACCAACTTCATTAAATTTTGATTTTAGTAATGTTGGTCAAACAGATTTCACTTATACCTACTCTATAGCTGGAGGTCCACCAGTAACAGGTACATGGGTATCTCCATCTAATTATACAGTTACTGGATTAAGCCCAGGAACTTCTGTAACTTTTACATTAACTGCTAATGGAGTTTCTTGTGTTTCATCAATGACTACAACATGTAATACTACTTGTCCCTCTATCATAGCTCCAAATTTTGCTGCAATTTCACCAATTTGTATCGGAGGAGCTGTACCAACTCTATCAACAACATCTCCAAATGGAATTAGTGGAACATGGAGTCCAGCAACAATTAGTAATACAGCTAGTGGCACCTATACTTTTACTCCTAACTCTTTACTATTTCCTTGTGCTTCTAATCAAGTTTTGAATGTAAGTGTAGTAAATCCAATTACACCAACTTTTAATGCTATTACACCTATTTGTTTTGGAACAGCTGCGCCTACGCTATCTCCAACATCTACAAATGGAATTACAGGAAATTGGTCTCCTGCAATAAGTAATACTACTACCACTACATATACTTTTACTCCCGATGTGGGTCAATGTGCAACAACTACAACATTAACAATTACAGTTAATCCATTAGTCATTCCAGTTTTTAATGCTGTTCCAAATGTTTGTTTTGGAGAAACTATTAATCCACTACCAACCACTTCAACAAATGGAATCACTGGTACATGGTCTCCAGCTTTGAATAATTTAGCAACAACAACTTATACTTTTACTCCAATTAATAATCAATGTGCAACATCAACAACATTAACTATTAACGTTACTCCGAATGTCACACCTACATTTAATTCTGTTAGTCCGATTTGCTCTGGTCAAACATTAAGCCCATTACCAACTACTTCAACAAATGGAATAACTGGAACATGGTCACCTGCATTAAACAATATTAATACTACTATATACACTTTTACCCCAAACACCGGCCAATGTGCTACGACAACTACATTGACAATAACAGTTAATCAAAATGTAACACCAACTTTTGCATCAGTTGCTCCGATTTGTAATGGAGATGTTTTAGCTCCACTTCCAACTACCTCTACAAATGGAATAACTGGAACATGGGCACCTATATTAAATAATACAATCACAACAACTTACACTTTTACTCCAAATAGTGGCCAATGTGCTACTATAACTACATTAATAATAACAGTTAATCCAAGAGTAACACCAACTTTTAATCAAGTTGCTCCAGTTTGTAGTGGAAACACAATTTCTCCATTGCCAAATACATCTATTAATGGAATAACAGGGACTTGGTCGCCTTCACTAAATAATACTGCTACTACAACTTATACTTTTACGCCTAATAATGGTCAATGTGCAAACCTAACCACTATGACTATTACAATAATTACAACTCCAACAACTCCAACATTTAATATTATTACAACTGCTTGCTCTGGAGCCACTATAAATCCACTTCCATTAGTTTCACAAAATGGAATATCAGGTAGTTGGTCACCGGCTATTAACAATACAACTACAACAACTTATACTTTCACTCCTAATCCAGGACAATGTGCGAGTCCGACTACAACGCAAATTTCAATTATTGGAAGTCCAATCATCACCACGCCAAGCAACTATGTAGTTTGTGATGAGAACAATGATGGTGAGAGTTGTTTATTTGATTTAACGACAAAGAATTCACAAATATCGACACAACCGGGTATTGTGATTAGTTATCATTTAACACCAACTGATGCACAAACAG
>CANGUP010000040.1 GCA_947457105.1 Flavobacteriaceae bacterium
CAGTAGTTGCTAAAGTGATACTTGTTATTGCAGTATTAATACAAGTTGTTCTGTTAATGCCTGCAACAATGGTATTTAAAGGTGTAACTGTAATAGTTCCTGTTGCTATTGCAGGAGTACAGCCACCTGTAGTTGTAATTGTATAGTTAAAGGTTCCAGATGCAGTTGGCGTTCCGCTTATAGTAACTATATTAGAAGCCCATGAACCAGTAACACCAGCTGGTAAGCCAGTAACTGTAGCTCCAGTAGCTCCAGTAGTTGCTAAAGTGATACTTGTTATTGCAGTATTAATACAAGTTGTTCTGTTAATTCCTAATGCAATTGTATGTATTGGTGAAACTGTAATAGTTCCATTAGTTATTGCAGGAGTACAGCCACCTGTAGTTGTAACTGTATAGTTAAATGTTCCAGATGCAGTTGGCGTTCCGCTTATAGTAACTGTGTTAGAAGCCCAAGTTCCAGTCACGCCAGCTGGTAAACCAGTAACTGTAGCTCCAGTAGCTCCAGTAGTTGCTAAAGTGATGCTTGTTATTGCAGTATTAATACAAGTTGTTCTGTTAATACCTGCTACAATGGTATTTAAAGGTGTAACTGTTATAATTCCTGTTGTTGATACAGAACAACCACCAGTAGTTGTAACTGTATAGTTAAATGTTCCAGATGCAGTTGGCGTTCCGCTGATAGTAACTTGATTAGGAGCCCAAGTTCCAGTAACACCAGCTGGTAAACCAGTAACAGTAGCTCCAGTAGCTCCAGTAGTTGATATTGTGATAGTTGTTATTGCAGAATTATTACAAGTTGTTCCGTTAATTCCTGCTGAAATTGTATGTATTGGCGAAACTGTTATAGTTCCAGTAGTTATTGTAGGAGTACAACCACCGGTAGTTGTAACTGTATAGTTAAAGGTTCCAGAAGCCGTTGGAGTACCACTTATTGTAACAACATTAGACGCCCAAGTTCCTGTAACACCAGCTGGTAAACCAGTAACTGTAGTTCCCGTAGCTCCCGTAGTTGCTAAAGTAATGCTTGTCATTACAGTATTAATACAAGTTGTTCTGTTAATTCCGGCTGCAATGATGTTTAATGGAGTTACATTTATAGTTCCATTAGCAGTAACGGATCCACAACCACCAATTAGAGAAACAGTATAGTTAAATGTTCCTGACGCAGTTGGTGTTCCGCTTATAGTAACTGTGTTAGAAGCCCAAGTCCCAGTAACACCAGCAGGTAGTCCGCTAATAGTAGCACCCGTTGCCCCAGTAGTACTATAAGTAATATTTGTAATTGGAGTGTTGATACATCTAGTTTGATTGACTGTTCCAGCTGCGGAAGTAAGCGAAATAGTGTTTGAAGTACAGGACCAAGTAATAACAACCTGACCATTAGCTCCATTCCCACCTATTGAAGGTGTTCCGGAGGAAATTCTCTCACCAGAACCACCACCACCAGCTCCAAAAAGTATTCCAGAAATACCATGATTTCTGTTATTACCACCGTTTCCACCAATTCCTCCTCCAGTAGGAGCAGGAGCAGCAGTTACTGTTGTCCAAGGATTAGTTCCAGAAGTACCGTTTGCTAGAGTACCAGCAGAAGATCCTCCAGGACCACCCATACCAGTACCACTATTATTTCCATTACCTCCATTTCCTCCAGATAATCTAGTGGTTCCTATACCACTTGCAGCTGCACCACCATTTCCTCCTGCAGCTCCAGAAGTAAAAGTTCCAGCAATACCTCCATTACCTCCTTTAGCAAGTATAGTTCCGGTTGTATTAAACCACGAATCTCCTCCAGCTGTTCCGTCTACAGCAGTTCCAATTGCTCCAGTACCTACTGTTACAGTATATGTTACTCCAGGGATAACTGTAATAGTAGAACGACTGTAAGCTCCACCGCCACCGCCACCGCCACCATCAGAATTTGAATTGTTACCACCACCAGAACCACCTGCTCCCCAAGCTTCTACTTGAATAGAGGTTACCCCTGCAGGACATGTCCAGGTTCCTGATGAAGAAAATGTTTGAGGTGACTGTGCGTGCCCGATAAAAGTTACTAATAAGAGTCCTATTAGTAAGAGTATTTTTTTGTTTGTGTAATTAATTGTTTTCATAACTTTTTTCCCCCGAAAAATGGTTTTAAATGTTTTGTACATTATTTAACACAACAAAAATATACTAGTAAATTGAATTGACAAAATTTTTTATCGATAAAATGCATAAAACATCGATGAAATACATAAAAAATAAAATAATGTAAGTATAAATTTACAATAATTAAAAATAAACAGATAATTTTTATTACACATTTAGTGTTTAGGTAATATAAAATTTTAGAATCTAACCCGTTGGGTGTAACTATTTAAAACTATAGCTCGAGTATTTTTTATGCAGTACTTTTCAACACTTCTTAAAATTATAAATTTTAAAAATTCGATGTGACGCGTCACAAACCCGCAGTCGTGGGAGTATAGGGAACCGTTTTGAATTCAATTTTACTTGATTTCGATACATTTTTCTTTTAAAGAATTGGGAGAAAAGCAAATCGAATAAACGAAAATTACTATCAAAAATAAATTCTAACTAACGGGTAAATATTAATACTTAAATTATCAAATGTTTGAAACATATAAAGAGTCTATTTGATGATTTAAATGAAAAATTTAATACATTTGATTCAAACACATAACGAAATAAACTTATTATAATCTTAAGAAAATAAATGTGTTTGCCAAGTCTTCTCGAATATAAACGAGTAAGATACACCAGTATCGCACGAAAAACATAACCATATACAGGCCCAATGGAATTATTACCAGTAGAAGAGATAAAAATAAATCAAACCAAAATTAATAAAATTGACCATCTTGTAAAGTCAATTTATAGGCTAATTATATATAGCCGGCATCATTTAGATGACGACCTTTTAGACACCTATTTAACGGGTGTCCAAGAGCTTCAAGAGCTTTTAAGTTTGAAGAACGCACAGATGGAAGCTCAAAACGAAGCAGAAGCAGAAGAGTATCTAAAAAACTTAAAAGTATCACTTGACTTTGTAATTGAAGAAATAATATTGCACAATAATTTTGAAAAAGAACTGCAACTCTTCCAACTTCTTCGATTAGTTTCTCCTGAAACTAATGCAATACACCCAAATCGCTATAGACAAACATTGGTGCAGGTAGGTGCACATATTTGTCCTGACAAGAACGCTGTTCCTCAACTAGTTTCAGAACTATTTTATCAAATGCAATTCATACAAAACCCAATTATCAAAGCAATATATTTTCATCACGAGTTAATAAGAATACACCCGTTTGCAGATGGAAATGGAAGAGTAACTCGAATTGCAAAAAATTGGATGTTGATGTATGATTTATATCCCCCAATTTTTATCAATGATGCTCCACAGAAAAATGAATACATTGCTTCACTTTCAAAAAGTTTTAGAAAGCTTGACAATTTACCTAAAAAATGGAATGAACATACAGAAACCTTTTTTGAACTAGAGCTTGACCGATTGGTAGTAAATGCAACTTTACTATATGAGACGGTAAATAGAATTGGATTAAAAAGAGAGAAAGCAAATAAAAACAACAACTAATGGAAACACACAAAATCCAAATCATTGAAACAATTATTGTTTTGGCAGGCTATATAATTACTCATTTAATAACCAAAACATTTGTTAATAATAAACTTATACAAATACATTTACAGCGTGACAGAAGAAAAATGATTGTCAAATCTGTTCACCTTTTATCTTTTTTAGCAGCCACAATTATGTTATCTGCTATATGGGGTCTTAAACAAGATGAAATTGCAGTTTTTGTTGGAACAATATTAACTGCGTTGGGAATAGCATTTTTTGCTCAATGGTCTTTACTCTCTAATATTACTTCAAGTCTGCTATTGTTTTTTAATCATCCAATTAAAATTGGAGATAAAGTAAAAGTATTAGATAAAGATTGTCCAGTTGAAGGAGAAGTATCTGATTTGACTTATTTTTTTATTCATCTTAAAACTGAAAGCGGTGAAACAATTACAATTCCAAACTCACTTTTGCTGCAAAAATCAGTTTCAGTTATTGAAAAGAAAATGTCACTAAAATGAAGCCAATATTTCTTTCAGCACTTCTTTCTATTTTGTTATTCAACAAAACGTATGCTCAAAACTTTGACATGGGCAGTTGGAACATTTTAAATTTAAAATACAATGTTAACGATAAATGGAGTGTATTTGGGGAATCTCAATTACGCTCGTTAAAGTTTTACAACAACTTTCATTACTACGAATATAAAGGAGGTGTTAATTATAAAGTTCACAAAAATGCTACTTTATCACTTGGTTCAGGTAGTTATCAGACGTATAAAGAAGGTGGTAATTTCGTTTTACCGAAAAATAACGATGAGTTTAGAGTCTGGCCACAAATAATACTTTTTCAGTCACTAGGAAAATTCAAAATAGAACAGCGATATCGAACAGAATTTAGATTCACAAGTAATGGGTATCGCAATCGTTTCAGATATAGGTTTGGTTTATCTTATCCATTTGGCAAAGAAATAAACAATTATAAACCATTTCAAATTAGTGTAAGTAACGAACTGTTTTTTACTGACCAAGAGCCTTACTTTGAACGAAACAGAATGTTAGTTGCATTTAATTATAAACCTTCAAAAACAACTACCTTACAAGTTGGTTATTTACATCAATTTGACTATAAAATAAATGATGAAACTGGTAGAGACTTTTTACAAATAGGTTATTTCATTGAAATATTTAGAAACCAATCTATAAATACAAGTTATGACATTGACATCAAAGACAACTAATTAGAAATACAAGAAAATCTTACAAAAACACTGTTTTATAGGTAGTTAGAAAACTTGAAACCCCAATTTTATATTCATTATTAAATTGTTGAAGGTATAGAAGATGAAATTAGTTTAAAAAATTTAAGAAAAACATAATTGACTTGGTTGCGAGTTGCTTTGAATGAAAATTAAGATTGTTGCCATTACATGCTTAATAAGAAATTTAAGACCATCAATATATAGTCACCACAATTTATATGCAGTACAAAAGGCTTTATTGAATTTGCAAGTTTTTCTATAAATTTTAAGTAATAAAACAAAAAAAGGAAGAGTAACAATTATTTTTTTAAAGTTTTATTTGATACAATATATTAATAAAGCCTTTACAGATTTGCAAAAGCTTGATTTTTAAATAGCGAAGACGGGACTTGAACCCGTGAACTCAGGGTTATGAATTGATTTTTAGTTCAATTATAACCCCTTTTTTGCCCGAAAAAGGTGTTTTCTTTAAAAATGGTGTTCAGTTTGGTATACTGTTTAGTGTACGGTTTTTGAAACTTATTTCAATTGCAATTTAATATTTTTTATTGATCATTTATAGCATTCTTTAATTAGAATTTGAGGACATTCTATTGCAATTGTTCGGGTAAACTCTCTAGTAATTCGATATTTTGATCCAAAAAAAGGTTTTGGGTTCACAAATAATGGTACAAGTTTAAATTATTAATTTGTCCCTTTTTTTTCTTTTGAAATAGTTTTAATAACAATTTCAAAATTGTCCTCTATTTTAATAATTAAATATTTTTTTACCTTTCAATTTTGTGTGACTAAAAGATAATCTTACGTTTGTATATAAATCGTCTAATTATAAAATATTGATTTCAAAACTTATTCTATTAATGTATATTCTCAATTGTTACAAATTTATATCCTTGCGATTTTCCGTAAAGTATCATTTTCTCTAAGGCAATTAACATTACTCCTGCTTTACCAAAATCATAATCGTGCATCAAAACAATGGCACCTAGATGGAGATAAACCTTAAACTTATTTTCTAATCTATTTCATTATTTTGTGTTTTGTCCCATTCCATTGTCGTCAAAGGCCAAAGTACTGTTGTAATTCCTTTGTTTGCAAAAAATCAATTTGTTTTTTGGTAATTCACCAAACATAGGTCAGTAATATTTAGTTTCAATCCCTACAACTTTTTTTAATTATTCATTGGGTTCTCAATAGTTGTTGTTCCCAAACAATATTCTTTTTAAAATAATATAGTTTGGGGAGAACCAAACTATGATTGGCAGTTTAATGTTTATTTTTAGCTTTTTAATAATTTCTCTATTCTTAGCAAGTTTTTCCCTACCCAAAAAAGGTCGCTTTAACTTTTTTTAATTAGTTCATCTAAAATTTTGTTTTAAAGAACAAATGTGAAAAATAGAATATCCTAGTTTTAAATTATAATGATTTTCAATTTATCTTTTAGAATAAATATTTTAAATTCAACGATAATAGAAATATAGAAATTTATTTCGTGGCGGTTAATTTGATTATTAAATAATCTAATAATTCTATTTGTGACAAAACAATCATCAAACAACTTCACTTCTATTAATAATAAAGCCTATTTTTCCTTTAATTTTTCAGCTAAAACTCGTTGAATTTTTTTAGCTTCTTCTTTTAATTTTTTATTTACAATAAAAACAATTCTATCATCTTGTTTGGTTATAGTAAATTTATATTGGTATTCTTTAAAATAAACACCAATTATTATTAGTATTGTTGCAAAGAGGATAAATATTAGTTTATATACGAATAATACATTCAAATAATAGCAACCTATAACAGTATTTAAAGCTACTGAAATTAAAACAATGTTTTTTGTCATGATTCTGCTTTTTTGAATTCTTACATTCTTAGTATCATTTATATTTATTTTAATTTTAGTACTAGAATTATAAACGACAAAGTATTTTTCGAAAACTATTCCAAATGCATTCATATATTCAATTTGGTTTTGATTCTCTTTTTCAATAGTGTTCCTAGTTAAAGTTTCAACCATTGTTTTTGATTTACGCGATTTAAATTAATACATTTTTAAATTTTTTTATAATCAATTGTTCAGGATTCTTCTCAAAATCAAGAAAAGTTTAATACTTAAATTAATTTCCGTTTAAATGAAAAATGTGCTTTAAATAGTCATTATTTATTCTTTTCAAAATAATTTATATTAATCAAATAATCAATTTCGTGAATAGTTGACTATTAAATGTTTAGAGCATAAGGCTGTTTTACCAAAACTTAGCATACAATGCAAAAATGATTAATAACGTTATGATAATCAAAACTGTCGTTTGAGGTTTTAATTTAAACATTGTGGTGTCTAATTCGAATGCTTTTGGATTCACTTTTGGACCAGCAAAACTTACAGCTATCATAAGAAGCATCGTAAACACAAATGACAATCCCATACAAATATGGAAAGGTATCTCGAAACCACCTTTTCCATTAGACCAAGCTGTATATAATAAAGTTTCATTTCCAAATAACATTGGAGCATATTCATTGAATAAAACCGACAATAAAAAACCAGAAATCACACCTACTACAGCAGCTGTTCCTGTTGTACGTTTCCAAAACATACCAAGAAAAAACATAGCAAATACTCCTGGGCTAATAAATCCAGTATATTTTTGGATATACGTAAAACCGCCGACACCACCAATTCCTAAAACATCATCCCAAGTAAATAGAACTGCTAGAAGCATTGCCGCAAAAACTGCATATCTGCCTATATTTACTTGAGTTCTATCAGACGCTCCTTTTTGAATGTATTTTTTGTGTACGTCTAAAGTATAAATAGTAGAAATACTATTCACTTTACCAGCTAATGAGGCTACAATAGCTGCTGTTAAGGCAGCAACAGACAATCCTTTTAAACCTGTAGGAAGAAAAGTTAACATTGCTGAATAGGCTCCGTCTTTTCCACCAACCAACTGTGGCAAATATCCTTTTTGATATAAGACATAAGCCGCTATACCAGGTAACATTACAATAACAGGCATTAATAATTTTAATATCCCTGCAAATAAAATTCCTGTTCGAGCCGTTTGCAAATCAGCTCCCAATGCTCTTTGAGTGATATATTGGTTACAACCCCAATAGTTAAGATTGATAATCCAAATACCCGCTAAATAAGATAAAATTCCAGGGAAAGTTAGGTATTTATTGATTTCTAATTGAGAAGATGTTTCTGTAGGTCTAGGAATAATCATTTTGAAATGTTCAGGAGCTTCTCGCATCAATACTTTGAAACCTGCGATTGCATTCTCTCCAAAACCAAAATAATGTCCAACAGTTGTTAAAGCAATATAAGAAGTAGCCAATCCTCCAATTATTAATACAGCTACCTGAATAACATCGGTGTAAGCCACGACTTTCATACCTCCTAAGGAAATAATTAAAGCGAAAAATGCTAATCCTATCATTATAGCATGAAGATATTCACCTCCCGCCAATCCGTTTATGGCAACTGCTCCTAAGTATAAAATAGATGTTAAGTTCACAAAAACATACAAAAACAACCAAAAAACAGCCATTATCAAAGCGGTAGATTCGTTATATCTTGTTTTTAAAAATTGAGGCATGGTATAAATCTTGTTTTTCAAGTAAACAGGAATGAACCATACGGCAACAATAATTAAGGTTATGGCGGCAACCCACTCGTAAGCTGCAACAGCAATTCCTAAAAAGAAACCTTCGCCACTCATTCCAATAAATTGTTCGGCCGAAATATTTGAAGCTATTAGTGAAGCTCCAATAGCCCACCAAGTTAATGTTCCTTCTGCAAGGAAATAAGCTTTAGCATCGTGTTCGTTTTTTTCGCGCTTGCGATAGATCGCGTATCCATATAAAGATACTATGATAAAATAAATAATAAAAACAGCATAATCTGCGAATTCAAGGTTTTTGTTCATGGTTAATTGGTTTGTTAATAAAAAAAATGTTCAATTGTGTCTTCTAAAATTAAAATAAAGAAACTGTTTTAAGTTTGCTAGTCGATTCTCTTTCTCTTAATTCGGTTTTGATTATCGTAGTTTTATAAGGGAGATTCTCTTCTTTACTCTCAAGTCTATCGATTAGTAACTTGGCGGCCGCTTCTCCAATTTCTGGCCCATGTTGACTTACAGTGCTCAAACTTGGGGACAATCTCCTTGAAGCTAGAATACCATCTGCAAAACCAATTATCGAAATATCCTCTGGTATTTTAAATCCTTTTTTAATACTAATTCGTAATGCAGCCACAGAGTCATTTTCATCTAAAGCAAAAATCCCATCAATTGTATTTGTATCAAATATATTCTCAATCTTATCTTTTAAATCATCTTCAGAATCTGTTCTGAGAATTATATTATTATTCGCTGCAATATTATTTTTTTGTAAAGCTTTAAGATAACCTTCAGCTCTTAATTTACCAACACTTAAATTATCTACTGATGAAAACAAAGCAATATTCTTGCATCCAATATCTATTAAATGTTGCGTTGCATGAAGTGCTGAATCAAAATCATCGACAATAACCTTATCACAATTTACTTCCTCAGCTATTCTGTCAAACATTACAATAGGCGTTCCTTCGTTTATAATCGCTGTAAAATGATTGAACATATTTAACTTTTGAGCTTCTTCTGAAACCGACAAGATAAATCCATCAATAGTTCCATTGCTTAACATGTCTAATGTATTTGTTTCTTTTTCTATCGACTCGTTAGAAATACAAGTAATTACTTTATAACCATTTTCGTCAGCTACTTTTTCGATTCCGCTAAAAACTTTTGCGAAAAAGGAATTTAGGATATTAGGAATAATAACACCAATAGTTTTTGTTTTTCTGTATTTTAAATTCAGACCAATGATATTGGGTTTATAATTTTTAAGTTTAGCATATTCCTTAACTCTTATTTTTGTATACTCACTAATTTCTGGACTATCATTAAGCGCTTTTGAAACAGTAGAAACTGAAACATTTAATTCTTTTGCTATTTGTTTTAAAGTTGCTTTAACTTTCATAAATATATTCTTTTATTCTATTAGGATGTAACTAAATTATTTGCTTCTAATTTTTTGTTCCCATTTCCACGCACTTGCTATTGCATCATCTAGAGTAGATAGTGTTTTCCAGCCTAAAACTGCATTTGCTTTTTCGGTATTTGCATATGCCTCTGTCACGTCTCCTTCTCTTCTTGCCACAATTTTGTAGGGTAACTTTTGACCACTCACTTTTTCAAAAGAGGTAATTACTTCTAGTACTGAACTTCCTTTTCCTGTGCCTAGATTGAAAATTTCTAAAGGTTCTGCATTTTCTCTATCTAATAAACGCTTCAAAGCAATTACGTGTGCTTTCGCCAAATCTACTACGTGTATATAATCACGAATGCAAGTACCATCAGGTGTTGGATAATCATTTCCATAAACCGACAATTCGGAACGCAAGCCCATACCTGCTTGTGTGATAAATGGGACTAAATTTTGTGGTACTCCAATAGGTAACTCACCAATTTCAGCAGAAGGATGTGCTCCAATAGGATTGAAATAACGAAGTAAAATGGCGTTTAGTTCGCTTACCTTCACTACATCGGCAATAATCTCTTCACCAATCTGTTTTGTATTTCCATAAGGAGACAATGCGGGTTGAATAGGGGTTGTTTCGGCTATAGGCATCACTTCGGCTTGACCATAAACTGTACAAGACGAACTAAATATAAAATAAGCCTTTTCCTTTTTCTCTAATTCTTGTAAAATGTAAACTAAAGCACCCAAGTTGTTTTCATAATACAATAAAGGATTTTTAACACTTTCTCCAACTGCTTTAGAGGCAGCAAAATGAATTACTCCGTCAATATCATCATTGGTTTTGAAAAATTCCTGAACTTCTTTTTTCACCCTTAAATCGATTCCGGAATAAATTGGTTTCTTACCTGTAATTCTTTCGATTCCTTCCAAAACATCAATCGAGGAATTAGAAAGATTGTCGATAATTACTACTTCAAAACCTTGGTTTTGCAATTCGACAACGGTATGCGAACCTATGAAACCTAACCCCCCTGTAACAACTATCTTACTCATTTTTATTTGTTTTTATAATGTACCATTGGTAATGCTTTTAATACTGCAGCACTTTTTTCTGGTGTAATGTCTCTTTGTGCTTCTCCCATCATTTCGTACCCAACCATAAATTTCTTTACAGATGCAGAACGCAATAAAGGCGGATAAAAGTGCATGTGAAATTGCCATTCTGGGTGTAATTCGCCGTCAGTTGGTGCCTGATGAATTCCTGAAGAATAGGGGAATGAAGTTTCAAATAGGTTATCGTATTTTATAGTTAATTGTTTAAGAATACTAGCGTAAGCCGTAACTTCCTCTAAAGTAAATTCAGTTATTTTAGTAATATGACGTTTGCCGATTATTAGCGTTTCAAATGGCCAAATTGCCCAAAAAGGTACTAGGGCAACGAAATGTTCATTTTCAATTACGATACGTTCTTTTAATTTTAATTCTTCCTGCAAATAATCAATCAAAAGATTACTTTGATTTTTATCATAATAGGCTTTTAGACTATTTTGCGTTTTCTCTACTTGAGTTGGTAAAGAAGACTGTGCCCATATTTGTCCGTGTGGATGAGGATTACTACATCCCATTACACTTCCCTTGTTTTCAAAAATCTGCACGTGGTTGATGTAATCGACACTTCCTAGGTCAGTATACTCCTTTTGCCAAGTTCTAATGATTGTCTCTATTGAGGGAATTTCCATTTCTGGCAAAGTCAAATCGTGTCTTGGAGAGAAACAAACCACTCTGGCAATTCCACGTTCTGGTTTTGCTTTAAAGAATGTAGGTTTAGAATCTTCTTCAAAGAAAATAGGCTCTTGTTTTACGGCTGCAAAGTCGTTCTCAAAAACAAAGCTTGATTCATATTTTGGATTACTCTCCCCATTGGCACGAACATTCTCTGGGCATAAATAACAAGTTGCGTCATATTCTGGCAGCACGTCAGTATGAATTTTTTCATTTTGTCCTTGCCAAGGTCTAGTTGTTCTGTGTGGTGATACTAAAACCCATTCGTTAATTAACGGATTGAAACGTCTGTGCGGATCTTCGTTTATGTCAAAATTTTTCATCTTAATTTTCCGTGTATAAGGATGTACCGTTTCCGATTTTTACATCATAAATTTTTAATTCTATTTCAAAGGCTTCATAATATAGTTCAGCAAACTTTGTTTTGACAAGATCTTCTCTTCCTTTTTTTACTAAAGTTATCGTACAGCCTCCGAAACCACCACCCATTAACCGAGAACCTATTACATTTTCTTCTTCTTTTGCCAAATGGACTAAAAAATCTAATTCAGCACAACTTACTAAATACTCCTTAGATAAACCATCATGGGTTTCAAAAAGCAATTTCCCTAATTCTTCAATATTTCCTTTATCTAAAGCTTCACAAGCACGAACTACTCGATTGATTTCTTTTACTACATAATGACATCTGTCAAATACATTTGGTTTCATTTTGTCTTTTAATTGAAGTACCTGGCTTTCTGTACAATCCCTAAAAGTTATAATCTCTGGAAAGTTATTCTTAATAATTGAAAGTCCTTCTTCACACTCTTCTCTTCTAGTATTGTAGGCTGAAGAAAACAAAGAATGCTTCACATTACTATCAAATAAAACGAGTGAATAATCATTGAAATCTGCATTATGATATTTGTATTCTAATGTTTTGCAATCAATTTTTATTACTTTATTCTTTAGACCCATTACGCTCGAAAATTGATCCATAATTCCACAATTGATTCCAACCCAGTGTTCTGCTTTTTGTCCCATTAATGCGATATCAACTTTAGGAATCGATAAATTATATAGTTCTTTGATTCCGAATATCATTCCACATTCTAAAGCTGCAGATGATGACAATCCTGAGCCAACAGGAATATTACTGCTAAAGACACAATTAAAACCACTAAACGAAAAGCCATTATCTTGCAATTGTTTAATTACCCCTAAAATGTAGTTAGTCCAAACTACTTTGCTTAACGATATAGGTTTCGTTAAATCGACTTCAAATTCTTCATTTAGGTCTATGGCAACAATTTTGGATTTTTTTGTATTGTTTTTTGCAAAAGCGAAACAAATAATCTTGTCGATAGCCGCCGGTAAAACATAGCCATGATTATAATCGATATGCTCCCCTATGATGTTAATTCTACCAGGAGAAAGCACTATTTTTTCTGGAGCATTCTGAAAGGTATTCTGAAAAAAAGCTGTGGTTTTTTTTATTAATAAATCATTCATTGAATTGTAAATTTTTTAAAGTGATTGAAATTTATAAATAGTTTTATGAGCATACTCTTCTTCTTCTTTCAGAACTGCACTAGGAAATTGATTGTGGTTTGGAGCATCAGGAAAATTTTGCGTTTCAAAACAGACACCGCTAAAAGGATGATAAGAGGTTGCTTCTTTTCCTTTTATCTTATTAAAACAGTTACCCCCTACATAAATATGGACTCCCGGCTGATTGGTATAAACAGTCATTTTTAAATTATTGTTTTTATTAAAAAGAGATGCGGCAAATTCCTCTTTGTGATTCAATACAAAAGTGTTATCTATTATTGAAGGTGCTTTTTTAGGAGATAAAAAATCAAATGGAGTATTTTTAATTTCCAAAAGCTTACCTGTTGGTATGTGCTCTTTATTGGTTTCTAGAATTTGATTTGCATTTACTACGATTTCTTGGTTTGTTAGATCAGAGGAATGTCCGTCAAGGTTAAAATAGCTATGATGTGTTAAATTAACTATGGTTTCTTGAGTAGTAGTAGCTTTATATTCTATAATTAATTCGTTTTCTTCTGATAAAGTATAAGTTAAATCAACAGTTAAGTCTCCAGGGTATTTTGAATCTCCATTTGTACTAAATAGGGTTAAGGTTATAGAAGGATTTTCTGCATTATTTATTTCTTTTACTTTCCACATCGCTTGACTAAATCCGTTGTTTCCTCCGTGAAGCGAATGTCCGTTGTTGTTTTTATCAAGTACTGTTGTGCTACCATTTAAGACAAAAGTCGCATTATTGATTCTTCCTGCAAATCGACCAACAGTGGCCCCGAAATAAGGCGCACTTTTTAATTCAAAAGACTTTAAGTAGGATTCTAAATCATCAAAACCTAAAACTACGTCAATTTTTTCGCCATTTTTAAGCGGGATTAATAACTCCGTGATTGTAGCGCCGAGGTTTATTAATTTTAATTTCATTCCGTTTTTATTCTCTAATTCATAAGAAAAAACGGACTCGCCATCAGGCATAAAACCAAATGATTTCTCAAAAGTTTTAGTATTAAACTCTAATTCGTTTTTTATTTTCATAATTTATTGTCAATAATAGAATTTCAAAATTATATTAATTTCTAGTACAAGCACACCAGTACCTACCAGTTTTTTTGTATCTTGCAAAAAAAATTATGATATAAAAAAAATATTTTATGAAAATAATTTCGGTTCAAAACAATTTTGATATTCCAAAGTACAAGCAAATTATTACATCGATTGAAAAAGCAATTGAAGAAGAAAAATTAGTAAAAGGCGAGAAGCTTCCTTCTATAAATAAAGTTTGTAACGCATTTTCTTTATCACGAGACACTGTTTTACAAGCTTATGACGACTTAAAAAAAAGAGGTGTAATCTACGCTGTTCTTGGTAAAGGTTATTATGTAAAAAGCACACAAATAAAGGTAAAACAACGAATTTTTTTACTCTTTGAAGAGCTGAATATATTTAAAGAAGATCTATATAATTCCTTTATGGAAAATATAGGAAAAAATGTTCAGGTAGATATTTTTTTTCATCATTTTAACATACAAGTTTTTCAAAAACTAATTAACGATAGTAATGGAAATTATACTAAATATGTTATCATGCCTACTAATTTAATCAATTCCGAATTTTATATAAAAAACCTACCAGTTAATGAAGTCTATATATTAGACCAAACACATTCTGAACTTAAATCCTATCCTGCAGTATATCAAAATCACAAGAAGGATATTTTTGAAGCTTTATTGAAAGGAAAACATAAATTATTAAATTATAAAATTTTAATTTTGATTTTTCCCGGTTATAGAGAACCGATAGGAATGAAAGAAGGATTTGAAAAATTCTGTAATGATTTTTCATTTGAGTATGAAATAATTACTAAGTTCTCCAACAGAGAAATCAAAGTCGGGGAAGTATATATTATCCCTAATGATCGAGATTTAGTAAGTGTTATAGAAAAAGCAAAATTTCAAGATTTGAAACTGGGTAGTGATTTTGGGATCGTTTCTTATAATGAAACTCCATTAAAAAAAGTAGTAGAGAGTGGAATCACAACTATATCAACTGATTTTACAGCAATGGGAAAAATAATGGCAGAAATGATTTTGAATGGAAAGAAAAAACAAATAGAAAATAAGTGCTCTTTAATTATAAGGAATTCGCTTTGACAATATCTTAATACAGACGATAGTATAAAAAGCTCTTGACGAATTCCAGGGGTATGAACGAATATAATTTTCCATATCTGAATTGAAAACAAAGTTAGACTTGCTATATCTGCTTTTTTATGCTTTTTTTTCATCCTTTCTTTTTTAGATTTTATATTTATTTCGCCCACCTTTTACATCCGGCATTCGTTTTAGTTTTCCATTTGTATCATCAATGAATTTATAATTGATGTAGTAATCTTTTGAAAGGTCTTGTTATTGCTCTTCTTTTGAAAGTTTACTCCATAATGCTATATCTAACCTTTAGGTATAAATTCTAGTTTAGAAAAATTTTCTTTTATCCAAAAGATTTCTAGTTTGATGTTCGCTTTTTAAAAGAAAAAAATACTCAAAATAAAACTCTTCAGAGCCAACCAAAAAGGTGTCGCAGATGTCAAATTTTTCCTTTTTAGAATGGAAAAACTTTTTGCATAATCCCCATAAAATTTATTTGATCCAACTTCACTTGCTCCAATTAAATGATAAAGATACATTTAGTTTGATTATTACTTCATCAATGCAATCAAAAACTTCCTTGAAATATGGTATGGAAAATTCTTTACACGTTTGGCTCTATATATTCATTGAAATTAATTTTGGAGTTTCTTTGAACCTTTTGTCATGAGTAATCATTAAATCGGTGTTTTATGTTAAGTCTATAATCTAGGGGATATATTTTTTAAAAGTTAAATAATTTTAATAAATTAAATTCCTCATAGTAAACCAATTTATTATCTTAGTGTACTTCTAAATTTGTTTATTTAATTAAACTCTACTACTAATTTCGAGTATTTTCAATATAAATTAAATTCATGCTTTAAAATAACTTATTTAATTTTGATTCTGTCAAAATAATTATATTATACATCTTTTAGATAAATTTTACATTTTGTTGTTTTAAATTGTTGATAAATTTGCATGTCTAATAAATATATAAATTATATTATTTTCTTTACAAGAGCATGGTACTTCTTATTTGTTTTACATTGTTTTTCATTGCTTTTTTTTCTTTATTGGCAGCTTATTGTTTGGATATTGAACGAAACCGTTTATGGTTGATAAAATCATTTAATAATTCTAAACAATATTTAAAGAATCAATAGTGAGCTAGTTAAAATTAGTTTAAGAAATTAATTTGCTGTTTTGAGGGGATACAAATCAAATCTTTAGGCTTTTCTTTTGCTCATTTACTTTCTTACCTATAATTCTTTTTATTAACTACAAATAAAAGTAAACCTTAGTTTTTAAATAATTAACTATTTTCATAATAATCTTTTTATAAAATTCCCATAATTAATTCTAAATGAAACGAACTATGACTAATATCTTTAAGCTAATTATAGCTTTCATGATTATTATAGTCTTTATTGTTTCTTTTTTTCGTTTTTTTTATTTGTTAATCCTTTAATAAATTAAGTCTTAGTTTACTAAATAATAAATAAGCTGAATTTATCTCTTTAATTTTGAACTCAATTGAGCTTCGAAAACAATAATAATCGGTTATATAAATTCTAAAGGTTTCACTCTGGTTGATTGGTATTAAAAGTTAAATTTTACTTAGATTAGCACGCATTGAACTATGCAAAACGATCTAAGAAGCAGTTAATTAACAACAAATAAATAAAGGGTGTTGTTTTAAAGAATTGGGATTGGAGTTCATGCTGTGTTTGTTTTGTTTTCAATTTAGTGTTACTAGCTCACTCATTTTTTGTAAAATTCAAATGAACATTCGTTAAAAGCAGTTACCAACAATATAATTTCTTAAAGTAACAAATTTATTTCGATTTTTTAAAATTGAAGTTGGTTAGAAAATCCAGATCAGAATTAAGAAGTAGATAAATCCACAAAGTCTTTAAAATGTAAAATTATCGTCTCGATTCATTATTAAAATAGTGGTTGGTTTAATGAATTATTAAAAATCAATCGATTTAAATTCTTGTTTTCGCAAATAATTTAACTATTTATTTATATTTAATTTATTTAGATAAACACTTATTCAATTTGCATTAATTAAGTATTTACGATTTTTTAAATATTAAATAAATGCATAACGTAAAAATAGTTTTAATTATTTATCATTATATTAAAATAGTTGACAAAATAGTGATATTTTACATCTTTTAGATAAACTTTACATTTTGTTAATACTCTCTTGTGTATAATTTTGGCAAAGTTATTATGGTATAAATTATTTTTTCACTTCAATAATAGAATAATTTTAAATATTTTATAAAATTATGAGGCGAATAAACCTTTTACCATAAATAATCTAATTCAAATAACTAATTACCAAAACTAAATTATTTATATACTATGAAAAAAACCAATTAATTTTTCTACTTGTTCTGTTTTCTGTCTTTACTAGATTTGAAACTAACCAAACCAAACATTCCAGATTCACCTATTTTTAATAGTAAGATGGTCAGAGATTCATAAGATTTACGAAGTCTTAAACTAAGGGTTTACGATAGGTGCTTTTTTAGAAATTTGCTTTTTAATATTCACCATAGGAACGTATACTAAAATGGAATCATTTATCGAAACCAATTGTTAGATTTAAGAACAACACCAAAATCATAAATTTTTAATTACTGAGTTTAAACTTACTAACATGCATTTGATTTAATTCCTATAAAATGTCTCTGGGAACAATAGTGTAAAAAAATAAACTATAAGTTTATAATGTTGATTTTGTTTATCAAAATTAACTAAAAGATCTAAGTGTATTTTTTTAAGTTGTAACAAACAACTTCTTGACGGTTTTTACTGCTCAAAGAATCTAGATAAATTCAAACTCTATCTAGGGCTTTTGCTAAAGTAATGTGTATTTTTTAACCGAAAATATAGGGAAGCTATATCGATTTTCGAAAACGTTTTCGTTGTTGTTGGTTTAAAAAATGATTGTAATTACAGTTTCTGTAAGGCTTATAGTTTTTTGGGAATTGTATTATTTTAGAAATCTCACTTAATAGTGAATTAACAAATTGAATCTAGATTTTAAATAAAATCAAAAATTAACAAATTATAAATATTATGAAAAGAATTAAACCTTTTTTGGTGTTAATCTTGTCTTCATTAAGTGGTTTATATGCTCAGAGTATAAATGATTTTGAGACAGTAGCACCACCAAATGCTACACAGTTCGGTTCAGTATTATCAATAGTCGCTAACCCATCGGTTGACGCTGTTAATGGTACCCAACAAGTAGCTAGAATAGGAAGAACAAGTGGAAATTGGTTCGAGTTATTTACGTTTGATATAGCTCCAATTACTGTTCCGGCAAATACTACCTATTATTTACATGCTTTGGTAAAGTATGATGCTTCAGTAGATATCTCTTTGCGTTATGCAGGAACTGGAGGAACAGACGTTAGACCAAACAATGCTTATACAAATATAGGACAATGGCAAGATTTAGTTTTTGCTATACCTGGTGGGGGCTCTGGTACAACTGTGAGCACTATTGTAATTCTTCCGGATCTTGGATTTAATAATTCACCTGCGGGTCAAATATTAAACAACAGTTCAAGTTTTGGTTATGTAGATGAGTTTTTAATTAATTCGAGTTCAGTAGCTAGAACCTCAGTGTCGGCTCCAACTCCAGCGTCTCCAACATTAGCAAATTTTGATAGTGTTAACCCTGCAGCTACCACACTTTTTGGAGCCTCTGTTGCAATTGATACAAATCCATATCCTAGTGCAAGTAACTCTTCAGCAAACTCTGCTACCATAGGTAGAACATCAACAAATTGGTATGAAATTGTAAGATTCGATATTCCAGATTTTACTGTATTGCCAAACCAAACTAAATACTTACACATTGCAGTAAATTATCCAGCTGCTCCTGTTGTGTCAATAAGAATTGACGCAGCTTTTCAGGTAGATATTTTACCATTAAATACATATAATAGTGCTAGTAACGGTCAATGGCAAGATTTAGTTTTTCAAATAGATGGTGGAGCAAATGGTGTATCTGCAAATCTTCTTCACTTCTTAGCTGATATTGGAACTTTTAATACATCAGGTCAGATCCTAAACAGTTCAACACAACTGGCTTATGTTGATAATATTGTTTTGAATTCTAGTGCAACTCCATTATTCACACCTATTACTGCTTTAGAAGCTATAACTTCATATGCAGCGAATAATACCAACCCATCATTAAGGTTGATAGACTTCACTACGGCAGGAGTAACAGGAGTAACAGCAATAAATTTAGCGGCAATAAATGCTGCCATAGATTCAGAAAATCCAGCACCAACTACTTTAGCAGAGGTGCAAACAGTTGTAGATGCTACTATAGCAAGTCTTAGTGCAACAACTACTATTTTAGCAAATTTTGATGGTGTTAACCCAGTCGTAACTACTGCATCTGGTGCAACTGCATCTTCACCAGTAGTTAACTCGTATGCTTTTGGAGGTAATACCTCGGCAAACAGTGCAAGTATTGGTAGAACAACAACAAATACGAATGAGATTGTAAAATTAGATGTTGATGATTTTTTTGTATTAGCAAATCAGACAAAATACATACATATTGCTGTAAATTATCCTGCAGCACCTGTAGTATCATTAAGAGTAGATGTTGATAGTGTGAATTTGCCAAACGGACAGGTAGATATCTTACCTCTCAATTCGTATTCTAGCGCAAGTAATGGGCAATGGCAAGATTTAGTTTTTCAAATAGATGGAGGTGCTAGTGGTTTAGCCGTTACCGATCTTGCTTTCTTAGCAGATACTGGATCAGGTCAAGTTTTAAATAATTCAACAAGTATTGCATTAATAGATGAAATAATTTTAAACAATAGTGCAACACCATTATTTACAGCACGTACTGGCTTAGATGCTATTAGATTATATGCGTTAAGCAACTCAAATCCAGGATTAAGGTTGGTAGATTATACTGCAGCTGGAGTAACAGGACTAACAGTAGGAAATATAGCGTTAGTTAATAATGCAATAGATACAGCCACTCCGGCACCAACAACCTTAGGAGGTATTCAAGCTATAGTAAATCAAGCATTAGCAACACTTTCTTTGGCTCCAATTGCACTTAACGATTTTGAGTCAATAGCTCCTAACAATGTAGTTAGATATGGTTCAGATTTATCTATTGTAGCTAACCCATCAGTTAATGCGACCAATGGTACTGCTAAAACAGCTAGATTATCTAGAACAAGTGCCAATTGGTTTGAGTTATTTGCGTTTGATACAGCTCCTGTAGTAGTTCCAGCAAATCAAACGTATTACTTGCATGCTATGGTAAAGTATGATGCGTCAGTAGACATCACTTTACGTTTTAATGCTACTAATAAAAATGTAGATGGAACCTCTGATGTTAGGCCATTAAGTCCTTATACAAATATAGGTCAATGGCAAGATTTAGTTTTTGCTATACCAGGAGGAGGCTCTGGCACTACCGTAAATGCAATTGTAATCCTACCTGACCTTGGTTTTCAAAACTCACCAGCCGGTCAAATATTAAATAACAGTACAAGTTTTGGCTATATCGATGAGTTTATAATAAATGGTAATCCAGCAGCGAGAACTAGTGTAGCAGCACCAGCCTTGGCAACAACCTTGGCAAATTTTGAGGCTATTAACCCTACAGCAACACCAGCTTTTGGCGCAGCAGTTTCAATCGTTGCAAATCCATATCCATTTGGAGGGAATACTTCAGCTAACTGTGCTAGTATAACTAGAACATCAACAAATTGGTTTGAAATGGTAAAATTTGATATTCCAGATTTTACTGTTTTGCCAAATGAAAATAAATACTTACATATTGCAGTAAATTATTTAGGATTACCACAAACAAATATTCGAATAGATATAGACAATGTGGATTTGCCATTTGGAAATAATGCTATTTTACCACTATATGCATATACTAATGCTAGTAATGGCCAATGGCAAGAAATGGTATTTTTAATAAACGGTGGAGCAAAAGGTTTGGCAGTGAATCAACTGGCTTTCTTGGCAGATGTTGGAAATTACTCAACAACAGGTCAAATCTTAAACGCTTCAACTGGTGTAGCTTTGATTGACAATATTGTTGTAAATTCTGATCCAGCGGTATCGATTACCTCACCACGTACTGGTTTACAAGCTATCACTTTATTTGCAGCGAGCAATACCAATCCAGCATTAAGGTTAGTAGACTATATTGCAGCGAGTGTAAATGGTGTTACATCAGCTAACTTAGAAATAGTAAATGCTGCTATTGATGTGGCTGATCCTGCACCTACAAACTTAGCTCAGATTCAGGCAATTGTTGATAGTGCAACTTCAACAACATCAATTTCATTATCAGTTAAACTCAATGATTTCGAGTCGGTAGCACCCAATAATGTAGTTAACTTTGGTTCAGGGTTTTCTATTGTTGCAAATCCAACAGTAAATACTGTCAATGCTACTACAAGAACTGCTAGACTAACAAGAACTAGCGCAAACTGGTTTGAGTTATTTGCATTTGATACAGCTCCTATTGATATTCCAGCAAATACTACCTATTATTTGCATGCTTTAGTGAAGTATGATTTTGCCAATCCAGACATCGTAGTGCGTTATGATAGTCCAAATAAAAATTCAGCCGGTACCGCTAATGTTAGACCATTAACTCCATATACAGACGTAGGTCAATGGCAAGATATAGTTTTTGCTATTCCTGGTAGTGTTAACGGAATTACGGTAAATTCTATTGTATTATTCCCAGACGCTGGATTCCAAATTTTAAATCAACAAAATAATTTTCTATTAAATAGTACTACAAGTGTTGCTTATATTGATGAGTTATTAATGAGTGGTACTTCATTACCAAGAACTACGGTAGCAGCTCCAGCATTAGCTTCTACATTAGCAAATTTTGATGGTATTAATCCTACAGCGACTCCAGCATTTGGAGCAGCCGTTTCAACTGTGGCAAATTCATATCCACACGGAGGGAATACTTCTGCAAACTCTGCTAGTATAACTAGAACAGGAACAAATTGGTTTGAGTTGGTAAAATATGATATTCCTGATTTTACAGTGTTAGCTGGACAGACTAGATATGTTCACGTTGCAGTAAATTATCAAACAGCTCCAATAGTATCAATAAGAGTTGATGTTGATAATGTGAGTTTACCAAATGGACAAATAGATATCTTACCATTAAACACATATGCCGCTAGTAGTAATGGGCATTGGCAAGATTTAGTTTTTGCAATAAGTGGTGGAGCAACTGGTTTAGCAGTTAATAATCTTGCTTTATTAGCGGATGTTGGTAATTTTGCAGCGCCTCCAGCAGGTCAGGTATTGAATAGTACAACTGCAGGGTTAATCGATAATATAATTGTAAATTCTAGTCCAACACCTTTATTTACAGCACGTACAGGTTTACAAGCTATTACATTATATGCAACTAATAATACTAACCCAACATTAAGGTTAATAGATTATTTAGCGGCTGGTGTAACAGGAGTAACAGCTAATAATCTTACGGCGGTTAATGCAGCTATAGATGCGTCAGTTTTAATCCCTACTACCTCACTACAGGTGCAACAATTGGTTAATCCGTTTCGCGTTACTAATTTGACTGATTTGAATAATATCTTAAGACTAATTGTGGTTTCTGGAGCAACCACATATCGTTATGAAGTAACAAATTTGACCACTAATGTGGTAAGTGTATTTGAGCGTACTGATTCTAACAGAGCGTTATTCAGTTTAGTTCAACTGCAAACTGCGCCGGCTAGTCCTACACAAATTATTACTTATAATACTTCATATTCTATTAGAGTTGCAGTAAATAACAATGGTTTTGTTTACGGAACTGCTTATACGGTTACTACGCCAGTTAATGTTCCTTCAGTAAGATTATCAAACAAATACTGTGGTTCAAGATTAACAGCACTTAATGAAGAATTTCATGCTAACCCAGTTTTCAATGCAGTTAGATACAGATTTAGAGTAAATGGTCCTGGAATAGTAAACGAAGAGTTTATATCTAACGGTACAAGAATGATTTTGACTAATTTGACTCAGAGTCCAATACTCTATGGTACATCATATTCTGTAGAAG
>CANGUP010000041.1 GCA_947457105.1 Flavobacteriaceae bacterium
AAATGATCCAGTATTGGTTGATGCAAAAGAAAAAAGCCGTCTAGAAATAGAAAAAAAACCTTCTAGAACTGAAATTATCAATCATATAATTCAATTTTTAGATAAAGAAAATTTAAATTATCTTGAAATAGGTGTTAGAAATCCTGATCATAATTTCAATAAAATACAGGCAAAAATTAAATATAGTGTAGACCCAGGAGTTGAATTCAAAGCTAATCCTGTAGACTTTCAATTAACGAGTGATGCTTTTTTTGAAGCGCTAAAAACAGGTGATATTTTAGATAAAGATAAAAAGTTTGATATCGTGTTTATCGACGGATTGCATTTAGCCGAACAGGTAGAACGAGATATTCAAAATGCATTAAAGTTTCTTGAACCTAACGGATTTATAATTCTTCACGATTGCAATCCACCAACAGAAATTCATGCAAGAGAAAATTATTATTTTAGACTTTCGCCTGCAATGGATTATTGGAATGGAACCACTTGGAAAGCCTTTTATAAATTCAGACAATCTGATAAAGTTTACAGTTGTTGCATTAATACCGATTGGGGAATTGGCGTTATTTCAAATAAAATAAATATTGGTGCTCCAACTTCTGTGAAAAATCCATTTTTCGAATTTAATGTTCTTGATCAAAATAGAAAAGAGAGTTTGAATCTAATGTCTTTTGATTATTTTAAATCAATTTTAGAACAATCTAAAACATAATTTCAAACCATTGTATGATGCTAGCAATCATAATTCCCTATTATAAATTAACTTTTTTTGAAGAAACACTGAATTCGCTTTCTAATCAAACAGATAAACGATTTAAAGTTTACATTGGTGATGATGCAAGCCCTGAAAATCCTTTGGTTTTATTAGAAAAATTTAATGAAGAATTTGAATATCAATATTTTAAATTTGATACCAATGAAGGTGGAATATCTTTGGTAAATCAATGGCATAGATGTATTGATTTAGCTAATGAAGATTGGATTATGATTTTGGGTGACGATGATATTCTTTCTCCTAATTTAGTAGAGGATTTTTACAAGAATTTACCCGAAATTGAATCTTGCAAATCTAATGTTGTTCGTTTTTCAACTAAGATTATTGATAGTTCAGGAAAATTAATTTCAGATACTTACAATCATCCAAAAACGGAAAGAGTTATAGAATTCTTGTGTAGAAAGTTTTCTAAACAAACCCGAAGTTCTCTAAGCGAACACATTTTTAAAAGAGCTGTGGTTGTCGAAAAAAGATTTCGAAATTTTCCATTAGCATGGCATTCCGATGATATGGCTGTTATAGATTTTTCAGAATCCAATAAAATTTATTCCATAAGTTCTTCATGTGTATCGGTTAGAGTATCCGAAATTAGTTTAACTGGTGATGAACAATTTATGAAAGTTAAGAATGAAGCCACTTTTCAATTTTGTGATGTTTTATTCAAAGAATATGCCGCTAGTTTTTCAAAAATTCAAAAGAAAATTATTCTTAAAAAACTGGAAATGGCCTATTTTAATATCCCATCATTCACCAATTATTTGGTTATTTCTTCTTATTATTGCAATAGCATTGGACTTGTTGATGGTTTCAAATTTCAATTCCGACTTTTCAAAGTTTTTATAGTTTCAGTTTTAGAGAAATTACAGCTACTTGGTTTGGTGCAAAAAGTATTTTTTTAAAAAAAGCAACCCCATGAAAAATTTCTTTTTAGTAATTCCAACTAGAGACCGACTGACTTATTTGTCGGATTTGTTATTGGACTTGAATGCTTTTAAAGAATACATTTCACAAGTTATAATAATAGACCAAAGCAGTGTTTCTATAAAAAGTGAAGTAGAAAAACTTCCGTTAAATTATTCTTTTGAGTTTGTTGAAAGTGATAGAGCTAATTCGGTGAATCATTCTAGAAATTTAGCTTTGAAATATTATAAAGAGGAAGAATGGTTGTTTTTTTTAGATGACGATTTGAGAATTTCTCCAATAGCTTTTCAAAAAATAATTGAAAATTTAAAATCCAATATAATTGACGTTTTAATTCCCGGAATTCAATTTGAAGAAATGGATAAGGAATTTAGATACCATTCGGTGTTAGATACCATTGCAAAACCCAATATTTTTTCAAAACCGCGTTTTAGATTACAAGTGTGTTCTGGTTTAAATATAGTAAAGTCTAAAGTATTTAAAGACGCAGGATTTTTATTTGATGAAAAATTTACTATTTGGGGAGACGATTGGGATTATGGAATGCGTCTACTTCAAGCTGGTGCAATGATTTACTACCAACCCGATATTTTAGTTGAGCATCTCGGCGCACCTTCAGGAGGTCAAAGAGATAAAGGCAAAACATTAAATATTGAATTAGAAAAGCAAAAGTTATATTTCTATTTTTATAAAAAACATTTCACTGATCAAGTTGTAAAACAAGAATATTACATTGCGCTGATGAATGGATTTAATTATTTTTTGAAAACAGGAAACTTAAGTAAATTTAGAAATAGTTACAAAAGTTATCGTTTGGCAATGGCCATAAAATAAAGATGAGAATAGGTTTTAATCCAAATAAAGACAAAAAAAGAAAAACCAATGACTTTTTTCATCAGGTTATAATCCCTGTTTATATTCCCAATCAAGAATCTTATTTTAAAGACAGCATATACTTACTTAAATATTGTTTGAACTCCTTAATTCTTACCTCACATTCTAAAACCTACTTCACAGTAGTAGCTAATGGATGTTGTATTGAAGTAAAGAATTACCTTAACGAATTACTTAATGAAAATAAAATTCATGAAATTGTGCATACTACTGCAATTGGAAAATTAAATGCAGTTTTAAAGGGAATTGTAGGTCATGATTTTCCATTGATAACGATTTCAGATGCTGACGTTTTATTTTTAAATCATTGGCAATCTGAAACGTATATTGTTTTTAATGAATTCCCTAAAGCTGGCGCGGTTAGCACAACACCAAATTCAAAAATGGTGAAGCATTATACTTCATCCATTTTTGTTGATACATTATTTTCAAAACAAGTTCAATTTTCTGCGGTTGAAAATCCAATTGCAATGCAATCATTTGCAGAAAGCATTGGTAATCCAACTTTTTTCAAAAAAGTTCATTTAGAAAAATATGCGACAGTAACTTCTCAAAATAATAGAAAAGCAGTTATTGGAGCAGGACATTTTGTTGCCACTTATCGAGGTGAAATTTTTAATAGTTTAAAAAATAAATATTCCAATTATAGTTTGGGTGGCGATAGTGAAATTGTTTTTTTAGATAAAACGGTTCAAGAAAATAGTTTGTGGAGATTATCTACAATTAATAATTTTACATATCATTTAGGAAACACAAAAGAAGACTGGATGCAAGTTGTTTTTGATGCTATTCAAAATGAAACTCATGTTGAAGTTAAAGCTCCAAGAATTTTTTCTATTAAATCCAATAAATTTTTATATTGGTTTAAAGTCAATTTTTCAGGTAAAATTTTATTTAAAAAACCAATTTGGCGTCTATTTCTTCAGTACAAAGGATTGTCAAAAAGTGAAGCTAAAGACTATTAACATGAAGACAATAGCTATAATACCCGCAAGAGGCGGTTCTAAAAGATTACCTAATAAAAATATAATGATGTTGGGTGGAATTCCATTGCTAGCTCATAGTATTTTATATGCACAAAAACATAGTTTTATAGATGAGGTAATCGTTTCTACAGATAGTTTGCAAATAAAAGATGTGGCACTAAGTTATGGCGCAAAAGTTATTATTCGTCCTGATAATTTATCTGCAGATTTTGAACCAACAGTTACCGCTTTAAAACACGTTTTAGAAAATCATGAAAAAGTAGAGAACGTAATTTTATTGCAAGCTACTAATCCATTGAGACCAGAAAATCTATTGGAGGAAGCTTTTACCTTTTTTGAAAAACATCAAATTGATAGTTTATTTACAGTTAGTATAAATAGTCATAAATTAGGGAAAATTCATGATAACAGATTTATTCCATTCAATTATGAAATTGGTCAAAGAAGTCAAGATTTAGAACCTCTTTTTTATGAAAATGGCTTGTTGTATATTAGCAAAGCCAATTTGATTATGGAGAATAAAATTATATCTAATGAAGCCTTTCCTTTTGAAGTAATTCATCCATTTGCTTCGGTAGATATTGATACGCAAGATGATTTTGATTATGCAGATTATTTAATAAATAAAAAATAATGAACACGAATTATATAGAAATAGCAGGTAGAAAAGTAGGTCCCGATTTTCCACCATTAGTAATCGCTGAAATTGGTATTAATCACGAAGGTTCGTTGCAAACAGCTAAAGAAATGGTTGATGCTGCTCATAGAGCAGGAGTTGAAGTTGTAAAACATCAAACCCATATCGTAGCTGATGAGATGAGTGGTGCTGCCAAAAAAGTTATTCCAGGAAATGCCGATGTTTCTATTTATGAAATAATGGATCGTTGTTCACTAAATGAAAGCGACGAATGGGAACTCAAAAACTATGTTGAAAGTAAAGGAATGATTTTCATTTCAACACCATTCTCAAGAGCTGCTGCCGAACGATTAAGAAAGTTTGATATTCCTGCATACAAGATTGGTTCTGGTGAATGCAATAATTATCCTTTGCTAGAGCATATTTGTACTTTTGGCAAACCTGTAATTTTGAGTACAGGCATGAATACTATTGAAAGTGTTAGAAAGGCAGTTGCCATTTTTGAAAAACATAAAATTCCTGTTGCTTTACTGCATACTACAAATTTGTATCCTACACCAACACATTTGGTTCGTTTTGGAGCTATGACGCAACTTCATGAAGCTTTTCCAGATAAAGTTTTCGGATTGAGCGATCATACATTAAATAATAATGCTTGTTTAGGAGCTGTAGCTTTGGGAGCTAGTATTTTAGAACGACATTTTACAGATCACATGCAACGAACAGGTCCAGATATTGTATGTAGTATGGACGAGAAGGCTTGCGCCAAACTAATAATTTCTTCAAATGAAATGTGGCAAATGCGTGGCGGAACTAAAGTACCTGCAAAAGAGGAGCAAGTAACCATTGACTTTGCTTTTGCAACAGTTTGCGCTATTGCAGATATTCAAAAAGGAGAAGTTTTTACTAAAGAAAATATTTGGGTTAAACGACCTGGAACTGGTAAAATATTAGCCGAATATTTTAATGATTTATTAGGAAAAAAAGCTTCTAGAGCTATTCAAAATGATGAACAATTAGATTTTACAGATTTTGAATAATTTTAAAAAAATAGTATTTCTTACAGGAACGCGTGCCGATTTTGGAAAAATAAAATCACTAATTTCAATTTTGGATGTACAATCTAATTTTGAAGTCTTTGTTTTTGTAACAGGCATGCATTTGCAAAAGGAATATGGTTATACGTTGATTGAAATAGAGCGATGTAATTTTAAAAACATACATACATTCGAAAATCATACCCACGAAACCACAATGGATTTAACTTTGGCTAAAACCATTGAAGGTTTATCAAGCTATTGTAAAGAATTCAATCCAGATTTAATTATTGTGCATGGCGATAGAGTTGAAACCTTGGCAGGAGCCATTGTAGGCTCATTAAATAATATTTTAGTGGCTCATATAGAAGGTGGTGAGCTTTCAGGAACTGTCGATGAATTGATTCGTCATAGCGTTAGTAAACTAAGTCACATTCATTTTGTTTCCAATGAAGATGCTGCCAAAAGATTATTGCAAATGGGTGAAATTCAAGATTCCATATTTACAATAGGTTCACCCGATATAGATATCATGTTTTCGGAAGATTTGCCAAATATTGAAGTTGTAAAAGAATACTATGAAATTCCGTTTGATAATTTCGGTATCGTTATGTTTCATCCTATCACAACAGAAGCAAATGAAATGCAAAACTATGCTCAACATTTTGTAAACACTCTTCTTTCTGATAATCACAATTATGTTGTTATTTTTCCAAATAATGATTTGGGAAGTCAATTAATAATTAATGAATATCAAAAATTTAAAGATAATAGTCGATTTAGAGTTTTTCCTTCTTTACGATTTGAATATTTTTTAAGTTTATTAAAAAACAGCCAATTCATAATTGGGAATAGTAGCGCCGGAATAAGAGAAGCTCCATATTATGGAATTCCGATAATAAATATTGGAACTCGTCAACAAAACAGAGCTATTCATGCCAATATTATCAATGTTGGTTATGATGAAAAAAGTATTTCAGATGCACTTAAAAGTATTGATACACATCAAGTAAAACCCTCAAATAACGATTTTGGAAATGGAAATAGCGCTGCATTATTCCTTGATTTCTTGAAAAATGGCGCCATTTGGTCATTAAATCATCAAAAACAATTTAGAGATTTATAATGCTATTTAATTCCCTGCAATATTTAGCTTTTTTACCTCTAGTTTTTATAATCTATTGGTCATTTAATAAGAAAAGTCTTTTGAAACAGAATGTCTTTTTACTTGTGGTGAGCTATTATTTTTATGCTTGTTGGGATTGGAGATTTCTATTTTTATTAGTTTTTTCAACAGCGTTAGATTATTACACAGGTATCAAGATGCATGAGTCTACTAATCAAAATCTTAAAAAGTTTTGGTTTTGGTTAAGCATTAGTATCAATTTAGGGTTTTTAGGAGTATTTAAATATTATAATTTTTTTGCAGAATCATTTGCTGAAGCTTTACTAAAAATAGGTATTGAGGTAAATCTTTGGACACTAAATATCATCTTGCCAGTAGGAATTTCATTTTATACTTTTCATGGATTATCTTACGTAATTGATATTTACAAAAACAGAATTGTTCCCGAAAAAAACATTGTAACTTATTCACTTTTTGTTAGCTATTTTCCATTATTAGTCGCTGGACCAATTGAAAGAGCAACGCATTTATTACCTCAAATCAAAAGAAAAAGAAATTTCGATTTTGAAAAGGCTAAAGATGGTTTGCATCAAATAATTTGGGGATTATTTAAAAAGATTGTAATCGCCGATAGTTGCGCAGTTTATGCAAATGAAATTTTTGATAAGTACGAAGAAATGAATACGCTAACTTTAATTTTGGGAGCCATTTATTTTGCTTTCCAGATTTATGGAGATTTTAGTGGTTACTCGGATATTGCTTTAGGAACATCAAAATTGTTTGGAATTGATTTATTAAGGAATTTTAATTTCCCGTATTTTTCTAGAGATATTGCTGAATTTTGGCGTCGTTGGCACATTTCGTTATCTTCATGGTTTAAAGATTATCTATACATTCCGTTAGGAGGAAGTCACGGTGGCATCAAAAGTAAAATTATAAACACGTTTATAATTTTTCTTGTAAGTGGTTTTTGGCATGGAGCAAATTGGACATTCATAATTTGGGGAGCATTAAACGCATTTTATTTTTTACCTTTATTAATTACCAACAAGAATAGAAACCATATAGATATTGTTGCTAAAGGAAAATATTTACCTTCTATAAAAGAGTTTTTCAGTATTTTAGTAACATTTTCGCTAACAGTTTTTGCTTGGATATTTTTTAGATCAAAATCTGTTGCAGATGCATTTGGTTATATTAAAAATATATTCCGATTTAATTTTGAAGGTAAAATACAATATTTATCTATCGATAGATATGTCATTGAATTATTAGTTCTATTGGGTTTTTTTATCGTTTTCGAATGGATTTCACGAGAAAATGAACATCCATTTTTTGGTAGATTCGAAGCTGTAAGGTTACTGCTTATATTAGTTTCAATAGTCTTATTGGGTGTTTATTCAAATGTTAGTAGTTTTATATATTTTCAGTTTTAATGAAAAAATTCATGTTTTATACAGCTAAAATTCTTCTAATACTCATTGCAATAATGGTTGTTTCAGATGCACTTTATACTTACGTATATGAAAATGCTGTACCAAGAAATAAAACGCAGTATGTTTTAAAGTTAAAAGATAAAAAAATTGACTACGTTTTTTTAGGTTCTTCTAGAGTAGAAAATCATATAGTTACAAAATTGGTAGAAAAACAAACTTCTAAAACAGCAATAAATTTGGGCATGCAAGGTTCAAAGCTTGATGATATTTATTTAGTTTTTAAGTTATTGCTTGAAAATAACGTTACCTTCGACAAGATTTTTATTCAAATTGATTATACTTTTAATAATGAATCACCTTCTGTAAATGTTAGTTCAGAATCACTTCCTTACCTTCGAACTAATAAAGTTGTGAATGCTCATAATAGATTGAATAATCCAAACTATTATGTAAATTATTACATTCCTTTTTTCAGATTTGCCTCCAACGATTACAAAATTGGGTTTAGAGATTTTTTCTCTACTTTAGTAAAAAACAAAGCCAATTATAATTTTGAAGATGGCTTCGATGCTCGAAATGGTTCTTTTGATAATGCAAAATATGAATTACCTGCAAAAATCTCAAATAGCAATAAAGTTTTTGATAGTATTAAAAAATTATGTTTTCAACGAAAAATTGATGTTGTTTTTTATTGTTCGCCTTTTTGCAGTCAGGTTGTAGAATCAAATTATGTAGAGCAGTTAAAACTTAAAATACCTGAACTTAAAGATTATTCTAAATCAATTTTAGATAATAAATATTTTATAAATTGTGGACATTTAAATGAAGACGGAGCAAATTTGTTTACTCAATTGATTATTGATGATTGTATAAAAAATGAAAAATAACAAAATATTTGTTTTATTACCTGACGGAATAGGCTTGAGAAATTTCGCTTACTCGGATTTTTATGAATTGGGAATTTCTAATGAATTTGATGTTGTTTTCTGGAATAATACACCTTTTGAATTAACAGATTTAGGATTTAATGAAATTAAAATCACTAATTCAAGGAATAATCCTTTAACCGATGTTTTTAAAAATGCAAGAAAGCAGATAGAGTTAAATTTGAATATAAAAAGATCATCCGATTTGGTTTACGATACCTATCGATTTCCGTTTTCATATAATAACATTAAAAGTGCCATCAAAAGTGCAACAACTAGATTGTTAACCAAAGTTTATTCTTCTGAAAATGGTTTGAAAACAGTAAGAAATAAGATAATTTCTAGTGAAAGGAAGACACTTTTTTACAAGGAAAGTTTAGCTACACTAAAAAAAGAAAGTCCAACTTTAGTTTTTTGTACCAATCAAAGATCTTCATCGGCAATAGCTCCAATTGTTGCTGCTCAAGATTTAGGAATTCCAACAGCTACATTTATTTTCTCTTGGGATAATCTACCAAAAGCAACGATGGTTGTTGAAACGGATTATTATTTTGTATGGAGTGAACACATGAAATTGGAATTGTTGCATTACTATCCGTATATTGAAAATGAGCATGTTTTTGTAACTGGAACGCCTCAATTTGAATCGCATTATAATATCTCTAAAATACTATCAAAAGAATCTTTTTTTGAAAAATATAATTTAGATAGTACCAAAAAATATATTTGTTATTCTGGTGATGATGTTACCACTTGCCCAGACGATCCAGAATATCTCAATGATGTGGCAACTGCTGTTTCACAATTAAATGCAGAAGGACATAATTTAGGAATCATTTTCAGACGTTGTCCAGTGGATTTTTCAACAAGATATGACGAAGTTTTAACTAAATTTCAAGATGTTATTACGCCAATTGCGCCTTTGTGGAAAAGAATTGGTGATGGATGGAATACCATTCTCCCAACATCAGAAGATATAGATTTACAATTAAATACAATTTTGCATACAGAATTTGTTATCAACCTTGGTTCTTCAATGGTTTTTGATTATGCAACAAAAAACAAGTCTTGTATGTATATTAATTATGATGTAAAAAATAAAGCAATTCAAGATTGGTCGGTCAAAAAAATTTACAATTACATTCATTTTCGCTCTATGCCATCAAAATTTGCAGTTGTCTGGATTGATAGTCCAGAATCTATAAAAGATAGAATTATAGAAAATCTAAATGCCAATTCAGATACCGTTGAGAATGCACAATTATGGTTTCATAAAATTGTAGCTCAACCAGCAAATCAAGCATCAGAACGAATTTGGGAAGCCATTAAATCCATTGTAAAATGATGCACATTGCTTTTTTAACGCCAGAATATCCACATTCTAAAGCTCTTACTGCTGCAGGAATAGGTACTAGTATCAAAAACTTGGCACATTCTCTAGTTAAAAATGGGTGTAAAGTAACAATTTTTGTTTATGGTCAAGATAATCAATTGGTTGAAGAGCAAGAAGGGATAACTATTCATTTAATAAAAGGAATAAATTATAAAATTGGTAAATGGTTTTTTTATAGTAAATACCTTCAGAAGTATATTAATACAGTAGTAAAAAAAGAAAACATTTCCCTAATTGAAGCGCCAGATTGGACCGGAATTACCGCATTTATGAAATTTAATGTTCCTTTAATATTGAAGTTACATGGAAGTGATGCCTATTTTTGTCATCTTGAAGGAAGAAAACAAAAACTAAAGAATTATTGGTTTGAAAAAATTGCTCTAAAAAATGCAGATGCTTTTATTGCACCAACAAATTTTGCTACCAAAGTTACAAGTGTGTTATTTAAAATCAATTCTAAAAAAATTACAACTATTCCAAATGGAATTGAGGTAAATAAATTTCACAATCAACATCCAAAGCAATTTGAAAAAGGTGTTATTTTATATATCGGAACTATAATTCGTAAAAAAGGTGTTTTTGAATTGCCTGAAATTTTTAAAGAAGTTTTAAAGGAATATCCTGACTCGCAATTAGTTCTAATTGGCAGTGATTCTCACGATATAGTAACAAAATCAAAGTCAACTTGGCATAAGTTAAAAGAGAGATTTGAAAATTTAGGAATTATAAATAATGTAAATTATCTTGGTAAAATTCCTTACCAAGAAGTTCAATCTCACATTGAAAAAGCGCAAGTTTGTATATTTCCAACATTTGCGGAAACACAAGGAATGGTAACCATTGAAGCTATGGCAATGAATAAGCCAGTTGTAAATAGTGATATTGGATGGTCAAAAGAACTCATAATTGATGGCGAAAGCGGTTATTTGGTACATCCAAAAAATCACCAACTTTATGCACAAAAGATTAATTTACTTTTAGCCAATGAAGCACTTTGTTTTCAAATAGGAGTCAATGCCAGAAAACGAGTGGAAGAACTTTTTGATATTGATAAATTGGCAATCAGAACAATAGAATATTATAAAGCAAATATTAAATAATGATACAATCTATTTCAATTGTTCAAGGTTTGAAAACAAAGATTATTGATTTTGATACAAATAAAATCAATAAAACAACAATAGAATGCTCCGATTTTATTTCAGATGGATTAAATTCTTTCACTTTAAAAATAGAGTTTTCTGTTTCAATTTTAGCTTTTAGAAACTTTGATTATACATGGGTAGATTTAAAATACGATAGAATTGCAACTGAATTTAGTTCAAAAATAATTAAATTAAGTAACCAAAAATTTGTTCAAGCCAATATTTCTAATGGTATTTGGGAAGTTGAAAAAAGAAATCCAAATATTTTGCTTTGGAAATTTAATCCAGAAAATTCTAAAGTAATAACCAATTATGAAGGAGAAAAAAATAGAAAATCACTTTCATCTACTATTCAAAAATCACTTTTCAAAGCAATACCTTCATTATTGTTTACTGATAAACCTTTGGAGTTTAGTCGTTCAAAGATTCCATTTTCTGCAATTGCGATTTTTACAGATCATTGTGATTTTGATACACTTGAAAATTTACAAATTCAAAGAGCATTTTTTAAAGAAAAGGGAATTAGAATTACAAAAGGTTTTTTTTTAAGTAATTTTTCAAAAAGAAAAGACAATGCTTCTTATGAAGACAATGCTGAAGAATTATTAAAATGGAGGAATGATGGTCATGAATTGTGCTATCATTCTTTATCACAATCGATTAAAAGCGAGGAACAAAGTTTTGAAGATTTTTTTTCATTCCAACCGCCTTTTCAAGACACTAAAATCTGGATAGATCATGGGTATCAACCTTATAATTTATCACTTTATAAAAAAAATGAAATTGAAGATAGTGTTTATGAAAATAATTTAACTAAAAAGAATATTTCAATTCTTTGGAATTATATTGATTCAGGTACAGCTACAAAAGGAGTGTTGAATCAGTTAAATGTTAATCATTTTACGTTGTCAAAATTTTTGAAAGGAAATAAAGACTTGTCTTTCATTAAGTTACTACAACTTATGATTAAAAATACTATTTTTCATTTTATAAATAATGAGGAAACTATTTTACAGTATAAGAATACAGCAGGTATTTTCAAAAAGTTTATCAAACAAAAAAAACTAAGTTATTTTTTTACATTCATTAAAAATAGTATGAAAATAACTTATTCATTATTTTTAATTTTCTTATTTTGGAATAAAAACAAAAGAATTCCATACAAATTGTCAAAATACAATCCCATAGTATTTAGGCACAATATTGATAAAAAAGACTTTTATATTTTTCAAACAATAGAAATGGTTGATTTTAAAAAGTCCCTTTGTAAGGAGAATATAGATAATTTTGTCAATGAAAGAGGGGTGTTTATTGCTCATACCTATTTTTCTGTCCCAATGGACTATCATCAAGGAAAAATGTTTTTAAATGCAACAACTATTGATCCAATGGTGGCATTAAATTTTGAGTATTTGGGTGAAAAGATTAAAAATAACCAAATTTGGAATCCTGAATTACAGGAGTTAGTTGATTATTGGAATAAATTTGAAGAAATTGAATTAGATATTGATTTATCAGGGAATGTCTTATTTAAAAATGAAAACGATTTAATATATAGAATAGTTAATTAATGGAATTACTTTATACTAAAGAGGTTGCATGGCTAAATAAATGGGATAATTATTTGATGACAAATGATTTAGGATGTCATTTGTTATATTCGGATTGGCTTAAATCGTATACAAAATATGGATTTGATTTTGAGATTTTAATTCTAAAAAGTAAGGATAAAATTATAGGAGGCTTTGGAGCCGTAATTGCAAAATCATTGTTTTTTAAATTTTACATCATTCCACATGGACCAATTGTATCATTGGGTTATGAAAAAGAGTTAGATAAAATTATAGCTTCATTCGTAGATAGAGCTAAGAAATTAAATTGTTGTTATGTACAATATAGTCTTCCTTTATCAAATGATGCTTTAATAGAAAAACAAACTTATTCTCCTGAAGTTCTCCAATTAATCAATAATTTAGGTAAAAAAGGTAATTTATTCAAATATGTTTACAGCTCTTATGGAATAAATTGGGTTGATTGTAACTCAACAAATAGCCATGAAGAATTATTGTTACAATTTTCATCGCAAGTAAGACGTAATATTAATTTGTCTTATAGAAATAATCCAATTATTGAATTTGCATCTTCTGAAAAGGAGTGTCGTTCAGCTTATTCGTTGATTGAAGAAAATGCTAAAGAAGGTCGATATGCAGTGCGATCTTTCAACGATTTTAAAGATACAATACTCGAAATGGTTACTAAAAAAAGCGCTTTTTTAATGACAGCAAATGTTGGTAATGAAATCAAAGGATGTGCTTTTTTTGTAAAATCTGGAAATCATTTTACCTATATTTCTGGCGGAACAAAAAAAGAAAAACCAGATATGAAAATAGGATACCTTTTGCATTGGGAAATTATAAAAAAATCCTTTCAATCTGGATTTAGTGGTTACAATATTTCTATGGGTGGTTCTAAAGGCGTTGTCGAATTTAAGGCAAAATTTAATACTAAGGCATTGCTTTTTGAAGCGCCACATTACCATGTTATATTGAGTCCGTTACTTTTTAAAATTTATTTGATTTTAAATTCTATTTTTGTTAAAAATAAAAAAACTGTTTCTGTTTTGTTAAAACGTTTCAAATAATTAGAATTATGAAGATTGATAATAAAGATTTCTGGGAAAAAGATAATATTATTTCAACACAAGATGTTACAAAAAACGCAGCAGATTTTGAATTGTTTATGTTTGAAAAGGCACAAAAACGATACGAGATTTATGATAAAGTTAAATCAGTAAAAATATTTGGTTGCGGAACAGGAAGAGAAGTTTTAGCAGTTTCTGAGTTTTTTTCTCCATCGCGTATTCTAGCTTCTGATATTTCAGAAAATATGATTTCTAAATGTAAAGAAAATTTAAAACTTTGGAATATTGAAGGCATAACGGAAACTTTAGTAGGAAATGCCAAAGATTTTAATAAAGTTAGTAACACTTTCGATTTGGTAACGATATTAAATAGTATGCTTACTTATGTACCTTTGAAAGAAGACCGAATGACTATTTTTAAAAACTCACTACAAATTTTAAAACCTAAAGCAACTTTAGTTGGTACCGTGCATAATCAAGTTGGTACACCAGCTAAAACCTATTATTTTAAGTTGAAAAATCTTTTTTCTTTTATGCTAGGAGATAAAGTTGGTAACAGAGATACTGGTTTTAAAGGTTTTAAAGTTCCTGGTTATTATTTTAATAATAAAGGATTGATTAATGATTTAAAGAGTGCTGGTTTTATTGATGTCGAAGTTTACTCGTTAGAAGAGTATTATGCCTCTAAAGGAAAAAAATACAATAGAAAAACAGGTTATAATAATTTATTTTTTATTGCTACTAAACCTTAATCATAGTGCCAAATAAATATAAATTTTGTCTTATTGTTTGTACGTATATGCGTGCAAAACCTTTAATAGATTTACTAAGTTCAGTGAATAATCAAACTTGGTATCCAGATGAAATTTTAATTATTGATGGATCTACTAATGATGAGACTCAAAAAGTAATTGAAACAAATAAATTTCAAAATTTATCCTATTTTTTAGTTGATTCAGAGCATCGCGGACTCACAAAACAAAGAAATTATGGTATTTCTAAGGCATCAAATTTCATTGATATTGTTTGTTTTCTTGATGATGATACTATTTTAGAAAAAGAGTATTTTGAAAATCTTATCGGGACTTATTCCATTTTTCCTGAAGCTTTAGGAGTTGGAGGTTACATAACAAATGAAAGTGTTTGGCAAAAGATAACTGAAGATTATGTTCCTAATATAAATGAATATTTTTTTGATGGATGGAAACGTAAAGATGGCAGTCGCTTTGTTCTAAGAAAGAAGCTTGGCTTAGATAGTAATTTACCACCTTGCTTTTTACCAGAATTTTCCAATGGTAGAAGTGTTGGTTTTTTACCACCATCCAATAAAATATATGAAGTTCAACAATTTATGGGAGGTGTTGCTTCATATAAAAAGTCAATTCTTGAAAGTATTAAATTTTCAGATTATTTTGAAGGTTATGGTTTATATGAAGATGCTGATTTTACACTTCGATTATCCAATATTGGTAAGTTATATTTGAATACTGCTGCAAGGTTAGCACATTATCACGATAGTTCAGGAAGACCAAATAAATTTTCTTACGGCAAAATGGTGCTAAGAAACGGCTGGTATGTATGGCGTGTGAAATATCCAAATCCGAGTTTGAAAGCCAGATTCAAATGGAATTTAATTGCATTTTTGTTGACTTTTATTAGATTTTTAAATACATTTACTACAAGTGATAGAAAAGAAGCTTTTACTGAGAGTTTAGGTAGAAGTGTTGGTTGGTTCAGCTTGATTTTTAATAAGCCAAAAATTAGAAAAGAATGAAGTTTTGTATCATAACACATGTAGTTCATACAGAAGCAAACCATAAATTTTACGGCTATTCACCTTATATCAATGAGATGAATATTTGGCTTAAAAATGTTGATGAAGTTGTTGTTGTCGCTCCAAAAGAAAACTTTTCATTATCACCAATTCATGAATCATATAGTCATTCTTCAATTGAATTTATTAAAGTTAAAAAATTTAATGCGCTTACTTTTTCGGCTAAATTAAAAGCTTTTTTTTCGGTTTTAAAAAATTGCATTTTGATATATAAAGCAATGAAAAAAGCAGATCATATTCATTTAAGATGTCCAGGAAACGTTGGATTGTTGGGTTGTATTGTTCAACTATTTTTTCCAAAAAAACAAAAAACTGCTAAGTATGCCGGAAATTGGGATCCAAAGTCTAAACAACCATTAAGTTATCGTTTTCAAAAATGGATTTTAAGTTCGACTTTTTTTACCAAAAACATGCAAGTTTTAGTTTATGGTGAATGGGAAAATCAAACTAAGAATATAAAGCCTTTTTTTACGGCTACTTATTCAGAAAATCAAAAACAGAATGTTGCCTTAAGACCCTTTTCAGAACCTTTAAAATTTCTTTTTGTTGGCGCACTTTCTCCAGGTAAGCAACCTATTTATGCCATTAATTTAGTTCAAAAGTTGATAGAAAAAAAGAAAGAATGTTCATTAGAAATTTTTGGAGATGGAATAGAAAAGACTAAATTAGAAAACTATATTATTGAGAATAAGTTGAAAGAGTTAGTTTTTTTGAAAGGGAATCAAAGTTTAGAGACTATTAAATTGGCTTATTGTAAAAGTCATTTTGTAATTTTACCCTCCAAAAGTGAAGGATGGCCCAAAGTTATTGCAGAAGCTATGTTTTGGGGTTGTTTGCCTATTGTGTCTAAAGTTTCTTGTTTGCCTTCTATGCTAAATAAAGGAAATCGTGGTATCTTATTGGAAATGAATTTAGATCATGATGTTTCTCAAATTGAACAACTAATAGACAATGAGACTATATATTTAGAAAGAACTACTAATGCAATGAATTGGTCAAGAAAATACACAACAGATTTTTTTGAAAGTGAAATTAAAACACTTTTACAAGTTAAGTAATGATAAAAATATATACTAAAACTGAATTTTTGCTTCCAGAAGATGATAGGCTTTTTTTTCCGCTTCTGGTTGAACTTTATTTAGACAAAAATCCTCAGATTTTAGAGCATTATTCTTTGGTAGAAACTCCAGATGTATGTGATGTTTTAGTATTACCATTGGCTGTAAATTATTGTTTAGAAAATGGCAAAACAGATTTAGTTAGTTTTTTTAAATCCAAAGCAAAACAGTTAAATAAGTATCTTTGGTTATATTCACCTGGTGATATGGGGTTGACATTAAATGATGACAAAATATTAGTTTTTAGAATGTCAGATTTTAAAAGTTTTCAAAATCGTTCTACGGTAATAATGCCAGCTTTTTTCAGAAATCCATATTCTGCAATTTACAACAATCAACCTATAGTTTATTATTCAAAAACTCAAAATCCTATTGTAGGTTATGTAGGTCATGCAAAAGGAGGTATTTTTAAATTTATTACTACTTATGTCAATTATTTGAAAGTAAATTTTGAGATATTTCTAAAAAAATACCATTCAGACTATTTTATATTCTATCATTCTAGTTTTGAGAGATTAAAATGGTTGAAGAAAATCGCTTCAAATGATAACATTGAATCGCATTTTATTTATCGAGATAAATACAGAGCTGGAGCTATAACAAAAGAAGAGAAACAAAAAACTACTTTAGAATTTTATGATAATATAAAAAATTCTCAATATACTTTTTGTATGCGTGGTGGAGGAAATTTCTCAATACGATTATATGAAACTTTAGCATTTGGAAGAATTCCAATATTTATTGATACCGATTGTATATTACCTTTGGAAGAAATTATTGATTGGTCTAAACATTGTCTTGTAATTAAGGAAAATGAAATACAATCGGTAACAACTAAAATTATTGATTTTCATAATTCTTTAAGTGAAGAAGAATTTATTGATATGCAAAAAAATAATAACCTACTTAGAGAAAAATATTTAACGCGCTCTGGATTTTTCATACATTTCCATGATGTTTTTTTCCATGATAAATTATGAGAATTATACAAATCATTGACTCGTTAGATATAGGAGGTGCCGAAAAAATGGCTGTAAATTATGCCAATTCTTTAGCTCAAAAAACAGAATTCTCAGGTCTAGTTGCAACAAGAAAAGAAGGTTCTTTAAAAGCACAAATTGCTCCAGATGTAAATTATTTTTTTCTAAATAGAAAGAGCAAAATTGATTTTGCCGCTACAATGCGATTGAAAAAATTTTGTAAATCAAATAAAGTAGAATTTGTTCAAGCTCACAGCAGTTCTTTTTTTTCTGCTTTTTTATTAAAATTGGTTATGCCAAGCATCAAAATTATTTGGCACGACCATAATGGATTGAGTGAATTTAGTAATGCTCGAAAATCTTTCGCATTAAAATTGACTTCCTTTTTTTATTTTGGAATAATTGTGGTAAATTACAAATTAAAATACTGGGCTGAAAAAGAATTGTATTGCAAAAATGTCATTTATCTTCCTAACTTTACCAAGTTACAAGATAAAGATAAAAGGGAAACAAGTTTGTTTGGAACAGAACATAAAAAAATCCTCTGTTTAGCAAATTTAAGATTTCAAAAGAATCATTTTTTATTAATTGAAGTTGCTATTAAGTTGAAAAGCTCGCATCCAGAATGGAGTTTTCATTTGGTAGGAAAAGATTTTGAAGACGAATATTCTAGTAAAGTAAAAAAGGCAATTTCGGAAAACAATTTAGAGAATAATGTTTTCATTTATGGTTCTAAAAGTGATACACAAAATATCATTTCACAAGCTGATATAACGATTTTGACATCAAAATCAGAAGGTTTACCAGTTGCATTACTTGAATATGGTATGAATAGAAAGCCTGTTATTTCAACAAAAGTGGGAGAAATTCCTTTTATTATAAAAAATGATGAATCTGGATTTATAGTCGAAAATTATGATGCAGATGGTTTCTATAGTCGTTTGGTTCAAATAATTGAAGACGAGTTAAAAAGGGATACAATTGCGGAAGGTTTGTTTACTTTTGTAATTAAGAATCATTCTGAAAATAGTGTCGTTGAAGATTTCATGAATTGGGTAAATAAAAACTAATGCAAACTAAAGATAAAAATTATTTTTTACTTATTGCTATCCACGCAATACTTGGATTTGTGATATATATTGAACCAGTTTTGTCCAAGGTATATGCGATTCTTATTTTTTTTGTTTGTATTTATTTTATTGTCAAAACTAAAAATAAGAATAATGAAGTTCTTTATGCATCTGCATATATTGTAGGTAGTGAAGTATTTCTGCGAATGACTGGCGGTAGTCCGAACTATGAGTTTTCAAAATACAGTGTAATGATTTTTCTATCCATAGGAATGATTTATAGTGGTTTTTCCAAAAACGCAGTTCCCTATTGGATTTACCTTTTTTTACTTATTCCTGGAGTAATAATTGCAACTCAAACATTAAACTTAACAACAATAGATATAAGGAAAACAATTGCTTTTAATATTTCTGGACCTGTCTGCCTCGGATTTGCGTCACTATATTGTTACAGTAGGAAAATTAGGATAGAAGAGATAAATAATATTCTACTCGTTATGGGTCTCCCAATTATAGCCTGCGCATCTTATCTAACTTTTTTTACTCCCGACTTAAGTGTAGCATTAACAGGAACTAGTTCTAATGGTGCAACGTCTGGTAATTTTGGTCCCAATCAAGTTTCAACAATTTTAGGATTGGGATTTTTTATTTTCTTTTCAAGATTGATATTGGCTTCTAGAACAAAATTTATATTTTTCCTAAATCTCGCAATTACCTTTGTAATTTGTTTTAGAGGATTAATTACATTTTCTCGTGGTGGAATGATAACTGGGTTTGCAATGTTAGTAATTCTGCTCTTTTTTATTTATATAAACAGTAAAAAAGCAGTACAATTAAAATTGATTTATATTTTTATCGTTTCAATGACAGTTATGGTTGTTATGTTAGCTTATGCCGAAATTAGAACCGATGGATTGTTGAGTAAAAGGTATCAGAATAAAGATGCTTTAGGTAGAGTTAAGGAAAGTAAATTTACAGGTAGGGAAGAGGTTGCAGCTTCAGAAATAGAGGCTTTTTTATCACATCCATTTTTTGGAATTGGAGTAGCTAAAGGAACGGAATATCGACTTGAACAAACTGGAGGCATTATTGCTTCTCACAATGAAATAACAAGACTCATCGGTGAACATGGTTCTATTGGAATTCTTATTTTGTTGATTCTATTGTTCACTCCAGTAATTTTATACTTAGATAATAAACAGAATATTTTTCTTTTTTGTTTTCTTACTTTTTGGCTTCTAACAATAAATCATGCTGCAATGCGAACGGCGGCGCCATCATTTATTTATGCATTATCACTTTTAAAAGTCTATTTTAATGAAGAAGAAATTTCTTTACATAGGAAATAAACTTTCCAAACATGGTAATACATCAACTTCTATAGAAACATTAGGTAGTTTACTTGAAGTTGAAGGTTTTAAAGTGTTCTATGCTTCTTCTAAAAAAAATAAGGTTTTTAGGTTTTTAGACATGTTTTTATCTACTATATGGTTTTCTAAAAAAGTGGACTATGTTTTGATTGATACCTACAGTACTCAAAATTTTTATTACGCACTGGTAACTAGTCAGTTATGTAGAATTTTTAAAGTAAAGTATATTTCAAAACTTCATGGGGGTGATTTGCCGAATAGATTGCAAAAAAGTCCATTTCTTTGTGAATTACTGTTTAGAAATGCTTACAAAATAACTGCACCTTCAGCTTATTTGTTGAAAGCTTTTGAAATAAAATATTCAGAAAATTTAATTTACATCCCAAATGCTATTGAAATTGATAAATATAATTTCTTAAAAAGAGAATACAATATACCAAGGTTGTTATGGGTGCGATCTTTTTCTAAAATTTATAACCCAAAAATGGCAATTGATGTATTATATGATCTGAAGAAAGATTTTCCAAATGCAAATCTAACAATGGTTGGTCCTGATAAAGAAAACCTTATTGATGATTGTAAAAAATATGCATTAGAGTTAAATGTTGATGTGAAGTTTACAGGAAAATTAGCCAAAGAAGAATGGGTTGAATTGTCAAAAGATTATAATGTTTTTATTAATACAACGCATTTTGATAATACTCCTATAAGTGTTATTGAAGCTATGTCATTAGGATTACCAATAGTCTCAACTAATGTTGGAGGAATACCATTTCTTCTAACGGATAATGAAAATGGACTTTTAGTTGGTGATAATCATGTTGATGGAATGACTGATGCAATTGCAGAAATTTTCAATAATGCAACTTTAAGAGAAAAAATTACTACAAATGCAAGAAATACAGTTGAGTCATTTGATTGGGAAGTAATAAAGCAAAAATGGTTTGAAATATTGAAATAGTACTTAAATTTATATAGATTTTACTAACTTGCATCGCAGTTGTAAACGTAGTAATGAAAAGCAATAAGAAAATACATTTTGAGGTATCAGAGCGAAAGGTTCTTCTGAAGATTTTTGATGTAATCTTTGTATTACTTTCATTGTACATTATTAGCTATATTTTTGATTTTAAATATTTCACATTTTCAACTACAAATTATTATTGGGCAATTGTATTAGCTATCTATGTTAATATTTTTGGTTCTGTTTTTGAAATGTATAATTTGCAAGTTGCAAGTAATCAGTTTCAAGTTATAAAAAGTATCATTCTTACTTCTTCTACAACAGTATTAATTTATCTTTTAACTCCAATTTATACGCCAGTTTTACCTTCTAATAGATTACAAATTATCATATTTTTTGTAGCTATTTTTGGTTCCCTACTAGCTTGGAGAATTTTTTATGTAAAATTTTTAGCTTCTCATCGATTTATAAAAAAATCTATTTTGGTTTGTGATAAGGAGCAATTACAAGAGCTTGTTATTGGTCTTGAAAATGCTGATCCACATTATAAAATAATAGCATTTGTTAATTCTGATGGAGAAGATTCTTTTAATTTTAAATTCAAATCAATAAAAAATATTCACCCAAATGATTTAGAAAATTTTGTTAGAAATAATTCTATTTCTGAAATAGTAATTGCCTCTCAAAAAACTGAAGGAATAACAGTTAGTTTATATAATCAACTGATTCATTTATTAGAAAATGGTTTTATAATTAGAGAGTATACACAAGTATATGAGGCTATTACACAACGAATTCCTGTGCAATATGTTTCACGAGATTTTTATAGATATTTTCCATTCAGTAGAAGTAATCAAAATCATTTGTATTTATTGGTATCTAGACTGATTGAAGTAATTTTTTCAGTAATTGGGTTGTCTATTGGGTTGTTGTCTTTTCCAATAATTTTAATTGGTAATCTCATTGGAAATAGAGGTGGCTTATTTTACACACAAGAGCGTGTTGGCAAAAATGGGGAAGTATTTAAAATATATAAATACAGAACTATGGTGAAAAATGCTGAGGCAAATGGAGCTGTATTTACAACTGCCAATGATAGTAGAATTACGCCTTTTGGAAAGTTTATGAGAAAGACCAGACTTGATGAATTTCCTCAATTTATAAATATAATAAAAGGTGATATGGCAATTATAGGACCAAGACCAGAACGTCCTATTTTTGTCAATGAAATTGCAGAAATAATGCCATTCTACGAAACCAGGCATGTTGTTAAACCAGGATTAACAGGTTGGGCACAAGTTAATTATGCTTATGGTGATTCTATTGAAGATAGTTTGGTGAAGCTACAATATGATTTATATTACATCAAGCACAGAAGTATTTTTCTTGACATCAATATTATCATTAAAACCTTTAGTACTGTCTTATTTTATAGAGGACAATAATTTAAATTCTTCTTTTTTCAACTTTTTTGTCTTGCTTTACCAAATTTATATAAGATATAATTGTTGGCTAAAATAAATGGAATCATCAACGATAAATGTGGTTTACCAATCATAATTACTATATAAACTAAGGTCATTGCAAAACATACATTAGCCATTTTTCTAAACCAAGAGCTT
>CANGUP010000042.1 GCA_947457105.1 Flavobacteriaceae bacterium
GATGATGGAAACTGCACAAAAACAAATTGTTTATGAAGTCCTAAGTTAAATATATTCTTGAGAAAGTTTGAAATTGTCAACCAAAAAAAAGCCTGTAACAATAATAATTACAGGCTTTTTTGTGGAGCAAAGGGGAGTTGTCTCGAACTATTTTGAGTCTGATTTACGCCTTTTATTGAGTTTAAAAAAGGTGGAATAATTGATTTAAATGGTTTATGTACATTCGGTATAATGAATTTTAAAAAAATAGATTTTTAATTTATAAGTTTATTTTTGTCCGTTATAATGAACCAATTGATAATAATTAACGGTATATTATATTAGTTCATAACCTAATTAAGCCTCTCTTAAAAATGAAAATTATTATACTTACCCCAATGGAAATAGAACAAGAGAAAGTACATGATGCTTTGTCTCGAATTTCTGATTTGAAACATAATTATGAAGTTGTAGTATCTGGCATTGGTAGGGAGAGTGTAGCCAAAGCTTTTATGCATTTACCAAATCATGATGTATGCATTTTAATGGGCTTTGCCGCTATAGTTGGGAAAGAAAAAGAGTTGCCTTTGCATTTTGAATTAGGAAAACCTATAGAAATTACAAATTCCTCTTTATATGTTTACGAGGGAGGTTTATTTGAAACTGGCAAAGGAATAGTGACTGAGCCAAAATTGAATCTCCCTTGTTTATCCTCGCTGACTTCTGATAAATTTGTCCGAACAACCGATTTAGCGGAACTAACAGTTGTAAATATGGAAGATTATACTTTTATGTATTTAAAAAAACCACAAGATTTTATTATCCGAATAATTTCTGATTTTCTTCCTCATGAAAAAGAAATAGATTTTTTTGAGGAAGTTAAAGCAATCAATTTTCTTGAAGCCATGCAATTGGTTGATTTCCATATTTAACTGAATATCCCTTCCAAGAGATTGGTTAGTTAACAATTAATCATTCTACATGATTTTTATATACATTTAAAAAATAAGCATTTCTAATTATGAATGGTAAAGAAATAGTTCAAAAGCTTGGCTTAATAGAACACCCTGAAGGTGGGTTTTATAAAGAAACTTATAGGTCTTCAAGTTCTATGGAAACAGAGCAAAATGCAATAAGAAATGTATGTACTGCAATTTATTTTTTGCTTGAAAATGATAATATCTCTTTATTTCATCGCATTCAATCAGACGAGTTGTGGTTTTTTCATCAAGGAAAACCATTAGAAATTCTATTTGTAAAAGAGGGTGTTTTAAACTCAATTATTTTGGGAAATAGTTTCGAAAATGGGGAAGTACCTCAAGCAACAATTCCATCAAATACATGGTTTGCTTCAAGTGTCAAGCAACGCAAAGGATATTCTTTAGTTAGTTGCACTGTAGCGCCAGGATTCGACTTCGCGGATTTTGAATTAGCTTCAAGAGAAAATCTATTACAAGAATTCCCTCACTTGAAAGAAATAATTCACAAATTCACTAAGTAAAACGATTATTTTCTGATAGCTATGGTTTCGAAAGTGCTCCAAAAGTGAAGTATAATTTAGAATAATTTTTATTCTAAATAATGTTTTTTTGACCGTATTTGTCAATATGATTGCTGTAATTTGCTCCTTAAGAGAATTTAATTTAAAGTATTGACGCAGCCAATTTTGACGCAAAGAAAAATAATTTAAATTGGTCTATGAATTTCGGATTTTGAATACCTTACTATACCAAAAGAATCTCGACAGGAGTTTTTGTGAAAAGAATCGTTCAAAATAAATTGGGTTTAAAAGCATCTCGAGGCTTTGGCTGAATAATACAATTGCTGATTATTTGTTTATATTTGACATTAATTAAATGTATGGGTTCTAGCACATATCACACCAATCAGGAATGGATAGAGATTACTATCTGAGACCTATAAATGCGTTATAGGCAAGCGTAGCGGACGACACAACAACCATTAAATGAAAAGATAATAAACGACTTTGACAAATACTACAACGGACAATTTCAGCAGGACATTCAAACCTTCTTTTCAAAAATTCCCGACAGAAGTAAGCACACTTTTAACGACAAGAAAATTTTTACAGTGCAATATCAAACGCTAACTAAGGACTTTGACTATCTGGACTTTTTAGACATCAATCAAAAGGCGTTATTTGGGACAGCATTATATTTTACAATACTTGTTGACCAAGTTTGCTTTACTCATTTCCACCAATACTATGACAAGTTTTATCAATTGACTCTTTACCCAAAGTTTGTAGGAAATAGCCCATCAACTGACCAATCTAATTTTCCGCCAAGAGAAGTTTTCAATGCATTTACTTATTCAAGAAGCCAAGAAAAAATGTTCAACACCCCTAATGTTGAATTTTGGCAGACCTTTAATCAAGCAATACCAATTATGAAAAACGAAACGATTGATTTTTTTAGAAAACATTTAAGTGAAATTGATGGACAAGATTTTTGGGATAAATGTGTAAAGGAATTAACACATCATCCATGAAATCAATTAAAATAAATCCATAATGAACGAAAGAAAGCTATCTGAATTACAGAAAGAGTATAGAGCCTTCTTTTTAGAAAAGATGAGCCTTTATGGTATAAAATCACCTGCCGAATTAACTAAAGACAAAAAGAGTGAATTCTTCACAGAAATAAAACAGGATTGGGCAAAACAAAAACAATCAAAAAAGCAAACTATAGAAATTAAAATAGTTGAAACTCAAACTATAGTTAGCGAACCAATTGAAACGTATGAAGAGAAAATACAACAGCAAAGAAAAAGCGACACCTCTCATAAGTTAAAAGACTCGCCTCGAAAGGAATATTCAACTACAGCCAATCAGGAAAAGGAACACCTTCGAACAGATAAAAAAGCAACAAGTCAAAAGCAAGAACAACCGCAACAAGAATTTGCCAAGCAAGTAATCAAGTCAGAGCCTAATCAGGAGCAAACAGACGAATTAAAAATTCTCTTTACCCCAAACAATCATTTTGCTCAAGACGATAACTATATATATCCTGTTGTGAAAATGCCAAAATTCAATTCTAGCTTAAAACTTCCAAGGACAGGACGCACTAATCAGAAGGGCTTCAAGGAGAATGACTTTTTTAATGAAATTAAAAATCAAATCACAGATATTGAGTTAACGAACAATATTCATATGGTAATACCAAACTTCAATAAACCATATGAGCCAGACATCGTTTTGTTTGACAAAAATCTAAATCTTTATATTGACATTGAAATTGATGAACCATATGACGGATATTTCAGGTATCCGACACATTGCATTAATCTCGAAGAAGAAGTTAAGCAAGACAACATCAGAGATTTGTTTTTTACTGAAAGTGGTTGGATTGTTATAAGGTTCACTGAAAGGCAAGTGCATTGTCAAGTAAACGACTGTATTTCCTATATAAAAAATGTCGTTAATTCAATTTACAATCGGGACTTTATCAATAATGCCAAATGCGAAAAGGAAAATCAATGGGACTACAACCAATGTATTCAATGGCAAAAAATATTTTATAGAGAAAAATATTTAGGCATAGACCGTTTTCAAAAACGACATAGCTATAAGGAAATTGAAATTGACACAGAAGAAAAGGAAAGTATTGAAAGTGTTATACAACGGACAAAGAGATTCAATTTTGAAAGTTGGAATAGCAACATTGCATTTGATGAAGAATCGCACAAATATGTTCATCCAAAAGATGAAACAGGAAATGCAGAGTATATATCTGTAACAACCCTAATCGAACGCTTTTTCCCATTTGACTTGAAAAGGTATATTGAGAGAAAGGCTCTTGAGGAAGATAGAACGGAAGAAGATGTATTGATTGAATACTTAATGATTCGGGATGAAGCAGCGGAGAAAGGAACTTTTTTGCATAATCAAATTGAAAATTACTTAAAGGGGCAAGAATTTGATTCTAATTCAAAAGAATTTGAGTTTTTTACTAATTTTTACAATAAAGAAATCAAAAAAAGAAACCTTGTCTTTTTTGATGCCGAAAAAATGATTTATTCAAACAAGTATAATGTAGCTGGAACAATTGACTGCCTTTTCAAAAAAAACGAAAAGGATGAATATATAATGCTTGACTGGAAACGAAGCAAAAAGCTTATAATAGATGGTCAACCACGAATTTTTGGTTACGGATATGCTCTGTCCGAATTGAATCATTTAGACAATTCAAGCTATTATCGGTATTGCCTACAACAGAACATTTACAAGGTTATAATTGAAAACGAATTTTCAGTAAATATCTCCTCAATGAAATTGGTTGTATTGCACGAAAACTACCCCGACTATTATGTTGTAAATGTTCCAGAAATGAAGAAGGAAGCAAACGCAATTTTAAACTCACTAAAATATAAAATATAAAATGGATGTATTAACGGAATTCCGAGCAGCAATTGACATTGAACGCCTTAAAACTTTAGAAGATTTTGACGAGCAAATGAATCAGCCTTTGGACGAGAGAGTTGCTAAAGGAGTAACTATGTCAAATTTGAAAGTTGAGTTTGATTTTTTTGATGGTTTGCCGAATCAGTATTGTTACCCGCTTTCTAATTCTCAAAAATATATAAGTTCAGCTAGAATTATTTGTGATAACAATATTTCGAAATTCAAAGAAGGTAATCCTGTTCTTTTGACTAATGGTGTCCATAAATTTGAAATGGAAATTGATGAAGACAGCCCCGAAAATTTTATTGTTAAGCCTAATGATTTTAATGTAAAAACTTGCTACATTAATCCAAATGACTATCCTAGAAATAATTGGGAAATAAATGCTGTTAAGGTTGATATTACAGCAAAACTACTATTAAGTGCTGCTCAAATATTAATAGACAATAGTCAAACACTAAATAAGATAGATAGCTTTCTAAACGGAAGGACTAAGAATAGTTCAAAAAATAATTTTCAGAGGGTTGGTTACTTAAATGACTCTCAAAACACAGCTTACCTTAAAGCAATTAATGCAAGTGATTTTTGTATAATCCAAGGACCTCCAGGAACAGGGAAAACTGAAACAATTGGCAACATTACTAAGCAACTTATTGAAAGTGGTTTAAACGTTTTTATTACAGCCCCCACAAATACTGCAATTAACAACTGTATAAATTCAATTGCTTCAAAAGTAAGAGACAACAGCCGAGTAATCAAAATTGGCGAAAAAGCAGGCAACAAAGAAGTTCAAGAGAATCAATTTGTAATGAAGAAATCAAGATTAGCATATTCTAGTTACTTAAACAATCCAACATATAACCAAAAGGGAATTGCAGTTGGAGCAACTGCTTATTCACTATGTTACCCAGCAAGTAAAAAACTTGATGGTTGGAAATTTGATGTAGTTATTGTTGACGAAGCTTCTCAATTGAGTATTCCATTATCTATTGCTGCAATGTGCAGGACGGGAAAATACATTTTTGTTGGCGACCACAAACAGCTTGACCCCATTATACCTAAAAACTCAAATAATGAAATGTTTGCCGAATCAATTTTTAGCAGGTTAGCACGAATTTATCCCAGTGAGATTAATCTATTGAATACATCATATAGGCTCAACGAAACACTCATAAAAATTCCTAACACTTTGTTTTATGAGAATCGTCTTCATTCAGATTCAACCACCAAAATAGATAATACAAAATATCAATGCACTTATCATCCAGAAGTTCTAAATAATGATTCTCATATATTATTGCAGCATAATATTTTTGACGCACAAGGGCGTTCTCCATTTGAAGCTAAACTAGTTGCGGAGTTGATTTTCGACCTTTTAAAAAATGGCGTAACAATTAATGACATTGGCGTAATGTCTCCTTATAGGGCACAAGTTAGAGAAATCAAGAAAGAAGTTAAAAAGATTATACCAAAGTCAATATCCAACCCATTTGAAACTTTATTTGTTGACACAGTGGACAGTATGCAAGGACAAGAGAGAAACTATATAATTTACAGTATGGCAAACTCACATCCTTTAGAATCAATGAGACGGTTAGACTTCTTCTATAGCCCAAACAGATTGAATGTTGCAATTACAAGAGCAATTAAGAAATGTATTGTTATTGCTAATTACAAAGTTTTTGACATCATAGACGAAGAGTTAAAAGACCATAAGGACTATCAAGACATCAAGAGCAGTCTTGACATTTTTAAACGCTTTCATTCTCTATCAACAAAAATTGAAATTAACCAAACCGAAGAGAATGAATGGTAAGCTAGAAAGATAGCCAAAGCATTTTGCAAGCACAATTAAAAACCGCACAAGCCAACCCAAAAGAAAAATTGTATTTAAAATCAACCATCAAAAACAATATATATGACATTTAATGAAGTTATTAAAGAATCAATTTCTAATAAGCACAGATTAGAAATTTCTTATAAAGATTATAATGGAAAAAGTTCATTAAGGCAAATAAGTAATGTTGAATATTCGAATGAATTCAAAAAAAATAGCAGTAAAAACGATGAGCATATATCCGCATATTGTCATTTAAGAAATGAAAAAAGAACTTTCAAATTAAATCGGATAGAAAAAGTGAGATTTGTTGAAAACACTAAAAACACTAATTGGGTTAACAACTCTTCAGGTGGTTGTTATATTGCAACTATGGCATACGGTTCTTATGAACATCCGCAAGTTCTGATATTAAGAAAATTCAGAGACGATGTTTTACACAATTCTTTTATTGGAAAGTTGTTTGTTACGGTATATTATTCTTTATCACCCAAATTCGTAATCGTCCTCAAAGACCAAATTACTATAAATAGAATCATTAGGAAAATATTGGATAAATTAATTGAAAACATAATTAAATAACGATTTACATAATATGCGAACATCAGACGATTTAAAACTGGTTGATATCTTTGAAAGTCAAATAAGCAGTGGCGGAAGCACGGGTTTGGCAAAAGTGACGGTTCAGAGGTACTCAGACACATTTGTGTTTAATCAAAGCTTGGTTCTCCGCATCAAAATTTGTGGTGAAAATCGCCACCTTCGCCAAGCCCGAAACCGTTACCACCCATGCTATGACAACACGACACGAACAAGAAAATAAGCTAAAACTGACATTTGGTCTTGACAGATTCTATGACGACCAATGGGAAACTATTGACCGAATTTTAAAAGGCGAAAGAGTTTTACTAATTGAGAAAACTGGTTTTGGAAAATCACTTTGTTTCCAATATCCTGCGACAATATTTAAGGGAACAACCGTAATTTTTTCTCCTCTTATTGCATTAATGAGAGACCAAGTGAAAAAATTGAATAGTTTAGGAATTGCCGCAAAATGTATAAACAGTGAGCAGACACCCGAAGAAAACACGCAAATAATTGAAGAGACAAAAAGTGGCAAGGTCAAAATATTATACATAGCACCTGAAAGACAAGAAAACAGTGAATGGATAGAAGCAACTAGACAAATGAATTTATCAATGGTAGTTATTGACGAAGCTCATTGTATTTCTGTTTGGGGGCATGACTTTAGACCTGCATTTAGAAATATAATTAATCTTGTAAAATTACTTCCAACTGGACTGCCAGTTTTAGCAACAACTGCAACAGCGACCAAAAAAGTGGAAACCGATGTAGCTTTTCAAATCGGTGGAGATATTACAGTTCTAAGAGGTAATTTACTTCGAGAAAATTTCAAATTATTTGTTGTCAAAGTCACATCAGAAGATGAAAAACTAATTTGGCTTGGACAGAATTTGGACAAATTAGAAGGAACTGGAATATTATATACTGGAACAAGAGTAGATACTGAAATTTATTCAAAATGGTTTGAACACCTTAAACTTTCCACAATAGGATATAATGCAGGGTTAGATACTGATTCGAGAATTGCAATTGAAAATGGATTAATGAGCAACAAATGGAAATGTGTAATATCAACCAATGCTTTAGGCATGGGAATCGACAAGCCAGATATAAGATTCATTATTCATACTCAAATTCCACAAAGCCCAATTCATTATTACCAAGAAATTGGTAGAGCAGGCAGAGATGGAAAACCTTCCAATATTATTTTATTTTATAATCCCGAAGACAAAAGGCTTCCTGAGGCTTTTATTGAAGGAGGACGACCGTCAATTTCAAAATATGAGAAGGTAATAAATGCAACACGAAATGAGCTATTGGGTGAAAGAGAATTAATAAGAAAAACTAATCTGAAACAGACACAAATAAGAGTAATCAAATCTGACTTAGTTGAACAGGGAATTATTAGAGAAGTTACAGTTGGACGAAGCAAAAAATTTGAATACATAACAAACGCACCAGCACTAAATACAAAAGCATTTGAGGAATTACGAAACACTAAAAAAGCTGATTTGGAGCAAATGATTCAGTATGTAGAGACTTCCCAATCAAGAATGAAATTTTTATGTGATTTCCTTGGAGATTCAACAACTCATAATTTTACAAATTGCGACAATACTGGTTTAAATAAAATTACAGTAAAACCAAATGAAGAATGGTCGCAGAAACTTCAAGATTTTAGAGAAGATTATTTCCCCAACCTTGAAGTTGAAGCAAGAGGTTCAAATATTGTGAATGGAGTAGCGGCAAGCTACTACGGAGTTTCAAATGTTGGTGCTGCATTACATCGAAGTAAATACGAAATAAAAGAAGATTTCCCAGATTTTTTGCTTAAATTATGTTTGAAAGCTTATCGTAAAAAGTTTGGTCAAGAAAAATTTGACTTTATCGCTTACGTTCCGCCAACCTCTTCAGGAGACCTTGTAAAAAACTTTGCAACAAAACTTTCGCAAGTATTAACGTTTCCAATAACGCATGACCTTGTAAAAACAAGGCAGACAAAGGAGCAAAAAGTATTTGAAAATGGTTATTTAAAATCTGACAATGTTAGCGGAGCGTTTTCATTTAACAATCCTAGTGTTTTAGATGGAAAGAGCATCCTACTTGTAGACGACATATTTGATAGCGGGGCTACAATCAAAGAATTGGGGAAATTATTTACTACCTTTGGAGCTATAAAAATTGCTCCAATTGTTATAGCAAGAACTGTTGGAGGAGACTTAGTATAAAATGAAAAACGAAGCAATTTATTGGATAGCATTAGCCCATTTGCCCAAGTGGGGTTACGGCAAGATTAATAGTCTTATTGTAAAATTCTTTCATGAGGAAAAAATAACAATAGAAGACTTTTTTAACTTGCCTGAGGCTGTTTGGAGTAGCAAATACCAACTTGATCCAAAGGAAATTTCAGATTTACAAAAAGCAAAATCCGAACTTGCTAACAATGCTTTTTTTGCAGAGAACTTGTTTAGTCAAGGTTATGAACTTATACCAATAACTTCTCCCGAATATTCTAAGACTTTAAAACAAAATCTTAAAGCCACACACTCTCCTGCACTATTATATGTTAAGGGTAACAAGCAAATACTTCATGAAAAATCAATTGCAATTGTTGGTTCAAGAGCTGCAGAAGGTAAGTCTTTAGACTTCACAGATAATATTGCGAAACTTGCAAGCAAAGATTTTAAGGTAGTTGTTAGTGGTTTTGCAAAAGGTGTTGACAAACAAGCATTAGATTCAGCAATAAAATATAAAGGTCAGAGTATAATCGTTCTTCCACAAGGAATCACAACATTCAATTCAGGTTTCAAAACTTACTACAAGCAAATTGTAGATGGTGACGTTTTAGTTTTAAGCACATTCCACCCAAAAGCTGTTTGGTCGGCTGGTTTAGCAATGGCTCGTAATCCAATCATTTACGGACTTGCAGATGAAATTTTCGTTGCACAATCAAGCGAAAAAGGCGGAACATGGTCAGGAGTAATTGACGGTCTCAGAAAAGGAAGGAAAATATATGTTAGGAAGCCAGAGCCAAATGAAAAAAACGCAAATATTCTTCTAATTCAAAAAGGAGCTATTGCCGTTGACTACAATGGAATTGAAACCTCTAACGCAGTTTACTCCGAACAATCAACTTCAAAATCATTAGTTCAAGAACCAACGGTTTCTTTTGACAACATAAATGATAGAATATTAAAGGTTTTTAACGGAAGACCACTTTCGGCAAAAGAAATACTAGACAAGGCTGGACTAGACTGGACAACTAAAAAGCTAACAACTCTATTACAGAAAATGGAGGAAGTTCAAACAGTAAAAAAAGGTAGTACAAATCAATTTATATTAAAGGCAAATCAAGTTGACCAACCGACACTTTTCGGGTAGACAATAATAATCACTAGTGGTAACAGCACCTACATTAAATTGGCGGGTAAGTGCTTCGTATGACAGTTTTGTGGTGGCACAAATATTCGTTCTTCGTATGAACATTTGTGGTAAAAATTGCCAACTTATTGTGGCTGCAAAACGTTGTTGGCAATTTTACTGAATTCTATTTTTGAAAACAGTATAAATCAATAATTATTTAATCCGCCCAAAAGCCTGTTTTTAATCTTTTCCTTCAAATGTTGAGGTTGAATAACAGTTACACTCTCACCGTAACTCAATATCAACCGCTCCAACTCATAATTCAAATAAACTTTGATACGAACTTCAAAAGTATTCTCGTCTATCCAATTGTTCTTTTGTGTTTCATGAATGGATTTGTTTTCCATATACCTACCAGTTAATTGATTGAAATGCAAAATGACTTCTTCAATTGCTCCGTCAATAGGTTTACTCACTCCAATCATATCCGAAAAATAATCTTGCCAATCTATCAATTCATTTTCAATGAAAGGGACATTGCTTAATGAAACAGTCTCTATTCTATCAATAGCAACATTCCGATCGTGCTTCCAGCTTTCGGGATGTAATCCAAATAAAAACCAACGATTGTTATATTCTTTAAGGTAATAGGGATGTAGTATAAAGATATATGGTTCTTCACTTTTAAAATCTTGATAGGTAATTTCTAAAGGTGTTTTATTCTGAACCGCATTGTAAAGTGTACTAAAATGCTCTATCCCTTTTAAATCTTGAAAACTATCAAATCCAATAAAGGGCCTTGTTTTGCTTTTGTCTTTTAAATCATACTTCAACTTAGCAATAATCTCCTGAATCCCTTCAAACTGCGGCATCCCCTCAAATTGTGATAATACGTGAATTGCAGACTGAAATTCACTCATCTCAACATCATTTAAAGGAGCATTATTAATTGAATAATTCCTGTCCTCGTAACGATATATTCTTTTCTTACCGTCGAACTCCTCCGCCAATTCAATACTCCATCCCTCTGCACTTCGCATAAAGGCTATATCATCTTGTAGCTGCCTTAGCTTAATACAATGCGTTTCATCTCCAAATAGTTCCAACAATTTTTCATTGACAGAAACCAACAACGAACCTATCGTGTAATTTTTAAAAGAATTTCTGAAACAGGAATCTAATATTTTATAGCGAATTAGAGGTTTTTTTGTAACAGCCATAATAGAAAAATCATACTAATTTGTTAGATTTGGTGCAAGATAACAAATAAAAAATTCTATGCACTAAACGTGCACAGTTATATTTTACGTTTGCAAAGTCAAACAAAAATAGTTCTTTGAAAGCCTGCTGTAAAATATTGATTTGTGCCAACTGGAAACCATCGCAAGAAGGATTCAAATCGGTTGGTGTTCTAGAGTAATCTAGGATGAATGTTTCTTGGTTATTTTAAACTTGACTTTAAGTTTTGTTTAAAAAAGCATTTTGAAATTTATTTTTCTATTATTTAATCTTGATTTGATTTTTTTTTGATTAAGCGAGTTCATAAATAAAGAATTAAACGGCAGGTTTCAAATTACATTTAAATTAATCATGAAAATAGAACAAGCTCTTATAGCCCATATCAGAACTGCTTTTCAAAATATGCAGTCTAAGGAAGATTTACTTCAATTAATGAATGAAGTAAAGCCTATTATATATGGAGAGAAAACAGTTCCTTTTGCTATGAAACAATTAACATGGTATTCAAACCCTAAATTGGCCAAAAAACGATATTCGTTATTTACAATAAAAAAGAAATCAGGTGCGGAAAGAACTATTCACGCTCCAGTTAAAGGATTGAAAGCTATTCAAAAAACATTAAGTTTTATACTTCAATGTGTTTATGAGCCACATAAAGCCGCTACAGGTTTTGTAAGAGAGAAGTCTATTGTTGATAATGCCAAAGAGCATGTAGGAAGTAAATATGTTTATAATATAGACTTGAAAGACTTTTTTCCAAGTGTTGACCAAGCAAGAGTTTGGAAGTGCTTGCAATTGCAACCATTTAATCTTAATAATCAAAACACAGAAATTGAGGAGAAAGTAATTTCAAAAGTATTCTCTTTTGATGAGATAAAACAAGAATTAAATTTTACCCACGCTCGAATAATTAATACATACAAGGGAGTTTTTTTACATTTAATCAAGAATGTTGAGAACAGAGAAACTTATATTTCAGTAAAAATTGATAATACTATTTCACTAATTGGTGAAACTCTTGATGAAAAAGTAAATGATGTAAAAACAAATTATGTTGTATATGCTTATGTAACTGATAATGGGACATATTTTAAATTATTACATAATAAAGATATTAAAAACAAAGACAGAAAAATAACGAAATCTAGGCAACAAATTGCTAGTATTATAGCATCTCTATGTTGTAATGAAATGGAAGTTGAAAGAATGGATAGTTTTGGAAAGTGGATTCATGAAAAAAGAAATGTTTTACCTCAAGGTGCTCCAACTTCACCAATACTTACCAATGTAGTTTGCCAACGATTAGATTATTTATTATCCGCTGTAGCAAAACGTTTTGGATTAAAGTATAGTCGTTATGCTGATGATATTACATTTAGTTCTATGCACAATGTGTATCAATCTGAAAGTGATTTCATAAAGGAATTACATCGTATCATAGCAGGCCAAGGTTTTCATATTAAGGACACTAAAACCCGTTTACAAAAAGAAGGTTACCGTAAGGAGGTAACTGGTCTTTTAGTAAACGAGAATGTCAATGTGCAAAAACGCTACATTAAACAATTGCGTATGTGGTTGTATTATTGGGAAACGTATGGCTATGAAAGAGCACAAAATTATTTTGTTCAACAATATATTACTGAAAAAGGAAAAAGTGTTAAAGGCAAACCGGATATGATTAATGTTATAGATGGAAAACTAAATTATCTTAAAATGGTCAAGGGTGCGGATAATGAATTGTATAAAAAATTCAAAGCAAGATTTGAAAAAATCACAGGAAAATATACAACTGTATCAAAAAGCTCAAAGGAGATAATTAATGAAGTTTCTACTAATGTTAGAACTATAGAAAAATTAATTCCTGAATTTCATAAGCCTAGAGAATTAGTTGCACTTTTAAAGAGGTTCTCTATAAATGACAGTGCTTTAAAATACACAACACATAGTTGGGATGCTGGAAGAGATGCTAATAGATTTAACGATTTATCGGAATTTTTATTAGTTTCAAAATCTGAATTTAATAAGTTCGGGAATACTTTGAAGGGTTTAAATGAATATTTATATTGGAAGATTTATAACTTTTTATTTAATGCTGATATCGCTAAGACAGGATGGGGGGATATTAATCCAAAGAAACGTATATACTTTGGATGGAGTTCGCCAGAGTTACTCGCAGCTTGCAATAAAGATATTTCATTAAACCCTGAAGATTTTATTCTGCCTGAGAAATTTCAGATTCAACGTTCTGGAAAAACTCTTCAAAAGTTCAAACACATTATAGATGTGTTTAAGAATGAAATTGAAGTTAGAGATGAAAATTCCGCTTTGCTAAACCTTATTCTGCAAAAGCATGATAATTATTTAATCAGTTTTTCTGCACCTAAGGTTTCTAACCTCGAAAATAAAACCTTTTATACTGACATACAATGGCTAAGCAAAGCCCTTGATTTAATTTTTGAAGGTATACAAAAATACCCTCAGCATCCAAATGTTGAATATTCTGTAACTGAAAATAATAATGAGAAATTAGTTCTTACTATCTTGCATTGTAACTCATTTAAGAATGGACTGTCTATTAATGATGACAAGCTTAATTTAAAACGAGGCGATTTTAGTACCATAAGGGATAAATTAAGAAATCTGTGTGATTGGAGTATAGAATCTAAATTTATAGAAGGAGCATACCGAATCAATTACCTCGTCTCGGATGAAGAAATTCCGTCACATGAAAAAATTATTTCAGCTGAAGGTTTCAAACATATATTAACATTTTATAAGTAAAAAATGAAAATTGCCATAATTGAAGATCGAATAGGCCGTCTTGAGCAGTACATAGATTTTGAATTGAAGGAATGTAAATCAGTTAAAATAATTACTGGATCTGAATTTGACAGTTTCATTGCTAATTTAAAGGTTAATGATACAAAAATTCTAGATCAATTTCAATGTATAGCCTCTCATCGATCTGCATTGTCAAATGAATTGAGAGATACTCTTAAGGAATATTGTAGAAAAATAAGAAAGCCTTTGATTTTCTTTTCTGGGGGCATTACATCAAGCGTTCTAAAAGATACCGAATTTCCCTTCCTTCATATTAATTCAAAAGAGTTTTATTCTGAAAGTCTTCAAATGTTTATTGAAGCATGTGAAGAACAGAATGCAGTTAATCTATTGGTGCTTCAATTTGGGAGAAAATGGAAATTGAGTTTACTCCTTAACCTTAGAAACAATATCGCTATCGCGCTTAACAAACAAAAATTAAAAAATGAGTATGCCAACATTGAAGTAGATGAGAGAGAGCTGATAAAAAGGTTGAGAGATTTACAAATCAACTCACTTATTAAACCTGACCTTATCAATGAAAGAACGGAAGGTATTTTATCGGGTAATGATTTTGATTCAATTAACACAGACCAAATTCTAATTGTCAAGTCTACTATTAATCAGTTAATAATTGAAATGTCATGAACAAACTTTTAATACATAACAATAACACTTCATTCAATAGAACAGAACTATTTTCTATTGAAGAACAATTTGTATTTGATGTTGATTTTGATAAAGATGTTGATTTATACATTAATGAAAATTTGGATAATGGAGACTTGAAAAAAAAATTAGAGAATGTTGATATCATTTTCATAAAAGTATCATTATCTCAAAACTATTTGGAGTACTTAGGAATTAGATTGTCTTACCATATAAGATTAACAAAATCATTAGGTGCAAAATCATTAATTCCAATAGTATTTATTGCTGAAGAGAGTATTCAATTTTTAGGACTTACATACTCTGAGCCATCTATTTTATTTACAGGTGGGATTTACTTAATTAAAGAAAAACTGGAAAATTATACTAAAGTTTTAGAATTGTTTGCTGAGGGTAAGATTAAATCTTTGGACAATTTTAGTCATTTTATCGAATCCATTTTTGTTAGTCCTCCTGCCAACTACCAATCTCATCATTCTATAGCTAATGAATGGGCTTTATTCAGATATTTTTCAATGTTTAAGAAAGATGAAAAAAATGTTAAATATATAGCTTTAAACAAAAAAATTTTACAGTTAGATTATGTGAAAACTTTATATTTTAAATATTTAGAAAGAAAAGTATCTCGCCAGAATTTCAATCCGAAAAAGCATATATACACTCCAAGCTTAAGTGCTGTCCAACAAAAAACTATTGGAATTATTGATGATGAAATCAATAAAGGTTGGATGGCTTTCTATGACTACTTTTTCGATGGGTCTGCAGCAAAAACTTATTATTTCAATGATTTTCGCAAAGAAGAAAATAGAGAAAACCAAATTATTAGAATTCAAAACTGGTTAACTGATAATATTAAAGCCAACAATGCAATCGATATGTATATTATTGATCTAAGACTGCATGATGACGATTTTTCCGAAGTTGATTTTGACAAAATATCTGGAGTTCAAATAATTAAATATATTAAGTGTAAAAACCCAGGCATTCAGATTGTTGTATCTACAGCTTCTAATAAAGTTTGGAATTTTCAAAAATGTTTAAGACTTGGAGTAAGCCATTTTGCAATAAAAGAATCTCCTGAAACATACAATAGTAGGGAAGAATCAATATTTTCTTTAAATCATCTTTCCAAAGAAATCACAAAGGCCAGTAATAAGACTTTTGTTGCTGAAGTTTATAGAAAAATAAGTACTTTAAAATCTGAAAATATCTTTATTTCTGATTCAGACAATAAAAATATTCAAGAGTTGGTTTTCGAAAAAAATGGTTTACTTGATCAAATTTTAAATTTATTAATAATAGATAGTAATAGTGATTCAATTATTAACCAATGTCTTTTATTGTGCTTCCAGATTTTAGAAAATTATTGTGATTTATCAACTATTAGTAGTTTCGGAAACGATAATAGGAGCGGATCTAGATTATCATCAGGTTTTGTTTGGCTAAAGTCTAATGAGAAAAAAGATATTTTTATTAATCAGCCAAATCAAAAGATATCAACCTGGTTTGAATTAAAGGAAGGAAAATTTGATATTCAAAATGAAAACACTAATGAAACTCCAACATCTTTTGAAGTTTTTCCTGAAATGAAAATAGTTTCAGCATATCATTCAGGTCTCGATGCATCTTCTATGGTAAAAATGATTTCAGTTCTTTATTTTAGAGATAATATTTCTAAAATAAAAATAGAAAGGATTATGGAGCTAAGATATTACAGAAGCAATGTTGCGGCTCATTTAACTGGAAAAGTTAAATCGAATCAAAAAATTTCTTCAAACGATATTGTTTTTTTTATTGAATTATTTTTTTTCATGTTTAAATTAGATAAATCTTGATGCGCACATAAAATATTGATTCAATCCAATCTAAAGGAACATTTCAATTGCCATTAAATTATATTTAAAAGAAATATTTACTCCGAAAAACAATAATACTAGATAAAAACATGAAAGACTTAATAATTAAATTACGCCAGCAATTAGCTCAAATAATTAAATAAATTGATAGTTATGATATTCCCGAAGATGGTACTATTTTTATTCAAAAAGAAGATTTAAAATGGATTCAATATTTAGGTAAAAGTAATTCATATATTCATCAATTTGAATATAAGAATGAAGTTAAATTTAATTTCAGGGTAAGTAGTTCTTATCCATTAGATCTTGAAACGTATAAAGATTGATTGGCAGGAACTTTAGAATTATTAATTCTAAATAAAAAAGAGAATTCAGATGGAAGTTCATATTATGTTTTAGAAGACCCAATTAAAACAAAACTGCGAAATTTATATAATCCTACAGTTGGCGAAAGTGAAGGAATTGATAAAACCCAAAATGAGTAAAATAGTATTCTCAAAGTATCGAAAATAATATTATTGAAATTATATAATTCTGCACCAATCCTGCACAAATCAATCCCATATTTGCATCAAAATAATAAGACATGAGCATTTTCAACCATTTCAAACATCTAACCTTAAGTTCCGATCAAGAAATCGCACTTACAAAATTGGAGTCTTTTTTACACAGTTCCAATCAGGTTTTTATGCTGAAAGGATATGCAGGAAGTGGTAAAACAACTATCTTAAAAGGTTTTGCAGAATACCTCAGCGCTACGGAAAAGGACTTTAGTTTCATGGCGCCAACGGGAAGAGCTGCTAAAGTAATTCGCGAAAAAACGGGGCAGGAAGCTTTTACCATTCACAAAACAATCTACAGTTATGAAGAGATGGATGAAGTTGAAGAAGGAGATTCTTTTTTTTACTATTATAAAATCAAAAACAACAGCGATGTTGGAGGAAAAATATTTATTATTGACGAAGCTTCCATGCTTTCTGATGCAAAAAGTGAAGGAGAATTTTTCCGTTTTGGAACCGGACACCTATTATCGGATTTAATCAATTACACTAGGATAGAACATCAAAATGTGAATTCTAAAATCATTTTTGTGGGCGATCCATGCCAATTACCTCCTGTGGGTGATTATAGTTCAAAAGCTTTCGAAGCAGAGTATTTAACCTCTAAATTTAAAGTTTCTGTCGAGGAAACAGAAATGAAAGAAGTAAAACGTCAAGAAAATAACAGTGAAATTCTCAGAGCTGCAGCAAAAATGCGTAAATGTATTTCTTCGGGTTTCTTTAATGATTTTAATCTAAAAACCAACGGAAAAGATATACTAAATCCTGCCTACAATGATTTCTTATTCACTTGGCAAAAAGCAGCTAGTCCAAAAATAATTTTAGCGTATAAGAACAAAACGTGTCTGGATTTTAATAGGCAAATTAGAGCCTTACGCTTTGGTGATGCTGACTTGCCTATTCAAAAAAGTGATATTGTGATTTTGGGAGGTAACAATTATAGAAAAAGTATTTTCAATGGTGAATTCGCTGTAATAAATGAGGTCGCTGCTATTTCAACTAAACGAACCATTGGCTTAAAAGGGAAAGCTGCTGTTACATTGACCTGGCGAGAGGTAGAACTAGTTTTTCCCGATGCCGAAAGCAATAACAAAGTTGTAAATGGGAAAATGCTGGAGAATTTTCTAAATGGAGATAACACGTTAAGACCAGAAGAAACGCAAGCGCTGTATGTAGATTTCAGAAATAGATACCCTAATCTAAAACCTAAAACAGAGGAATTTAAAGAAGCCATAATACAAGACGACTATTTCAATTGTCTCTTAATGAAGTATGGGTATGCAGTAACATGTCATAAAGCACAAGGTGGCGAATGGGATAATGTATTTACCATTTGGGATAAAGGCAATGCGGAGAACTTTGATTGCCTAAATGAAATACAAGCTAAAAGAGGGAAAGATAATGTGGATTTTTACAGATGGGCTTATACCGCAATTACAAGAAGTTCCAAAACATTGTATGCCCTAAATCCTCCCTTATTTAATTCCTATTCCAATATGGCATTTGTAGATATTGAAGTGACTAAATCTTTAAATGAATTGACTGGAAAACAACTGCAATCCGAAGAGATTAATTTAGATGATGAAATGTTCGAACAACTTCAAAATCTAAATTTATTAGAACAACCGATACAAATACAAGACCACTTTATTAAAGTTCGTCATGCTGCAAGAAAACAGTACATTGAAGTTTTTGGTTGGGAGAAGAAAAACCTAGAAATAGCATATCATTTTAAAAGAGAAAATCAAAGAGCAGCTTTAAAAACTTGGGTGAATAAAGATTTAAATTTCAATAATAGATATCAAAAACTGCCTTCATTCACAAATGATGATACTTTTTTTAATGAAATTGAAGCTTTGCTTAAACAGTTGCCGAATGTTGTAATTAGAAGAAATACAATTGAAACGATTGTACCTAAATTAGACTTTGAATTCGATTTAGAGGAAAAGTTTCCATTTACAAAAAATTTATTTGAAGACATCAATACTATTCTTAGTAAATCAAATATTACAATTGATCTGATTGAACATAAAGAATACAAGGAAAGATATACTTTCAAGAGAAATAACGAAGAAGCAGTAATTGACTTTGAATACAGAAATAATGGCTTCTTCGGAAGAGTAGTACCGATTCAAAAACAATGCAATAGTGCTCAATTAATTTTAGATGTAAGAACAGCATTGCAAACTTTAAAACAAGAAGAACATGCCAGCTAAAGAAATAAAAGAATTGCGCCAATCCGGTCGATTGGAGGAAGCACTAACTATGGCAAAATCAGAGTTAGAGGCACAACCCGATAACATTTGGGCAAATCGAAATATTAGCTGGGTGTACTATGAATATTTGAAACAAAGCGCGGCTGCTGCGGACCTAGATTCATTCATCACCAATGTATCAGAAATCAAAAATCTGGAGCTATCTGCTGAAGAAAAAATGCTATTTGACAATATTAGCTGGCAGATAGGTTCTATTATTTTTAAAACACTAGGAACTGATAATAGTCAACATGCTCAATTAATGCAATTGATTGAAATCAGCAAGTCTTTTGAGTTTACTAAACCATCCGAATGCTATAGTTTCTTGTTCAAAGCGTTTCATAAAGCTGTTAAAATTGACAATACATATTTACAAGTTGCAGATTGGTGGAACTTTGACAATTTTAGAGAAGAAGATTATCAAAAAGAGACACTCCCTAACGGTAAAGAAATGATGTCGATTGTAGAACAGGCTTATATTGCTTATGCGAAACACCTTTTACCGGTGCAAAATCCTGATGGTGAAGTCGTATTTGACAAAGAAAAAGCACTGGCATTTATAGAAAAACTTTCTGTTTTGGAAGAAAAACATAAAGAGTATCAATACCCTGCTTATTTCAAGGCAAAACTTCTATTAGCTACAGGAGATAAAGAGCATATGTTGGAATCTCTTCTGCCATTTGCAAAGAAGAAGCGTAATGATTTTTGGGTATGGGAAATACTTGCTGAGGCGTTTTCAAATGAACCTGAAAAAGTCTTCGCTTGTTATTGCAAAGCTTTATCCTGCAAAAGTCCGGAAGAAATGTTGGTTGGGCTAAGACAAAAAATGGCGCGGATTTTAATTTTAAAAAACAACTACAACGAAGCCAAAACTGAAATCGAGATTTTAGCAAAATCGAGAATCGAAAATGGCTATAGAATTCCTAGTGAAGTAACCAATTGGCAATCGCAAGAATGGTATAAAAATGCTTCTTCTAAAAAGTCCAATACCGAATTCTACAAACTATACATTCCAGAGGCGGAATCTCTTTTGTTCTATGACATTCCTGAAGAAATGATTATTGTTGAGTTTGTAAATTCAGATAAAAAAATATTAAATTTCATCGCTTCTGAATCACATTTCGGCTTCTTAAAATATGATCGCTTTTTTAAAGAAGTAAAAATTGGCGATACTTTGAAAGTAAGGTTTCAAGGAGGAAGTAATGAAGGAATGCATCAATTGTACACCTGCGTAAAAGTAGATGATGATAATTTCAAGACACAATTCTTAAAAGAGGTTGAAGGTAGTGTAAGAATTACCGATGGTAAAGTTTTTGGTTTTTTAGGGGATATTTTTATTCATCCATCTTTAGTTACAAAACTAAAATTAACAGATGGTATGCCTTATAAAGGCAAAGCTATTAGGGCGTTTAATAAAGAAAAAAAACAATGGAGTTGGAAATTGGTTTAAATATGAACTAAAATCGCAATCAATTTTAAAAATCTAGACATAAAATATTCTCATGGAAAAACTTTTGGAGCGACTACTCGAAATCAATAAAATGTATCTTGTTAATGTAACAAGCGGAAGTATTTTACCTACTGGTAGTTTTATAGCTAAAGATGCTCAAGGGAATGAGTATTTTGCTAATGCAGCAATTGAAGAAATATACCATGAACTATTTATTACCCTGACTAAAGAAGAATCATCTTTATGGATTTTAGTGAATGATGAGGTTTGGGGACCAAAACATGGGAACAGAGAAGTGTCAAAAATAAATACAATTTCCTCGTCTAAAATAGAATGTCAACAATTTAAAACAAACAAATTGTGTAAACTTTTATTGAGTATGAAAAAGCGAGAAATATTTGAACTACAATTAGATGCTATAAGTAATCGAGGTGTTGATAGTAATAATGCTATTTTGTATGGAAATATTGTTGAAAAATTACAAGAGGGATTAATTGATTTACGTAGCATTACACCCTATGATATTTAATAAAAATATACTTTAATACTTGCAATTAATTACTAAGGATATAACAAATTAAAAATGGAAATAATAAAATCAACACAAATAGGAAAACTATCCAACGAAATAATTCAAAATATAGATAACAAAGCGGGAAATAAAAACGTAATCCCAACTGGTTTCAAATATTTAGACGAAGATTTTGGAGGTTTGTCATTAGGCGAATTAATAGTTATTGGTGGCAGACCTGGAATGGGGAAAAGTTTATTTGCAATAAACTTGGTGTCTAATATTTGTGATAAGGAATCTATTTTGTTTTTTTCCTTTGATTTAACTCCCGCTGTGCTTAGTGCACGTTTATTATCTGACAGAACAGGGATTTCAGTTTCTAAAATCATACACAACCAATTGATTAATTCCGACAAGGATTTAATAAAATTAGCCGCAAAAAAACTGGAGAAAAGCAAATTGTATGTTAGTGATAATGGAGTAGCTAATATTAATGAAACTATTCAAATTATTACGGAGCATGTAGCACAATACCAAACAAAAATTGTGGTCATTGATTATTTACAATTATTGGGAATTGGTAAATATAATTCAGGAAGAGAGGCAGAAATCGGGCATATTTGTAGGGTTTTAAAAATGTGCGCTAAAGAACTCAATTTATGTATTTTACTCTTAAGTCAGTTGAGTCGCGCCGTAGAAGTGAGAGGTTCAAGTAAAAGACCCCAATTATCTGATTTGAGAGATAGTGGTTCTATTGAACAAATAGCAGATAAAGTTTGGTTGTTGTATCGCCCTGAATATTATATGATTGATGAATTAGATAATGATGAGCGTAGCCCTTCCGATTCTATATTAATGTTATGTGTAGCCAAAAATAAGAATGGTAGAATTGGAGAAAGTTACTTTAAACGAGATTGGAAATTTACCAGATTTAATTCAATAAATACATTTTTTGAAAGTTTTGAAACAGAACAACTAAGACTTTCACAATTAGAAAATCCTTTTAATTATGAGGTTTTAGATAATAATGAAGATACTGTTCCCTTTTAATATAAAGCCGTTGGAAAAAATTATGAAGTCAAACCTAAATAAAAAAATGACTTAGAGATTGTGTTCCGCAATCC
>CANGUP010000043.1 GCA_947457105.1 Flavobacteriaceae bacterium
TGGGTTACTATTACGAGGGTTCAGATACGGTTAAGGCCGCTAAAATATTGAATCATATTTTAACAGAACACGATAAAGATATTGATGGTTATAATCAACGCAATGATACGGTGTTACAACGCTATCATATTGACAATACGGATGTTATTGAAACATATGATCGTTTAATTGAGGGTGTGTTTTCGGGTGGAAATAATGGATTGGTATATGATCCAAATACAAACTTGTACGATAATTTGTAGAATATATATTAGTCATAAATGAAGGGAACGCTTTCACGTTCCCTTTTTTTTGTTGTGTTTTAATTTAGTTTAATTAAGCTGGTTGGTTTATTGACCATCCTTTAGAAATCAAACTGTTGTAATCTGAGTTACTGCCGCTTGTTCTTAACAATGCTTGAGTTTCATCATTTACATCATATGTTCCAAAGAAAGTTCCATTTTGTATTCCATTATCATCTAATTGAGCCAATATTGAATCATTGTCTGATGCATCTAATGGGTTACCAGTTAAAAACAAACGATCTAAACTAGATAATCCAGTTCCATCAAATGATGTTAGTTGGTTACCAGCTAAATACAATTGGGTTAAACTAGATAATCCGGTTCCATCAAATGAAGTTAGTTGGTTATTTTGTAAATACAATTGAGTTAAACCGCTTAATCCAGTTCCATCAAATGAAGTTAATTGGTTGTTGGATAAATACAAACTAGTTAAACTAGTCATATTTCCACCATTAAATGATTCTAGAGTTGTGATATTCCACCAATCTGGGAAGTTTAATTCTGAGATTTGACCCATATCACCACCATTGAATGATACAAGTGGGTTGTAGGATAAATCCAAATAATTTAAACCGGACAATCCAGTTCCATCAAATGATGTTAGTTGATTATTATATAAATCCAAATAAGTTAAACTAGTCATATTTCCACCATCAAATGAAGTTAATTGGTTGTTGGATAACTGCAATTCAGTTAAACTACTTAATCCAGTCCCATCAAATGAAGTTAGTTGGTTATTTTCTAAATACAATCCAACTAAATTACTACATCCAGTTCCATCAAATGAAATGATTTGTTGTTCAGTTAAACCTAAATTAGTAATATCACCGTTAATCGTACCATCTTCCAAACACGGAATAATTGTAAATTCACCATTTGCGTTTGCTACTGTAATTTCTTGACCACCATTTACGTATGCTTCCGACATTACACCATTGTGTTGATATTTCCAATATCCTGTTGATGTTGTGACATTAACCTCAATTGTTTGTCCAATTGATTTTGATGTTATAAATGTGTAGTTTGGTGTTGGACCACCGCTTCCGCCCGTGGTTACACCTTTGATTCTTAATTTTCCTAGTGCCATAATTTTAAAGTTTTTTGGTTAATTAAATTATCTAGATGTATTAACACCTTTGATTCTTAGTTTATTGCTTGAAATTACAACCAAATCAAGACCTTCCAATTGCCATCCTCTGGCAACCAAATCTTGATAATCAACTTCACTTGCTGCTGTTCTTCCGTTTGATGTTAGGAAATAACCATTTTCTAAACCATATGTTGCAAGTTTATTTAATATTGAATTATTAACTTGTGATGTTAGTTGGTTTTCGTTTAAATACAATTGAGTTAAACTACTTAATCCAGTTCCATCAAATGATGTTAGTTGGTTGTAGTGTAAATACAAATGAGTTAAACTTGACAATCCGGTAACATTAATTGAGGTTAGTTGGTTTTCGTTTAAATACAATGTGGTTAAACTACTTAATCCGGTTCCATCAAATGCGGTTAGTTGGTTACCAGCTAAATACAAATCAGTTAAACTACTTAATCCAGTTCCATCAAATGAAGTTAGTTGGTTACCAGCTAAATACAAATAAGTTAAACTACTTAATCCGGTTCCATCAAATGCGGTTAGTTGGTTACCAGCTAAATACAAATCAGTTAAACTACTTAATCCATTTCCATCAAATGATGTTAGTTGATTATTTTCTAAATTCAACCCAATTAAACTACTTAATCCGGTTCCATCAAATGAAGTTAATTGGTTACCACCTAAATTCAAATGAGTTAAACTAGTCATATTTCCACCATCAAATGATTCTAGAGTTGTGATATTCCACCAATCTGGGAAGTTTAATTCTGAGATTTGCATATCACCACCATTGAATGAAACGAGTGGGTTGTTGGTTAAATCCAAATAATTTAAACCGGACAATCCAGTTCCATCAAATGAAGTGAGTTGGTTATTTGGTAATTCCAAATAAGTTATATCACCACTAATCGTACCATCTTCCAAACACGGAATAATTGCAAATTCACCATTTGGGTCCTCAACTGTAATTTCTACCCCACCATTTCCGTATGCTTCCGATGTTACACCATTGTGTTGATATTTCCAAAATCCGGTTGATGTTTCAACATACACATAAATTGTTTCATCTACAGCTTTGGATGTTATAAATGTTGGTGGTAATAACAAATCAAGACCTGCTAAATCCCACCCTCTAGCTACCAATTCTTGATAATCAACTTCACTAGCTGAAGTTCTACCACCAGATGTAACTACTTGACCAAAATTAGCTGTTATATCAACAAGTTGTGAAATTAATGAATTATTAATTAAAGGTGTAAAGTTATTATTTTCCACCCGTATTACAAATTCATCATTAGGTAGATTTTGGAATAGACCGGTAATGTCAATTGATGTTAGTTGGTTGTTGTTTAAAAACAATGCAGTTAAGCTAGATAATCCAGTTTCATTAAATGATGTTAGTTGGTTATTTGATAATTCCAACCAAGTTAATCCACTTAATCCAGTTCCATCAAATGAGGTTAGTTGGTTGTTTTGTAAATATAAACTAGTTAAACTAGTCATATTACCACCATCAAATGATTCTAGAGTTGTGATATTCCAAGCTCCTGGAAAGTTTAGAGTTGTAATTTGACTCATATCACCACCATTGAATGATACAAGTGGGTTAGAGGCTAAATCCAAACCAGTTAAACCACTTAATCCGGTTCCATTAAATGATATGATTTGGTTGTTAGATAAACCCAAATAAGTAATTTCCCCACTTGGTGTTCCATCATTTAAACATGAAACTAGTGTGTATTCTCCATTTGGATTATCTAGTGTATACTCTATTTCTCCATTTGATAGATATATAGTTGAATTGATTTTGATGTATTCTGTGGTTGATTCAACCATTAAGAAGCTAGTACTACCGCTTTGAGTTGTTATAAAAGTTGCCATAATTTTTTTATTTTTTTTAAGTTAATTTATTATGTATATTAAAAAAACACCGGGGGATTTCTCCCCCGATGTTAATTAAATAAAGGTTGTATTAATACATACCGTAAACAACAACTTTATCACCAGCTTCAGGAGCTACATTGAATGTTACAGAAGTTGTAGTGATTGAATAATCACCAGCATCTTGTAATAGACCATTCAAATAAACAGCTTGTGAACCAGTTCTAAGTGTATCACCGAATGTAAATTCAACGATCTCACCATCAGCCACTTCAGTTACAGCAACTTTTCTAAAGTAGATGTTAGCAAAGTCATTTGCCAATGACAACTCAGCGCTTTCTGCTCTTGATACCTCACCTGACAATTCAGAAACGATTTCAGAGAATGAATCGATTTCAGTTACATCAATATTTGAGATCAAGTAAGATACTTGAGTTGATAATTCAACTGACAATGAGCCTTCAGCTGATTCAGCACGTGAAATTTCAGATGAAATTTCTGCCATCACATCAACACCACCTACAGTTAAAATACCGCTAACTTCAATATCACTGTTGAAAGTGTACTGTCCAGAAGCTGGAGCAGTAATTGATTCTTTCAATCGGATAGTGTTAGTTGCAGCATCCAAGCTAATTGTAGCACCATCAACTTCACTCAATGATTCGATTTCGCTTGATAAATTAGCAGCCAAAGAAGCATCAGCAGATACAAGTGCAGATTCTGCAGCTGATAAATCAGCAGCTAAAGATGCATCACCTGAAATGCGAGCAGAAGCTTCAGCAGATACAGCATTTGAACGATCAACGATTTCAGTTGACAAGTTAGCAGCAATAGATGCTTCAACTGACATTGCACGTGATTCTTCAGCATCAACGTCTACAATTCTTGCAGATGCTTCAGCAGACAAATCAGCAGCTAAAGAAGCTTCAGCACTTTGTGCTCTTGACTCTTCAGCATCAACATCTGAAATACGAGCAGAAACCTCAGCTGATAAACCAGCAGCGATAGATGCTTCAGCAGATTGTGCACGTGATTCTTCAGCATCAACGTCTACAATTCTTGCAGATGCTTCAGCAGACAAATCAGCAGCTAAAGATGCATCAGCAGATACACGGTTAGATACTTCAGCAGAAATATCAGTTGACAAACCAGTTGCCAATGAAGAAATTGCACCATCTAAATCGTCATCAGCAGATTGGAATGCATTAACGATTTCAACAAGTGAATCTAGAGCAGCTGGATCAGCGTTAGAGATTACGTTTGCAATAGTTGTTTCCAATGAAGCCTCAGCAGAGATTGCACGAGATGTTTCAACAGATACTTTAGCATCCAATGAACCTTCAGCAGATACTGCACGTGATTCTTCAGCATCAACATCAGCAATACGAGCAGATACTTCAGTAGATAAAGCTGATTCCAATGAAGCATCACCTGATACTCTTGCAGATGCTTCAGCACTTACTGCATTTGAGCGATCAACGATTTCAGTTGACAAGTTAGCTGCAATTGAACCTTCAGCAGAGATTGCACGAGATGTTTCAACAGATACTTTAGCATCCAATGAACCTTCAGCAGAAATAGCTCTTGATTCTTCAGCATCAACGTCTGCGATTCTTGCAGAAACTTCAGAAGATAAATCAGCAGCTAATGAACCTTCAGCAGAGATTGCGCGAGATGCTTCAGCAGATACTGCAGAAGATAATGAAGCGTCGCCTGAGATACGAGCAGATGCTTCAGCACTTACCGCAGCAGAACGATCAACGATTTCAGTTGACAAACCAGCTGCGATAGAAGCCTCAGCAGATACTGCGCGAGATTCTTCAGCATCTACGTCTGAGATACGAGCAGAAACTTCAGAAGACAAATCAGCAGCTAAAGATGCATCAGCAGATACGCGAGCAGATTCTTCAGCGTCTACATCTGAGATACGAGCAGAAATTTCAATAGATAATGCATTATCTAAAGAAGCGTTTGCAGCAGATAAATCAGCAGAAATTTTACCTTCTAAAGATACATCACCTGATACACGAGCAGAAGCTTCAGCACTTACTGCGTTTGAACGATCAACGATTTCAGTTGAAAGGTTAGCAGCAATTGAAGCATCACCTGATACGCGAGCAGAAGCTTCAGCAGATACTGCAGATTCGCGGTTTGCAACTTCAGTTGATAAATTAGCAGCAACAGAAGCATCACCTGAAATACGAGCAGCTTCTTCTAATGATACAGCAGCTTCTCTATCATCAACTTCAGTTGAAAGGTCAGAAGCTAAAGATGCTTCAGCACTTGTAGCACGAGAAATCTCAGCAGACAATGAAGAAGCAGCAGCAGTAGCCAATGAAGTAATTGCACCGTTTAAATCACCGTCAGCAGATTGGAATGCACCAACGATTTCAGTTAATGAATCTAAGGCAGCAGGATCAACGTTTGAAACGATGTAGTCAATTCTGCCTTCTAATGAAGATTCAGCTGATTCTGCACGTGCAGTTTCGCTAGATACTTTAGCATCCAATGAAGCATCAGCAGTTGACATTGCAGCCTCTAGGCTTTCATCACCTACAACACGTAAAGATGCTTCAGCATCAATGTTAGTTTGTAATGAAGTTTCAGCTACAATTGCGCGAGATGCTTCAGCACTTACAGCTGCCGCACGATTTTCTACTTCTGTAGACAAATCAGCAGCTAATGATTGATCACCAGCAATTCTTGCAGATGCTTGAGCAGATACTTCAGAAGATAAAGATGCATCACCTGATACGCGAGATGAAGCTTCAGCTGATACTGCAGCAGATAAAGAAGCATCACCAGAAATACGGCTAGAAGCTTCAGCTGAAATATCTGTAGATACTTTTGTATCAATAGATAATACTGTAGAATCTAAACCGGAAATGTCCGCCATAACAAGACCATCAGGATTGGTAATGGTGGCGTTGGTTAGGATTAAGTCGGACTGTCTGTCCAATACTATTTTTGTAGTTGACATAAATTTAAATTAAATTAAAAGTTTATAAAAAAATTAAATTAAAGTTGAACTAGAATGTCTCCAGTTAAATAACACAAATTTCTACTCTAGAAATAGAATTTTACTTGTTAAATAAAAGGTTTTTCAAGTTCTTTATGGCGTTTGTGAATGCCAAAGGTTCGCACGAACCCGTTTCCGTTAAATATGCATCTACATCGGATAATAGTTCGGGACTAGATTGGAAAATAAACGTAGATTTCTTTGCAGATTTTTCTACTGTAAATTTATGCCCCTTGATCTTAAGGTATGCTGTTAAATATAAATCTGAAGTTGAATATAAATTCTCTGAGTTCATCTAAATATTGGGTTTGATTATACGTATACAAATATTTTTAAAAATATAAAGGAAAATTTAAATATTTTTCTATTTTATAATGCATAGTAATAAGTGCCGCGAAGATTAGCATTTGCTGGGATAGCTTCTTTAAATGTAATGGTTGAACCAGATATTATATAATCACCATGGATTCCACTTTCTTGAAGCAAACCATTTAAATATATATGTTCACTACCCTCTATTGGGGAATACTGTAGGGTAAATGTTTTATTTATACCATTAATTGGACCAGACAATATTTCTTTATCTTTAAATACTTTTACAAAAGAATTATCTACATAATAGTATGTGCAAGTAAGTTTTGAGTTAATTGGTAATGGTTCATTGAATGTTATGACTGAACCTGTAATGGTGTAGTCTGTAAATGCTCTACTATCAATTAATAAACCATTTAAATATAAATGTTCACTACCTGCTGTTGGGATATTTTCTAAAATATATGTAGTATTTAAACCATCAATTAAGCCAGATGGAGTTTCTTTATTTACAAATATTTTATTTGGATTTAAAGCATTTGCTGTGGAAGATAATTCTTCTATTTGAATACTTTGGGTTGTTAAAGATTGTGAAACTTGTCCAAGTAATTGAGTATTTGCTTCAAAAGAATTTGCTATTTGGTTTACTGCTTGAGTAAAAGATGTTGTATCTATATTTACAATAGTTCGATTTCTAAATTGATTTAAATATACTGGGGTAAAAGTAAGTTGTTCTGCCATTATATACGTTCTTTTGTAATTTGAACACGATCATTTGGTATATAATTTGCTGTACAAATAATTGACCAATCTGCGCCAAAATTCTCTAGGCCTGGGTTTAGAGGGTTTTCATTATATGGGTAAAGTGGGTCTTTTCCAACTATAAGTTGATTATTATTTACATTATTAATTTCCCAATATGATTCATACCACATTATAATATCTCCAGATTCAGGTAATACGTTAGCATCAACTAAATCATCACGTAAAAATTTAAATGTCATTGGTCTATCATACGATACACCAAAATCATCAATTGGTTGAGAGGCATCTCCTCTTTCAATTAACACGTTTAATAGAACAGGTTCAGCATATAATCTTGCACCAGCTGCTTCACCATATATGTTTACTTTAGTTTCAGCTGTTTTAAGTTGATAAAATACACATTGTTGTGTAATAACATCCCATAACAACTCTCTATTAAGGTGTCTAAATAATGAAATATCTCTTTGGCTTCCAAATAATGCCATATTACCCTATATAAATTGTCATTGGAATATTTGTAATTGTTTGTCTTTGAGCTTCAGATTCTGCTGCTTTTTTCTCCAATAATGCTTTACGTGAAGTTGAATCTAAATATGCTCTTAAACGTTCAATTAATGCTTGTTTTTCACTAGTTGCAGCTGTAATTAAATCTGATTGGTTTAATGTAATTTCAGATCCTGGGATAGGTATCTGGGAGTATTTTCCTCTAACATATCCTAGCATTTCTTTTGCAATGGCTAAAGCATATTCAAATATCCAAGAACGACCAATTGAATTAATACGTGTATAGTTTGGATTTTCGTATGGTACATTGGAGGTATTAGTTATAATATCTCTACCGTTTCTATCAACATATGGTTGATTTTTTTCATCCAATATCATGTATTCAAAACGTAAATACTTTAAATTAGTTGGTATTGGAAATACTCTTAATTGATTGTTTACCAATTCAAATGTGTATTGTGATTTTCTAATTTGATCGTTAAATTCAATTGCTTGGATTTTCTGTAAATCATAATTTACTGGCATTAACATAAAGTTAATTGCTGGTGAATATGAACCCCATCCAAATGAATCTAACATCTGCATCATACCTACACCTGTTCCTGCATATGGATCAAAGTAACGTGTAATTGCTGGGGGTGATTCATAAAATATGCGTCTAATTTCAATACGTCCTTGAATATTATTGGCAACAGCCCAAGCATTCATATCATAATTTTGAACTCCAGCATTTAATGTAATTGAACCTGTATGGTATGTTACTGTACCTCCAACACCGGCTTCTGTTCCATATTGGTTTGAAAGTAAAACTATATTACTTAAGTTTTCTTGAACTAATTCACCGTTGGCTGTTCCAATTGTTGTTGGGTTACCTTGGAAAGACAATAAATTATCTGCTATTTGGTAAGCATATAATTCATTTCCATAAGTTGTTACTGCATCCTCTAATGCTGTGTAAAAATTTATATCTTGAAGTTCAATTTCTGTTAATGGATATCCTAAACGTTGTGCAGCAAATTTAGCAAATTTATCCGCATCTGTTTGAAATTGGATATCATTATCGTAAAATCCAAACGGAGTATCTCCAGGTTGAAATGAACTTGAACCGTTCCAAATAGGTATGTTCATGGTATTTAGTTTATTATAAATATGAAAAAAAAGGGTCTCGTTGAGAGACCCATTTTAAAATATAATTATTTTCTATTATAAAGTCAATTTATTCCAAGCACTTCCACTTCCAAAATAAAAATCACCACTTGATGAGAATGCAATAGCACCATTTACTTGGGTTGGTAATGGGTTTGAAGGAGCAATAGTTAATAAACTAGATACAAATGAAGCAGTTACTGCGCTTGCTACTACTCCGTCAATGTCTACAGCAGCAACATAAGAGGCAGTTGCAGCATTTTCAACTGTTCCATCAACGTTTGAAGATGAAACATATGAAGCTGTTTGTGCTAATTCAACATAAGAGGCAGTAAATGCATTAACAACATAAGAGGCAGTTGCAGCACTTTTAACAGTTCCATCAACATTTGCTCCAGCAATATAAGAAGCTGTTGATGCTGTACCTGTTATATTACCTAATACACTTCCTGTTAAACTACCAACAAATCCTTGCGCTGTAATTGTTCCTGTATTTGTGTAAGAACCTGTAAAATACTCAAAGTTACCATCCATTTCAGCGATAGTAAGTGCTGAGCCTTTTACTTGTCTTAAAGTTAAATTTGCCATTTTTTGTTTATTTTATTATACGTATTAAATTTTTTTAAAAATTATAATGATGCTACAAAATATTCTAGTGATATATTTGAACCACTTGCTTTAGCTTTAATCGAATCTACTGAATAGAATGCACTATAATATGTCTCGTCAACATAATTTTCTACTATATAGTCAGATACTGAAGATGCATTAATATCAGCATCATTTAACATAATTGATTTTCCAGCTGCTAAATTAAGTAGTGTACTTTCTTGTCCAGTTACGATTAAGTATATTTCAGCACTATTTGTTTTAGATAAATTAGTTAATCTGATGTATTTTACACTTGATTTTACAAATGCTCCACCTGTTTGTTCTTCTTCACTATTAACAAAACGTAAAATTTCAACACCTGAGCCACTAAATGAAGTAGGAATAGTATCAATACGTCTAACTATTTGGTTAATGTTAGGTATTGTTACTAGATTGTGAGTTTTTTCCTGATTTTGGTTAGGAAGGGTAATTTCTTCTGTAATGGTTACGTATAGATTAGCCATTTAATTTTATTATAAATATGGTTAACTTTTAAAAGATTTAAGTAAAATAAAAAAGCCCCGCTTTTGGCGAGGCTTTTATTTTTGGTTGATCGTTACTCTTATAGAGTGTTCAAATCATTAATCCAGATACGACCATAGAATTCTGGACGGATCATTTTCTTAGCGTAACGAGTCAATAGACCTTTTCTTGGTGTGAAAGTGTCTGGATCGTACACTAATGGAGTCATGATAAGTGGAACGTATGGAGCGAATACAGCACCTGTTTCAAGGAATTGAGATCCTCTATAACCCATCAAAATTACGTTTTCAGTCATGTATGGATTTTTGTATACTGTATAACGGTTGTTCAAGTTACCTGATTTTTGGATACCAAATGCGTAGCTTGCTTTAGTTACATCACCATCAGAAGATGAAGCAAATCCTGGGATTGATTCAAGGATAGTTGCTACACTTGGGGAGCATACTAGGAAGTTTGCACCACCACGTAATGTCTTTTGGTGAATTTTGTTAGAAACTTTCTGCATTTTAGTTCCCAAAGTTTGGAACCACTGGCCTTGAGTGTTGTAGAAATCCAAGTCATTTGACCAAGCTGTTTTAGCTGCGTTCAAATAATTGTTGTTTTTAGCTGACCAATATTCATCCCATGCAGATGCATCTTGGATCAACATATCTAAGTTTTCTAAATCAATTTCTAGAGCAATGTACTCAGACATGATTGAAGTTAATTCAGCTTCAGCATCCAATGATTGGTAAGCGTTCAAATCTTGAGCAAATTCTGGTGTCCATTGTGCTTTCAACTTACGTGTTTTAGCAACAATAGCTTCAGATTTCATTTTGATATCGATTTGTGGAATAGCTAATTGATCTGCAGAAGTTGACTCAGCATTTGGATAACCAGCACCTGAATTGTCTTCGAAATCACCTCTGTAGTTATCAGCTGGTTGTTGGTTGTAGAACAATACAGCATTTCCTGTAGTTGCACCTGAACCAGAAGCTAAAATAAATGTTACGTTAGTACCATCAGTTGAAGTGTATTGAGGTAAGATGAAAGATGGGTTAACAGAAGAACCACTAACAACAAACGCTCTAACACCTTTAAGATCTGCTCTTGAACCTGTAGCAATAGTTACTGATTTAAGGTGACCAGCAGCAATTGAAGCAGATAACGTAGCATCGTAATCTACAGAAGCCCATGAAGCAGAAGCAACAGTAGCAGAAGCTAATGGAGCTGCGAATTGGTTAACTGAGTAAGCAAATCTACCAGCACCGTAAAGACCTTGTGAAGGATCTGCAGCAATTCCTGGGTTTGTGTTACCATACATAGAAGATGTAGCAGCGTAAACATCACCACTAGGTCCAAAGTTTCCACCTGGAGCAGCTTTAGCTGAAGCACCATATTGGAAATCTAGGAAAAATACAAGGCCTGAAGGTAGGTTCATTGGTTGTACTGACATGAATTCTTTAGTTGATAAAGAACCAAATACTTTACGTACCAATGGAAGAGCTACACCAGCCCATTGCTCACCTTGTCCTACTGTAAATGTAGCGCCACCTAAACTGTTTGAAGATTGTTCAACAACAAGTTGTTTTGCTTGGTTTTCGAGGATCAAAGCCATGTTGTTTTTTTCAACTTCGCTTGATAATCCTTCTAATAGGCCTGTTTTAGACCATTTGCTAGCCATACGTGCAGCATCACTCTGCATGTTTCTCCATCCGTTGGCTGAGCTTTCTAAAAGAGAATTAATACTTGACATTTTGTTTTGTTTTTTGTTTTTAAATTAGTTAATTAAATTAATCCAGCCAATTTTTGCATTCTTGCAAATACATCGTTTGACTCTACGATTGGTTGTTTTGTGGTAGGAGTAACAGTTGATTTTGAAGCTCTACCTAGGTTTTCTTTAATAGTAGTTTTAGCAACTTTAATTCCCTCATTTAAAGTTTCATATACCATTTTTACTTCACCTACGTTTTTAGCTTTGTCAAATGAACTTAATACTTTTACCTTTTGATTTTCGTTTAAATTTTTAGCTTTGAAGATTTTGTTTGAGTAAAGTAACTTAGCGTTTAGTAAGTTAATTTCGTTGATTTCAGCTTTCAAAGTTTCGATTGTAGAAAGAGCTTCAGCTAATTCTTCTTCCATTTTGTCAGTTTCATCCAATTTAGCTCCACCTCTTCCTTCTGGACCAAATGATGCTATTGTGGCTGGTTTGACACCTACAAATTCGTATACTTCAGCTACAGCTTTATCAGCTACACCTACGCTTTTAGTATCTCTTATGTATTCTTCACGGAATTTTTTCATCGCGTCAATAAGAATTGAAATTTTAGCTTTTTCATCTCCAGCTTCTTTAGCTTTAGCTAATAGGCCTGGGTAGTCTTTTTCGAATTCTTTAACAGATCTTGGTTTTATTCCAAAAAGCTCATCGATTGGTTCTTCCATTTCTTCAATGTCTTCCATTTCCTCGATGTCTTCCATTTCTTCAATTTCTCTTAACAATTCTGCTAAATCTACTTCTTCTTCCTCTTCTTCAGCGTCCATTTCCATTTCTTCTTCGCCTTCTTCGCCTTCGAATTCAGGTCCTGCTTCCAACTCACCGTCTTTAATCATTTGTGCGATTACGTCTTCAATCATGTCCTTAATCTCGTCGTCCGAAAGGTCTCCCATTTCCATGTCGCCTTCGCCTTCTTCCTCTTCACCTTCTTCTTCGCCTTCTTCTTCAGCTTCGTAAAGGTTTTCGCCTTCTCCTTCTTCTACTTCTTCGCTTTCTAGCTCTGCTAAAAGCTCTTCCAAATCAACTTCCATCATTTCTTCTTTTTCTTCTTCATCTATTGTTCCGAAATTTCCTCTTGGTCCGTCAAATCCTGCTTCTCCATCTGGGTCGAATCCAGTTCCTAAACGTTCTTCGATTTCTTCTTCTTTTTCTATTTCTTGAAGTTTCAAAGATAACATTGATTTCAATTGAGGTGTGAAGGCTTCTTCTAGAGCTGCTTTTGCGTTTGCTATAGCCATTTCTTTTACAGCTTTAGCCTCAGCGATTGCTTCTTTAAGCATTTCTCTGTTTTTTGCCATTTTTCCTAAATTTATTTTTTGTTGGGAAAGTACGTTTATTTAAAAAACGTAATAGAATTCATTTAATTGATACCACATATATTGAGGGTGGTGGTATATTCCATTATATGTATATGTGGAATTTGTTAAAGTCGCAGAAAACAAAAAAAGCCCTCAAAATGAGAGCAATTTCTGTACCGGTTTGCATATTTTAAAATATCTTTTTTAGAATACCTATTAAATCAATAATATTATTTATAATTTGTTCTTCATATTTTGAATTAGTTTCAATTCCTGGGAGATAGTAATTGGTCATGTAATATGATATATCATCGTCAAATAAGTCTTGGATAAGATTTTTAGTAGTGTCGTCTAGTTTATTTGATTTTCTTAATTGAACAACTATGGATTCTAAATATGATATAGCATTATCTATATCTTTATTTTCTTCATTAATATTAAACATCATATCCTTGATTTTTTAAATGCTGTTTAATCAAATCAACTTTTTTGGATATTTTATTAGATAAATTCATTAAATCTAATTCTTGGGATTGAACTTTATATTCTTCTTCAGTAATTAAACCTGCAAGTTTTTGCATATGAAGAAATTCTTCATTTAATTTTGGTTGATCTTGGTCCATATAGAAAAGTTAATTTGGATTAAAAAATAGGACAAGTCCCTTTTGCACAAAGGATTTCAGTTATTATTGAGTTGGTGCGAGCATATGAATCCAAGTATGTTGTTCTTGATTCATTTAACTGTCCGTTACGCATCCATGAGTCTGGGTTAGATGGGTTGGAAACTAAATCCCAAGTTAGCAATTCAAAATCATCCTGTACTTCCATTACCTCACCCATTTGTTTGAGTGAACCCATTCCGCGAGATGAAATACCAATAGTTAAACCATTGTTAACTAAAGCACCTGCTATGCGGCCAGATACTGTTCCTTTTGGTCCTGGGTCTGAAAATATTTCAACTGTTCCCCATATCTCATCACCATCCCACCATACTTTTCTAATGGCGTGGGAAGCGTTTTTTAAATTAATTACTTGAGAATCTGGGTGGTCTAATTCGCCACATGTTTCTGTGGTTTTTTCGTTTATTTTTTGTTGAAAATTGTCAATTTCACGTTCCCACAACTCACGTTTGTAGTATCTTCCGTTACCGTTTTTTACCTCAACGGTAGCTAAAATACCTTCAACAAAGATGTTTCCATTACCTTTTAGCCCTTCTAAAAGGCGAACCGGTTGGGGAACAAAATGTCTTGTCTCTATTAAAAGATGTTTATCCATGTTTAGTAATTTTCATCGTATGACATTTCCTCGCCCATCATGTTATCATCTAGGGGCATATTTTCGTCTACTATGTCATCTTCAGTTTCGTCAATTACTTCTTTTTTCTTGCCTTTAGTTTTGCTAAGTATTTTTTCAACTTTTGCTCTTGCTTGTTCTAATTTCTTGATATCTTTTTCAAGTTCTTTAACTTTTTTCTTGTCAGTTAAAGCTTTCATATCTTCATCCTCGTCAAGTTTACCAAGTTGAGATTGTCTTTTATCAATTAAATCTTGAATTTTATCTAGTTTGGATTGCAAAACTTCGTGTTCTGCTTCTTTATTAATAGCAGCTAAATCTTTTTCTACACTTTCACGTAAAGACTCTAATGTATCTTCTTTTACTTCTTTTTTAGGATTTGGTATAAAAAATGAAAGTCTTCCTTCTCTACCTACATTAACATTATTTAAAAGTGTATAATCGTCAGTTCCACCTTCCCTTGTTGGAAGAGTAATTTTACCTCCAATATTATTAGCAGTATTTAAGAAACCTACAAACATTGGGTTGATATCGTATGGTAATTTTTTTAAGTTTTGTGGAGACAATAATCTAGAACGAATAGCAATTCCTGTAATTTGTTCTGGGGTTTTTGGGTCTCTTAATATTCTTAAGTGTTGGTTTTTCTTGAGTAGTTCTTCTGTTGCACCTTTAAGGTAAACATACATATCTTGTGGGTCTCTTTCTTCTCTTTCTTTATCACTTACTTGTGGGCGAATAATAGTAGTCATTTGAGTAGCTTCTCCTAATTCAGCATCAATCATTTCACGGATTGCTTTACGAAGTTTTTCTTCTTCTAAAGACCCATATTCTTTAAATTGTGATTTATTTGCTCTAATTGTTTTACCACTTTCAGATTTCAATACTAAATTACCTACTTCGTCTTTTTTTTCTACTGTTACAGTAATACCTTTATATTTAACTTTATCTCCAACGTTAAGTTCTTTAACTTCATTTAAGTTACCATAACCAGAAGATTTATATTTTCCAGTTGCTTCTTTTGGAGTACCTAAACCAGGATGTTCAGTTACATATCCTAAATCTTTAACACCAAATTGACCATCTTTTGTATAGTGGATTGGATCTTTTGCTAAATTTTTCAATACAATATCTTTCAATTGTTGCATTGTTTTATCAGCGTTTTTAGGATCTTTCATTTCAGCATAATAACCCATCATGATTTGATCAAATATCAAGTTGTCTGGGTTTTTATCGTCTTTATTGTCAAAGTTATGTTCAAGATCTTTTTCTACAGGTTTAGAGACTTTTTTCTCTTCTGCTTTTACTTTTTCGTCTTCGTTTTCTTTTTTCTTTCTAGCTTCAGCTAAAAATGCTTCAAATGCAGTTTCGTATGTTTCCTTTTTTCTTGGCTCATATCCAGCAACAGCACTTAAACCAATTACGTTTTCCGAAATTATGTTTTTGGTTTTTAAAGATGCAGTAGCTTCCTCAAATGTAGCAGAATTTGGTACGATATTTGGGAATTGACGTTTAGCATCCGCAAGGAAAACACCTTTATGTCCTTTACCTTCTTTAATTAATAGATACTGATCTTGTAATGTTTTTTTCATTGTTTTTGTTTTAATAAATCTACTGCTTTTTGAATATATGCTAAAACCATTGAAGACGGTTTATAGATATCATATGATCCTGGGTTAGCAGCATAATATTCTATAGTTTCGTTTTTTGCATTTGATATAAGTGGGGATATTTCTTTAAGTAAACTTTCAATTTGTTCAAATTCTTTAATTCTGTCATCTTGAAATTTATCTGCTCCTGTTTTTTCTTTTTCCTCTTCCCACAATTTTTTAATATCGTAAGATTTCGGTTTTATATTGGGAACATTTTTAAATCCTAACTTATAGTAATAAATATTCTTAGCTCCTTTAGCATTCTTATTTTTATTAAATGCTGGTTTAGTAGCCATCCCTATACCCTCACCAGGTACAGCGGTAGCGCCACCAACATTGGTAGCACTCATTTCTTTGAGCTTTTTACGAATTATTTCTTTTAGCTTATCCATTTACAGCTTCTAGTTCATTGATTAGATCACAATACTGCAACAAATCAACTAAATCATTATCTGTTATTTTAGCATTTTTTGCTGGGGGTTGAATTATAGATATGATCTCGTTAATTTTAATTTGGGTAACTGGGTTTTTAGTTTTCTTGTTTATGTTTTTTAATTCAGTTTTAATTTCGTTTATTTTATTTGTATAAAATTCTTTTAAACGAGGTGTATTATCTACTGAATTAATATATTCTTTTAATATGAGTTTTTGGTTTAAATTTAAATCGTTGTATTTGGAGTTAAATTTCTCCATTAATATTTTGTATGCAAGAAACTTAACATCTTTATCTGATTTTTCTATTTCCTCTAGTACTTCATCCTTTGCAGCATTTCCTTTGATTTGAGCTGCTGTTAAATGCTCTAAAATAGTTATTTTATTTGAAATAGATTGTTCAGGGTTAATTGGGGTTTGTGAATGTGTGATTTCTAGTAATGTATAGAAAGCAGCATATACTTTATAATTGGGTAATTTATGATTAAAAAATGTATTTAAATCATAATGTTTTTGAATTTCACTAATTAAATTATATTTTTGTCTTTTAAGTACTCCTCTATTTAGTGCTTTAGAAGAATCAACTAAAGTAGAAACTACAACATTAGCTTTTGCTTCAGTTAAAGTAGTTTTCTTTAATAAAGTTTCATATAACTTATACTCACGACCTAATTCCGTTTTAACGAAATACTTTTTAAGTATATCTTTTGCCGGGGAATCCTTACCATCTAGTGTGTCTGTGGTTATTTGTCGAACTAAAAGTTCAAATAAAATTCCCGTGTTTTTGTACTTTGAATGACGAATTAACATCTAGTTTTATTTATAAATATATAAAAATTTTTTACTCTCGTATTTGTGATTCATCTAGCAATGAATTTCCTCTAATATCCGATTCAAAAATCATCTGTTTTTTCTGATTTTTAATAGCATTAAATGCATATGCATTTTTATTTCGTTGGTTTTTTGTTTCAAGAGCTAATGGAGAACCGCCTTTATATTGTGGTTTAATTGAATCTGATTCATCATTGTCTTTGGTTACACCTGATCTTCCAATTCTATCTTTTCCAAAAGCATTATCTTGTGTGTTTCTATCTGTTACATTTTCTTTTGGTCTTCCAAGTGGGTCTTTCTCGTCATATCCTTCAGGTACCTCTCCACTTTCATATCTTTGTCTTCCATATAAAGAAGCTAAATCATGTGGTGTACCATAAGATTTACCTGTTTCAAGTGGATCATTTCCTTCATTTTCAATTTGAGTTAAACGGAATTTACGTTTAGCATCTTGTAGAATCAATTCTCTATACTCGTCATATTGATCCTCACTCATATGGAACAATCTTTCATATATAAAGTCAGTAGGGAAAATTTTAGCTTCAATCATACTATTAGCTAATTCTACTTTTTCCTTCATCAATGCTACTCTTTCTTGATCGTATATGATTGAAGGTGTAGTTAATGAAAGTTCAAAATTTGTTAAACTCTCGTCAGTATAACCTTGAGCATATAAATGAACTAATGCTATTTTAGTTAATTCTGAGATAATAATACGTTGGATGCGTTCAATTGTGCGGGCAAAACGGATATCTTCTGCTGCTAATGTTGCTTTACCAGTTAAGTCTTTTTCATATCCCATAAATGCTTTTGGAACTTTTAAAGCAGCAAATAATTTGTCTCTTAAGTATTCAACATCTTGAATACCATCGTATTGTAGACCACCTAAATTATCTATTTTGGTTGCTTGATCATTACCTCTAACAGGAATATAAAAATCTTCAAGTAAGTTTTGCATGTTATACTTCAAGTTATAATCACCTGTTTGTTGATCAATATATGGAGTACGTTTCATTTTGGAAATTGTTTTTTGCATGAAGTTTTCTACTTCAGCTGGTGCAATATTTCCAACATTAATGTAAAATATACGTTTTTCTGGGGCACGAACAATTCTATGAATCAACATTGCATCCTCCATCATTGTATATTGCTTAAATAACTTACGACCTGGTTCTAGATATGATCTACCATAAGGTAAAAAGTTAGTATCCGTTAATAAACGGAAATGAGCCATTTCGTAATTATCAAAATAGATATCTTTAGCTTGACCTCCTGAATTAGGTACATTGTAATAACCATAATCTGAAGGGGATGAAATACCATCTGGATCGAATCTAAATCTTACAGACATTGGGTGGTCTGTATCATATCCGTCTTGTCTTTCAATATGGAATGCATTATATGGTATAACATTATACACACCAAATTTTTCAGCAATCTCTAATTTCAAAAAGAAATCACCATATTTACACATATTGCGAACCCAAGCCCATAAGTTAAATTCAACATTTAATACATCGTAAAATAAATTATATAAAAGACGTTGAATATCCTCGTCAGATGATTTAATTTGTAATACCTCACCCATATCATTACGTAAAGTACTTTCATCAGCTATGATATCTAAAGCAGAAGCAACAATAGCATCTGTATCCATTGCATCGTATTCTGAATATAATGTAGGGCGTAATGTTTGGTAATTGAAGCTACTTTGGTATCCATAAATGGATGAATGTGAATTTGTCCATACTCTATTGAATCTATCTACTAGAGCATTTGTTTCGTATTCACCTGATATTTGGATTTTGTTTATATCAACTACTTTAAGTTGGTTTCCACCATCATTACGGATAATTACATCTGTTGAAAATAGTCGTTTTAATCTTGAAAATAATCTAGTATCTGCCATATAATTTTATATTAACCATGAGATATCCTCTTGATTATTTGAGTAAGGGTTATCTATTTTAAATGGGTTATTGTTATGTTTGTTTGGTTGTTGAGATGAATATCCTCCAGAATACCCGTAAGTATTATTACTTATACTGTTAAGCATACTTTTGGTCATCTCCATACCATTTTGTCTTAGTTTAAATGCTGTTTCTCTTAAAAATGCCGCAATAGCAAATCCCATAATCAAGTCATCATTGTAGCCAGGTTGTGCTTCTGGTCTACCATTTCTCCATATAAATACTTTCATTTCCTCCATTAGTCTAGCAGACTGAATGATTGCGCCTCTATCTCTAACAGCTTCTTGAAATTTTCCAATTGATATTGGGCGAGTAGCAGAAGACATTGTAAAACCTGGTGTCATTTTACTATGGTCCATATATGGGTCAAAATAGCTATCCACTGTTAAAGCATTTCCTTTAGGTGAAAAATACAAATTGTGATACCCTCTATCAAGGATAGTTTGAATAGTTGACCAAGCTATACTAGAGTTTTCTGGGGCAAGTAGGGCATTATTGTATTCTGTTGCTATTGCTACAAGTAAGTAACCAAAATCTTTTGTACCAATTTGTCCTTTATATTCACCTACTTGTTTATATGTTTCAATATCAATTATATGGAACGTAGAATAATCGGCTCCATCACCTCTAGCAACATCCGCTGTAATTAAATAGTTACGCGAGTAATCCGCAGGTTCCCAAATCCATAAGTTTTGGTCAACTCCACGTTTTTCAAGTGGTTCTGTTATATATGTTTTTTCGTAAAATTCAATTTCATCTGCTAAAAACACAGTATCACCTGATGTGCTAAAATCACAGTCACATTCTTGTGCCGCCATTTTAACACCCAAGTCAGCATCTTGTTGATCTCTCCAAGCTTGATCTCTTTCAGGGTGTACACTCCAAGGTAAACGAATAGGTAAAAAACTATTTTCACCCATTTCTGATGCAACCCATGTTTTATGAAACCAGTTACCTGTACCATAAGGTGTAGATAAAGCAATACATCCACCACCAGTTGCTAAGGTTTGTTGAGCTGAGGCCCATATCTCACCTATGTTATTAATGAAAGCTGCCTCATCTATTAGTAGCAAAGAAACTGCTTCTGAACGACCTGCATCACTTGATGCTGAAGTAGCTTTGATTTGGGAGCCATTTGGTAGGCGTAATGTTAATTTGTTTTCTTCTTCTGGTTTGTTTGGAAATTTAAGCCAAGATGGTAAGTTATTATACATAAACTTAACCTTTGTAACCATGTTTTTTGCAGTTTCTTGCTTTGTTGCAATACAAAGTACGTTCTTGTCTTGATGAAACATCATTAACCACAAAGAATACCCTGCAGATAATGTTGAGATACCTAATTGTCTAGATTTTAAAACAATCGAATATGGATTTTCTTGAAATAATGTTAAAACACGTTCCTGGAATGGGTATAAGTTAAATTGAATACGTCCGCGTTTTGGATGTTGAATATAGCAATACTTTTTCATAAAATATGCTGGAGATGCAGCACATTTAATGTATTCTTCTCGTATTGCTTGTTTCAGGTCTTGACCCATTACTTTTTAATTGTTATATTATTGATAACTGTAATAGTATCTTGCATGCATTCACTATATACTTTGGAAGTGTAATATGGTTTGAATTTTAGTAATCCCCACAAATATTTTTTCTCCCAATCTTTATATAAAAATGTTGTTAAGTTATCTTTAAATTCTTTGTTGGTGAATGATATGGAATCTTTTTTAATAAACCCCGAAAATTTGTAACATTTTTCAGTTAAAGTAAAATATGCTTTTTCTGAGATACTGTCTTTTTTTAATATGGTGCTAGTTAAAATGGAATCTTTAAAACGATATCTAGTCTCTACTATATCTGTAATGTTTTTGGTTTTGATATTGAGTATTTTAGCTAAAGAATCATATTTAGGGTATAACTTTTTGAGTTCATTTAGTGTAAGTGCTTGTTGTCTGCTTTTATCTTCTATAAGAGCAATCATATTATTATTGTATCGTTTTCTTTCTTCTTTTTCATGTTGATACAATTTAAATAAACCATATAATGCTATTAAACATATTGTTAATATAGCTAATAGTCCAAGTATTATTTTAGTTCTTATAGTCATAATTTATAGAAAAAAGTGTCTGCTCTATATTAGGGCAGACACATGGTTATGTTAATATGAATGGAAAACCATTTAAGTAAAATTAAGCTTCAACTTCTCTACCAGCTGCTCGTTTCAAATCATCGAGCATTGTTTTTGAAAATTTAAATTTATCTTTTGCTAGTTTTAATATTCCATCAATTTTAGCTTTATCTTCTTTATTTTTCTTAACAGATGCTAAAAATTGATTAAATTTTACTTTTTTCTCTTCAGGTGTGCTACCCAATTCTTTTGCTGTTTCGTCTTTTTCTATTTCTTTAGATGAAGGTCCTTCAGTATCTTCTACATCAGAATATGACACATCATCAAACCCATCAGCTCCTGGTGTGCGAGTAGCTACTTTTTCTTTAGCTGCACCTGCTGGTCTTCCTTTTTTGCCAGTTGATTCTGGTTTTTCAGGTTTATTTGGGTCTGCTTTTCTACCTCTTTGACCTTTTTCTGTTCCTAGTACTTGAGCGGCTGCATCTTTTTCAATTGTATTAGTTGCAATATCATCTTTAAATTTATCTCCTGCTTTCTCAGCATCAAGCATAACTTTAGTTAATAAATCTTGCAAATTGATATCGTGTTCTGCTTTAAGTTCTTTTTTAAGTGCAGAAACATATCCTTTTAATCTTGCATTTTTACCTTCACCTGAAAATACTGGATTTTGTTTTAATTTATCAATGGTTGCTTTTTCGGCTGCTTTAACTGCTTCTAATTCAGCATCTTTACCTTGTTTTTCTAATTGAGTTTTTAATTGAACCATACTAGCCATTTCTGCTAATTGCTCAATTTCATTTAATTGTGTTTCAGCAACACCAGTTTTAGTTAGTTCAGCTTTTTTCTTTTGTAAAGCTTTAATTTCTAGGTCAGTAGCTTTAATAGCGGCCATTTGAGCTGCTTTTTCTTCAGCTTCACCTTCTCTTAATGCTGATGAAATTTCTTCACGTATAATTTCAAGTAAACGAGTTTTTTTCATTTTAATATAGTTTATTTATAAATATTACGAAAACAACGTTTGTTTAACTTTCTGTATTCTTTCCTCAACACTACCAGTTAAAGTTGTAA
>CANGUP010000044.1 GCA_947457105.1 Flavobacteriaceae bacterium
TAGGAATTGTAGTAGTAGTAATTGCAGCAGTTTTTGCCTTAACCAGTCTAGTAAGTTTTTGTCCGTTATATACTTTGTTAGGAATTAATACTTGTCCGGTAAAAAAGTAAATTAAATAAAAAATCCCGAGCTAAAAACTCGGGATTTTCAATATAAAATAATTTCTATCTAATTAAGAAAGCGCTTTTTGAACTTGATCAGCAGCTTCTTGAAATTGAACTGCAGATAAAATTGGCATTCCAGAATTATCGATTAACTCTTTAGCAATTTCAGCATTTGTACCTTGTAGTCTAACGATGATTGGCACTTTAATTGCGTCACCCATATTTTTGTAAGCATCAACAACACCTTGAGCAACACGATCGCAACGAACGATTCCACCAAAAATGTTAATCAAAATTGCTTTCACGTTTGGATCTTTTAAAATAATTCTAAAAGCCAATTCCACACGTTTTGCATCAGCAGTTCCACCAACGTCTAAGAAGTTTGCTGGCTCAAAACCTGCATATTTAATCAAATCCATTGTAGCCATTGCTAAACCTGCACCGTTTACCATACAACCAACAGTTCCGTCAAGGTCAACATAGTTCAATCCAGCTTCTTTAGCTTCAACTTCAATTGGATTTTCTTCTCTAACGTCACGCATTTCGGCATAAACTGGCTGACGGTATAAAGCGTTATCATCAATATTTACTTTGGCATCAACTGCCATAATTTTATTATCAGATGTTTTTAAAACTGGGTTAATTTCAAACATTGATGAATCAGAACCAATATAAGCATTGTATAATGATTCAACAAATTTCACCATTTCTTTAAAAGCATTTCCAGAAAGTCCTAAATTAAAAGCTACTCTTCTTGCTTGAAAACCTTGTAAACCTACTTGAGGATCGATTTCTTCAGTGAAAATTAAATGTGGTGTGTGTTCTGCTACTTCTTCAATATCCATTCCACCTTCTGTAGAATACATAATCATGTTTCTTCCTGTAGCTCTATTCAATAAAATTGACATATAGAATTCAGAAGTTTCACTTTCACCAGGATAATATACATCTTCAGCAATTAAAACTTTGTGAACCGTTTTTCCTTCTGATGGAGTTTGCGGAGTAATCAATTGCATTCCAATAATTTGCTCAGAAATTGTAGTTACTTGTTCTAAGTTTTTAGCCAACTTAACACCGCCACCTTTTCCTCTTCCTCCAGCGTGGATTTGAGCTTTGATAACATACCATTGTGTACCTGTTTCAGCAGTCAATTGTTTTGCAGCAGCAACCGCTTCTACAGGATTATTAGCAACAATTCCACGTTGAACGCGTACACCGTATTTTGCTAGAATTTCTTTACCTTGATATTCGTGTATATTCATAAGTATTAGTTTGTCGTTTAAAAAGTTTCACAAAAGTAATTAAATAGAATGAAACCTAAAAGAAATGTATATCAATTTAGTAACTTTATTTTATGTTTCAAAAATGCTGGTGCTTATTGCTTCTCAATAGCATCGAGCTACAACTTCTTTTTAAACCAGCAGAAATTTTATAGAAAGATGAAAAAGGTTACTTAATTAGTAAAAGAGAAAGCTTTGAAGATTTGATAAAAAATCAAGTTGTGGTTGAAGTTTAAAAGCCACGAATTTATCTCATTCTATTTATTTTTTTTGGTATTCGATGATTTTTAATTCTCAAATTGTCACAAATTTCATATTTGAAAAAATTCCACTAATAAATTTTAGTGGAATTTTTATTTTAATGCAATGGACGTTTTTTAATCATTCCGCATGATTTGAAGTTTAAATTTGTATTTTTGGTAAAACTTTATTTTTGGGAACGGATTGCAAATGTATGTTATCGAGGTTAAACCTTATAAAAAGTGAACAGTCTAAACAAATATTTAAATTATATTTTATGAGATTATTTATATTATTTGCATTGTTATTTCTCTCGTGTAACAAAGACAACAGTACAGAACAAACTTCACCTGTGGCATCTAGAATAACAAAGTCTATTAGTTATAACAATATAAATGTTGATGTTGTAATAGACAAACCAGCATTGAATGAAGTTGATGTCTTGTTAGTGTTTCACGGAACCGTTCAATATGACTCTAACTTAATGACTGCAGCCAATACAACTCTAGATAAATTCAAAGGTATTTTAGATAGAAATGATATGATGATTGTAAGTGTTGCATATCCTCAAGAAAATGTTTTATTTGGCGATAATATTGTTCAAGGCGAAGCTGCTTTGTTATGGTTGAAAAATAAAGCAAACCAAGAATTAGGAATAACTGTAAAAAAAATATTCTTAGGCGGACACTCTCAAGGAGGATATATGGTAACTAGACTAAATACAATGCATCAAACAAATGGTGTTATTGCTAATGCGCCAGGTCCATTAAACCTTGTTTATAGATGTCAATTGGAGGAAAATGGACAAATCCAATCGGGTGCTGTTTGTAATAAACTTAAAAATGTGTATGGAACGACAACAAACAATCCGAATGCCTACTTTCAAAGGTCATTACTTAATTTCACAAATGGATTCAAGTCTGACATTTTATTTGTTCAAGGATTAAATGACTCGCCTATTCAAATGTATTCTTGGCCAACTTTTAAACAAGATGTACTAAGTTGTACAAATTGTCAAAATAGTCAGTTTGTTGAGATTGTTGGTGGTGAACACGGCTCTCTATTTGAAAGTCCAACGGCTAAGACTGAATTTAATAACTTTATTAATAGTCATTAATGATATACCTTCATCAAACATCGTTTAATGAAATTGCCAACATCGATAATTATTGAAATTGAGTTCCAAATAACCAATCCATTAAATAAATATAAAAAAATTCCACTAATATTTTTGGTGGATTTTTATTTTTATTTTTTTGTAAAAAGTTCGGTTAAAACTTCACTTTTAGTGCTGTTTGGCATCGTTATTTTTAGCAATTGTGATATAGTTGGAGCAATTTGAGTAATCACTTTTTTATCATGTGATGCACCTTTTATGATATTCCAGCCATAAAAAATTACCGGAACATGAGTATCATAAGAATAAGGCGAACCGTGAGTAGTTCCTGTTGCTGAGTACTCCATATAACCTGGTTTGTAAACGAAATACAACTCACCATTTTGTGTTGGATCATAGCCTTTTGAAACGAATTCCAATAATTCATCGTTGGTCGATGCAGTTAAAATTTCTTCTTCAGTATAAACTCGTTTTACATATTCTTTGGTATATAAAAAATCTTTGAATGATTGTTTTACTATAGCAAAATCCAATCCTTTAGTTTTAATTAAATCTTTATCAAAAAAGACATTGAAACTATCGTATTTCAAAATCAAATCTTCCCCAAAAGTAGCTTTAGAAAAGTCTTTTAAATCACTTGAAACATTTTTATAATTGATATTATTTACCTGATATTTATTATCTTTTAAATGAGTAACATTTTCTGCTCCAGCGTGATCAGCGGTTAGAAAAACTAAATAATTATCTTTACCAACAGTCTTATCTAAATAATTTAAAAAATCAGCTATTGTTTGATCCAAGCGTAAGTAAGTATCTTGAATCTCAATAGAACGCGGACCAAAAGTATGGCCTACATAATCGGTTGATGAAAAACTTACTGCTAGAAAATCGGTGATTTCATCTTTTCCAAGCTGTTCTTTTTCTATAGCTTTTTTTGCAAAATCAGCGAGAAGATTATTTCCGTATGGACTAACTCTAATAACTCCAGGGTCATTATTGTCCAACATTTCTTTCATATTGTATGGGAAGAATGGTGTTTTTTTATACAATTTTCCTTCATAAGGATTATCATCTGGAAGACTTTCGTTGTAAGTTTCTTTAGATTTTAATAAATCCCAGCCTTTATTGGTATAGTCTAAATATTTTTTCTCTTTATTAAAATCATCTACCCAAGTTGGTAATTTCTCACCATAAAAAGTACTTGAAATAAACTCACCTGTTTTACAATACCAAAAAGCCCAATCAGCAAAATGTCCTGCAGGAAGAATGGCACCTCTATCTTTAATACTAATTCCAATAACTTTTCCTTTGAAATTTGTAGCCAATTTTAATTCGTCTGTAATGGTGGTACTTTGTAAATTTTTTGGCGACATTTTTCCTTCGGTTTCAGTTCCGGGAACTAATGTTGAAACTGTTGCATCATCTGTACAATAAACTTCTTTTTTTAAAGTTCTGTGAAACCATTCGTTACTTACAATTCCATGCATTGATGGAGTTGTTCCGGTATAAACCGATGCATGTCCTGGAGCAGTATAAGTTGGCATATAATTATAATGCGCATTATGAAAAGTATAACCATTACTCATCAAACGCTTGAAACCATTTTCTGAAAAATCACTTTCAAAACGGTATAAATATTCCATTTTCATTTGATCCACAACAATCCCTACTACTAATTTAGGACGTTCTTGAGCTTGAATTTTTAATGAAATAACAGAAAGAAAAATTAAAAGGAATAACTTTTTCATGATAGATAATTTGTGTAAAAGTAAGGAATAGAAAGTGATTGTTTATGAATAAACCATTAAGAAATACTAAAAACTAATAGCTTCTTTCTTAACCGTTTCAAACTCTTCAATAACTTCTTTAATAATGGTTTCAACTGGTTTAACATCGTGAATTAATCCAGCGATTTGACCTATTTCTAGTTCGCCTTCAATTAAATCACCTTCGAACATTCCGCGTTTAGCTCTTCGTTTTCCTAAAAGCGTTTCCAAATCTTCTTTGGTTGGACATTTAGCGTACAATTCTTGCAAATCGTTATAAAACTTATTCTTAATTAAACGAACTGGAGCTAATTCTTTTAAAGTTAATTGCGTTTCTCCTTCACCAGTTTCGATAACTGTTTTCTTAAAATTATCGTGTGCTGAACTTTCTGTAGAAGCCACAAAACGACTTCCCATTTGAACTCCATCAGCACCAAGAACCATTGCTGCTAACATTCCACGGCCAGTTGCAATACCACCAGCAGCAATTAGTGGAATAGAAATATTTTCTTTCACCATTGGAATTAAAGTTAACGTAGTTGTTTCCTCTCTTCCGTTATGTCCTCCTGCTTCAAAACCTTCGGCAACTACTGCATCAACTCCTGCTTCTTGAGCTTTTAGAGCAAATTTTGAACTACTCACAACATGAACTACTGTAATTCCGTTGGCTTTTAAATGTGAAGTCCAAGTTTTTGGGTTTCCTGCCGATGTGAAGACTATTTTTACTCCTTCTTCAATAATTATTTGAATGATTTCTTCAATATTTGGATACAACATCGGAACATTTACACCAAAAGGTTTATCGGTTGCTTTTTTGCACTTTTGAATGTGTTCTCTCAAAACATCTGGATACATTGAACCTGCGCCTATTAATCCTAATCCACCAGCATTGCTCACTGCACTTGCTAATTTGTAACCAGAATTCCAAATCATTCCACCTTGAATAATTGGATATTGTATGTTGAAAAGTTGTGTTATTCTATTCATTGAATCGAAATTCAGAAATTAATTTTTAATGATTTTTCCTTGAAGTACTTTTTCTGAAGTTGAAATTGTAAAGTAATAAATTCCAGCATTTAAACTTTCTAATGAAAGATTTTGAATCGGATTCTCAATATTTTTTGATAAAACTAATTGACCTAAGTTATTGTAAAATCTTACTGATGAACCAAGAACAATATCTGGCGAAACAAAAGTTATATTGTCATTTGTAGGATTTGGGAAAAATTGAAATTGCTCAATTTGATTTTCACCAAAATTAAGCAAAGCATTTTGCAAAGCCAATTGAAAATCTGGAATACCATAGCCAAATTGTGCAGTAGGATTTGTAAATCTATCTGCAGATTGTTTTACAAAATTTACAACTTGTTGATTAGTAAGATTGGGAACGGCTTGCCAAAAACTAGCAATCATTCCTGCCATAACTGGACAAGAAAAAGAAGTTCCACTTGCTGTTACAATATCACCATTTGTATTAGAAAGGGTTGTTGCTTGACCTTTAGCCATAACATCGGGTTTTACTCTTCCATCAAAAGAAGGTCCAATAGAGCTAAAAGTTGCATAAGTTTCGTCAAATCTAACTGCTCCAACTGCAAGTACATTTGTAGCTTCAGCTGGAACTCCAATATGTGGATTGGCTGAACTACCTGAATTACCAGCACTGGCTAGCACAACCATTCCTTTAGTAAAAGCAATATTAGCACCTTTAGAAGCAAAAGCAATATTTCCAGTCATTTGTGAGTACGCATGACTGTAATTAGGATTATCGTATCCAAAATATCCTAGTGAACTCGTTATAATATCAGCTCCTAACCTATCTGCTTCTTCTGCGGCTTCCACCCAATAACTTTCTTCAACCGGATTTTCTTCAGAAACATCTTCAGTTACAAATAAATAGTATTGAGCATCTGGTGCGGTTCCTACTAGTTGACCATCTGTAAATCCACCCATACAAGAGAGCACTAGTGTACCATGATTATGTAAAGAATAAACATTTGTGTTTTGACTAACATAATTGTATCCGCCAAGAATCAAATTATTGTTGAATAGTCTTTGAAAAGGTTGCGCCGTATTTACATTTAAAAATCCAGAATCAAGAACTGCAATTACTTTACCTGTTCCAGTATAATTCGCTTGATGTAATAAATGTCCGTTAAGCATTTCTATTTGATTGGCTGAATTTCCGTAAGCAAAAGTTGTTTGCACATTCATCTGCTTATTGACTGGTTTATTTTTTTTGGGGGTTGCAGTCCTTGAGTTTAGAGAATTATCTGCAAAAACTACTTGACTTACAAAAGGAAGACTTTCTAAAGCATTAATATCGGTTTCTGTTCCTCTCACATGAACACAATTTAGCCATTTTGATTTGGCTTTTACCGTAATTCCCGGAGCAGCTTCAACTTGATCTATATACGTTTGTGCAACTGGAACATCATTAACATTTAATGTTATTCCTTGAACCGCTCTTCTATCTAATGCTCTTTGGGTAAGCATCGTTAAGGGATTGTTCAAATAAGTTTGTGCATTAGGTTTTTCACTAAAATAAACCCAAGCGTCTTCTTGGGAAAAAGAGACAAATGACACAAAAAAAACAATTAATAGTAGGATTTTCTTCATAGCCTTTATTTTTACAAAGTACCAAATTACGAAATTACTCCCGAACCAACTAATTCATCTTCAATATTCCATGCAACAAATTGTCCTTCTGTGATTGCAGATTGTGGTTGATCAAAGTAAACGTATAGTCCGCTTTCAAATTGATATAAAGTTGCTTGTTGCAATTCTTGTCTATAACGAATACGAGCCATTACTTGCATTGACTCACCATTTTTAAGTTTTAAATCTTCTCTTATCCAATGAATTTCTGAAGGATTTACTTTCAAAGCTTTCTTAAATAAACCAGGATGATTGTGTCCCTGTCCAGTATAAATAGCATTAGATTTTACATCTGTAGCTATAATAAACAAAGCTTCTTTTGTACCACCAACATTCAAACCTTTTCGTTGACCGATAGTGAAATAATGTGCGCCTTGATGTTTTCCAACTGCTTTTCCGCTTTCTGAATTATATTTAATTGATGTTGATTCAAAAATTAGTTCTTCTTCTAATGAATTAAAAACAGGTTTTGAAGTGTTGTAAATTTCGCTATCTGCTGGAATTTCATAAATCAAACCTTCTTTTGGTTGCAATTGTTGTTGTAAAAACTCAGGCAAACGCACTTTTCCTATGAAACAAAGTCCTTGAGAATCTTTCTTTTCTGCAGTAACCAAATCCAATTGCATAGCTATTTCTCTAACTTGAGGTTTAGTTAATTCACCTATTGGAAATAAAGATTTAGCTAATTGTTCTTGTGATAATTGACAAAGAAAATAAGATTGGTCTTTGTTATCATCTTTACCTGAAAGTAATCGATAAATAGGCTTATCATCGACTTCAATTTCTCCTTTTCTGCAATAATGCCCTGTTGCCACAAAATCGGCACCAAGTGTTAGAGCAATTTTCATGAAAACATCAAATTTTATCTCACGATTACAAAGAACATCTGGATTTGGAGTTCGTCCGTTTTCATATTCTTTGAACATGTAATCGACAATCTTCTCTTTGTATTGTTCGCTTAAATCTACTGTTTGAAATGGAATTCCGAGTTTTTCGGCAACTAAAAGTGCATCGTTACTGTCTTCCAACCATGGACATTCATTAGATATTGTAACAGAATCATCGTGCCAATTTTTCATAAAAAGACCGATTACTTCGTAGCCTTGCGCCTTTAAAAGATAAGCAGCAACACTTGAATCTACACCACCAGAAAGTCCGACAACTACACGTTTCATTTAATTGATTTAATTTGAATACAAATTTACATTAATAAAAATAAAAAAAGTATATGCTTTAATTGTTAAAACATATACTTTGGTAAATATTATTTATTACTATTTATCTATCTTCCTCTCGAGTCATCGGTTTTTTGACAAACTTTCTAACCTTCTGTTTGCTCATGTTTTCCTTTACTCTTTTTCCGTTTTTGAAAAACTCCCAAATACCTTCTTTTTTTCCGTTTACAAAATTTCCTTTTGCCATTACCACATTATCAGAACTTCTAAAAACTGCAGGACCATCGAATTCACCATTTTTATAGTTACTTTCTTCAATGATGATTCCGGTTTCAGTGTATTTTTTGTAAACTCCATTTTTTACGCCTGCAGTGTAATTGCATTCTTCTGCAATTTTACCTCTTACATAAAACACTTTTCTTAAGCCATCTAGCTTTCCGTTTTTGTAAAATTCTTGAGTCATGAGTTGAGGCGAATCTTCATGATAGTATTTCCACTCACCTTCATATTTTTTATTTACTACTTTACCTTCACTGACTTTGTTTCCTTTTTGGTTGTAGAAAATAGTGTAGCAAGAATTATCTTTTGCATTAAACTCTCTTGTAGCTATTACGGTTCCATCTTTAGTATCATCAAAAAACTTGAATATTCCTGTTTCTTTTCCATGATTGAATGTTCCTTCATATCTGGGACGCTTAGACTCTTCGTAAATACCTTTCCATATTCCATGCTTTTTGCCTTTTTCATCTAACTTATTGGTGTCTTGAGCAAAAATGGAAATTGAAAAAAATAAAGCTAGCATTATGTATTTCATACGTATAAATATTTAATGTCTATAAAACTAAATAATAATCGAATTATTATAGCAAATGTAATTCCAAAATAGCTTAATGAAAAATATTATTTGTAAATAAAATTATTTATATACTTTTGTTGTTGATTCTTAGTCTATAGGAAAACAACTTAAAATAAATTATGAAACAACTATCTGTTCTAAAAAGCACAATTTTAATCGTACTCTTTTTATCCATCTCAACTTTCTTTGTAAGTTGTAGTCAAGAAGATGATATTAATGCAAAAAAAATAAGTATTTCAGGTTTTGTCCAATCAAAGTCAAATTTAACAACATTGAGGGTTGCATTGGAGAAAACTAATTTACTTGCAACACTAAATGGAGTTACAAAATATACTCTTTTTGCCCCAACCAATGAAGCTTTTGATGCGTTTTTATTAGCAAATGGTTTTGCAAACATTAATGCTGTTCCTACAACAACTTTAAGAGAAATACTTTTAAATCATGTTGTGACTCAAGTGAAAACCGCAAATGATTTACCTTTTACTGGTTATTTAAAAACATTAGCTGTAGGAAATGTATCTGACAACAACTTGAGTTTATTTGTAAACAAAACTAATGGTGTTGTTTTAAATGGTATCTCTGAAGTTACTGCAGCAAATAACACTGTAAGTAATGGAATTATTCATGTTGTTGATACTGTAATTGGATTACCTACAATTGTTACTCATATTAATGCAAATTCAAATTTTAACACATTATCAAGTTTATTAACTACAACTGGTCAACCGGATTATAATACTACATTATCTGGTTCTGGAGCATTTACTTTATTTGCACCTTACAATACTGCTTTGACAGCTTTAAATAATGAATTACCAGGTGGAGTTGCTGCATTAACCTCAGCACAATTAACTAAAGTTTTAAATTATCATGTTGTTAGTGGAAATTATTTAGCTTCTAACTTATCCGAAGGTCAAATCTTATCAACTTTGGAAACGCCACAATCAGTAAGAGTTTTATTGAGTACTGGTCCTAAATTAAAAGATGCTAACAATAGAAATTGCAGCATAATCATAACTGATATTCAATGTACTAATGGAGTAATTCACGTATTAAGTCAAGCATTACGTCCAACCTTATAACATAAATTAACAATATATCTAAAGCTGTCAAATAATTTGACAGCTTTTTTTTGTTAAAATAAAATTTTATAAGAAAAACACTATAAACAAAACAATGAATCTATATATTTTGTTTAATTTTTATTTAATTAAATTAAACAAAAACCTCCAATTTTTACTAAAAAAAAGCACAAATAATTTACTTTAAAGGTTAAACAAAAAAGTTAAAGCTATTAAAAATTTTATTTTTTTTGTTTAATCATTTTGTTTCTTAGCTAAACAAAATAACATTAAATAAATTATTATTATGAAAACAAACAAAACTAAATTAATCACAATCTTTGCCTTTCTAGGATTAATGTTAACTTCTTGTAGTGATGATGACAATTCACAGCAAACAGTAGACAATACAATTACTGGTATTGCTTCAAAAGCAAGTGATTTAACATTATTAGTTAAAGCACTTAAAAAAGCAGATTTAGCTGCTACTTTACAAGGTGCTGGGCCATTCACCGTTTTTGCCCCAACCGATCAAGCGTTTATTAACGCAGGATTAACTGCAACTGTTATTGACAATTATCCTACAGCTGACATTCCAGCTCTTAGACAAATTTTGTTAAACCATGTAGTGAATGGTTCAGTTCAATCTACAGGATTAACGAATAATTCATACATCAAAACTCTAGCAAAAGGAACTGCATCAACAACAAACACTTTAAGTATGTATGTTAATACTACATCTGGTGTGAGATTGAATGGCATGTCATCAGTAATCACAACAACAGCTGGTTCAACATTCAATATCATTGCAACAAATGGTGTAATTCACAAAGTTGATGCCGTAATCACTTTACCAACTATTATTACACATGCAGCTGCAAATCCAGCATTTTCAACTCTGGTAACCGTTGTTACAAGTACAGCTACAAATGGAAATGGATTTGGAGATCAAACAGCAGTTGCTGCGGCTTTATCAAATACTACAACTAAAACCGTTTTTGCTCCAATAAATGCTGCCTTTACAGCAGCAACTACTGGTTCTGGATTTGCAGTAGGTGCAACTCCAGCACAAGTATCTAAAGTTTTACAATATCATGTAACAACAGCAGGAAATGTATTAGCAGGTAGTCTAACTAATGGTCAAGTGGTTCCAACTATTACGAGTCCAGTTCAAAATCTTACTATCGATTTGACAGCTGGTGCTAAAATTTCAGATACTACTCCAGTAAAAGCGAATATTATTGTAACTGATGTTCAATGCTCAAATGGTGTAATTCATGCAGTTGACAAAGTATTACAACCTACATTATAATTTATCGAATTTATAAAAACAAAAAAACCAATCAGTATAGATTGGTTTTTTTTATATTACTTCTTATTCAATTTCTTTTGTTCTTCGGCTTGTTCCATCATTTCTCTCATCTTTCTTTGGAACTTACTTTCAGTTTTTGGTTTAGTTTTATTCTCTTGAATTTTAGCATGAATTTTATCGCTATCAATAAAGTATTTCTTGATAACTAACATAATTCCGATAGTGATTAAGTTAGAAATGAAGTTATACAAACTCAAACCTGAGCCATAATTATTGAAGAAAATCAACATCATTAGTGGAGAAAGGTAAATCATAATTTTCATGATTTTACCCATGTCTGGCATTCCTTCTTGTTGTGGTTGAGCCATTGCTTGATCGCCGGAAGTCATTTTCATGTAGAAGAAAATAGCAATTGCAGCCAAAATAGGAAACAAACTAATATGGTTACCATATATAGAAGAAATTATTGGAATATGTTGTTTCCAAGTGACAATTGGATCAAATGATGATAAATCTTCTGCCCAAAGAAATCCTTTTTGTCTTAACTCAATTGCTGATGGGAAGAACTGGAATGAAGCATACATAAACGGCAACTGAATCAATGCTGGTATACAACCTGCCATTGGATTTACTCCAGCTTTGTTGTACAATTTCATTGTTTCTTGTTGCTTTTTCATTGGATCTTTTCCAAATTTCTCGTTAAGTTCTGTAATTTCTGGACGTAATACTTTCATCTTAGCTTGCGATAAGAATGACTTGAAAGTAATTGGAGACATCGCAATTTTTATAATAATGGTAAATATAATAATGGCAATTCCTAGGCCCATAAACGAACTTAAAAATCCGAAAAGAGGAATAAAAATGAACTTATTTATCCATCCAAAAACTCCCCAACCTAATGGAACAATGTCTTCGATATTTTTTTCGTAGTTGTTTAAAATTTTATAATCGGTTGGACCATAATACCAATTCATTTTATAATCCAACTCACCATTTTTGAATGCCAATGGTAACGTAGTTTTAAATTGTTTTGTAAAAACAGTATCATTTTTAGCATCGTTAACTAAATCTGTAGAACTAACTTTTACATTAGCAATTGGTACTTGAGATAGTAAAATAGAACTAAAAAAATGCTGCTTGTAAGCTATAAATGTTGCTTTTTCTAAAGTTTCATCTTCTTGTTTTCCTAAACCTGCGTAATCTACTTTTCCGTCGTTTTCGAAATAGATTTCTGCATAACGGTTTTCGTAAGAAACACTTTTCTCATTACGATAAGTCTTTAAATCCCATTGTAAATCGGCCGCTTTTGCGGTATTTAAAACCTTGCTTAATCCTTGAGTACGAACATCAAAATCTAACATATAATCCTTAGCTTTAAGCACGTATTTGTATTCTAAGAATTCATTAGCTCCAGATTTTAACTTCATAGAAAGGATTTGATCGTTTCCATTTTTAGTTAAAGTTGGTTCGAAGAATAAATCTTTAGTGTTTAAAACTCTATTGTCTTTGGTTTGAAGTTCAAGATTGAAATTAGCGTTATTATTTTTGATTAACTCCACTAATTGTCCTGAATTCTTTTCAAATTTCTTGTAGTTTTTTAGAACTGCTTCAGCAATATATCCACCTTTATTAGCGATTTTTAAAGTCACCAATTCGTTTTCAATAGTTGTGAAACTTTCTTTTGCTGATGGCAATGTTGCTGAATAAGCAAAACTTCCTAAAGCTCCACTAAGTTTTTGAAGTTTTACCGTATCACTTACTGTAGTGTCTACAACAGTTTGTAAAACTTGTTTTGTAGCAACTTCCTTAGCTTTTTTGGCTTTATCAATTTTTTCTTGCTTGATTTTTTGGGCTTGTTCCTCTTGTGCAGTCTTTTGACTATTGTACATCATCCACATGATAATCCCGAAGATTAAGGCGAAACCAATAATCGAATTTTTGTCAAACTTCTTTTCTTCCATAATATGTTAAACTTGTTTCAGTATCTTTAATTAATATATAAATTAGTCGTTGTGTTGACTTCTTTGTTTCATGTTATTAAAAAATAAAGTTTTATGAAACTCTATTTTAGTAACCTTTAGTTGGCAAGCTAGCCCTGATTGGATCTCGTCTTTTTGGACGAGAGGAAAGCAGGAACATGGATCACCAAAATTACTACTGATTCGCTCCAAATAAAAAAATAACTTATTGCTATTATATTTATCGTTGGAGAACAACTCGGTGAGTTGTCTTTATTTTTTATTCTTTACCATTGCGGCCACAAAGCTAACAAAAATTGGCTGTGGATTTGCAACGGTACTTTTGTACTCTGGATGATATTGTACACCAATGAAAAATGGATGATTTTTAATCTCTACAATTTCAACCAAACCTGTATCTGGATTGATTCCGGAGCTTATTAATCCTGCATTTTCTAGTTCGGCTGCGTATTTATTATTGTATTCATATCGGTGACGATGACGTTCTGAAATTTGTGTTTTACCATAAATTTGATGTGCCAAAGTTCCTTCTTTCAAATCGCATTTCCATGAACCTAGACGCATTGTTCCTCCTTTGTCGGTGATGGTTTTTTGTTCTTCCATCAAATCGATAACTGGATTGGTTGTGTTTGGATTCATTTCTGTTGAATTGGCATCAGCTAGACCTAAAATGGTTCTAGAATATTCTATAACAGCCATTTGCATTCCCAAACAAATACCGAAAAAAGGCAAATTATTTTCACGTGCGTAACGAACGGTTTCGATTTTACCTTCGATTCCTCTTTCACCAAAACCTGGAGCTACAAGAATTCCATCGATTCCTTTTAATTTTTCAGCAACATTCTCTTTATCAATATATTCTGAATGAATACTGATAATGTTTACTTTAGTTTCATTAGATGCACCAGCATGAATAAATGCTTCTAAAATCGATTTATAAGAATCTTGCAATTCTACATATTTTCCAATTAAACCAACATTAATGTTATGTTTTGGATTTTTTAATCGGTGTAAAAAAGTATTCCAGTTTTCTAAATCTGGCGTATTTTTTTGAGGTAAATCTAATTTTTTTAGAGCCACAACATCTAAACCTTCTTCAAGCATCAATAAAGGAACTTCATAAATTGTTGATGCATCAATTGACTGAATAACCGCTTCACGTTTTACATTGCAAAACAAAGCTAATTTTTGACGAATTTCATCAGACAATTCATGTTCGGTTCTACAAACTAAAATATCGGCTTTGATACCGCTTTCCATCAATGTTTTTACTGAGTGCTGTGTTGGTTTAGTTTTCAACTCACCTGCTGCGGCCAAATATGGAACTAGCGTTAAGTGAATTACGATTCCGTTATTTTCGCCCAATTCCCAAACTAATTGACGCACCGATTCGATATAAGGAAGTGATTCAATATCACCAACTGTTCCACCAATTTCAGTTATTACAATATCAAAATCGCCAGAATTACCAAGTAATTGCATGCGTTCTTTAATCTCATTTGTGATATGAGGAACAACTTGAACTGTTTTACCTAAAAACTCACCACGACGTTCTTTTTCAATAACTGATAGATAGACTCTTCCTGTTGTTACATTGTTTGCCTGTGATGTTGGAACGTTTAAAAATCGTTCGTAGTGACCTAAATCTAAATCGGTTTCGGCACCATCATCTGTAACATAACATTCGCCATGTTCATAAGGATTCATAGTTCCTGGATCAACATTTAGATAAGGATCGAATTTTTGAATGGTTGTTCGGTAACCTCGTGCTTGTAATAATTTTGCCAAAGATGCTGCGATAATTCCTTTACCCAAGGAAGAAGTCACACCGCCAGTAACAAAAATGTATTTCGTTTGATTCATTTTATTGCTTGTTGTAGTTGTGTCGTTGTAAAAAACGATGCAAAAGTACAATTTAATTAATCAATGTGAAAATATTTCAATGTGTAAATACTGAAACATAAAGACATGACAATTTGGTAGAAAAAGAAATAAAAAGGCTTTTAAAATTTTACTAAAGTGGCTTCGGATATTGCTTTTTAATGTTGCGAATTAGCTCTTCTAAACCGTTTAATTTGAGTTCATAAACTAGTTTGAGTTGTTCGCCAAGCTGTCCATTAGGAATACGATTGTTGTGAATCCAAACTAAATAATACTCTGGTAAGTCAATAAGGTATTTGCCTTCGTATTTCCCGAAAGGCATTTTGGTGTGAGCTAATTTGATTAGGGATTTTTGTTGGTCGTCCATTGGAAAGGTTTCGGGTTGAAAGTTGCGAGTTACGGGTTAACCAATTGGAAAATATTTTAACATTTATAAAAAAAATACTGCAAAAAATGTTTTCTACTAAACAAAATTTAGTATTCACTACTATTATTAAGTAAATTATAACATTCTTAGTTAATTACAACATCTTTTCTGATTTCTTTTTTCCATTCATCGCCGTATTTTGATTCCATTAGTTTCAAAATTTCTTTATTGTATTCAATTATACATTCCAATGGATCAGGAGTACAGCCAAAATCATAATATTGTATATTATATTTTTTTTCAAATTTTTTATCTTTTTTGGAATTTGCAATAGGAGCAATAGAACCAATTAAATAAAGCTTCGCAGATTTGTTTTCCCATTCACTTTTAGCTGTTTCACCATCAAATTTACAATTTGGAACAACTTCAAATGTTTTTTGAACTCGAATATCATTTTGAGTTTCAAATTCCAAGATGACTTTTCCATAAAGAAATGAAGATAATTCAAGAGTGTAATGTTTATTTTTGTCAAACTTTTCTAAAATGAAATTTCCTAAAGAATCTGTAAAAGTTTTTTCATTGGTTTCTTTAACAATAATCATCACTTCTTCACTTGGCTTTAGTTTTGTTTTGACAGAAATTATTTTCCCATCAAGCTTAACTTGGGCATTCAAATTAATAATGATTAAAAAATTAAAAACTATAAAAATAAACCTCTTCATATCCTTTCAATTAAATTTAGTACAACCTCTTTATTCTAATATCACTTCCAATTGAAAACAATTTCTTTCTTAATATTTGGATGTAAACTATAAAAAACTGGACAAGTAATTGCCGTTCTTTCTAGTATGGTTTTGGTTTTGTCGTCGGCAACTAAGTTCATATTGAAAGTAACGTGAATTTCTGTAATTCTTCTTGGTTCAGTTCCCATGATTTTGGTTACTTCTGCTGTTGAATTTGAAAAATCGACTTCCAAATCGCGTGCTTTTATTCCCATAACGGTAAACATACAACTGGCTAAACCATTGGCAATTGTGTCTGTTGGAGAAAATGCTTCTCCTTTTCCATTATTGTCAATTGGTGCATCTGAAATAATTTCTGTACCTGATTGTAAATGAATGGAAGAAGTTCTTAAATCTCCTAAATAAGTTACTTTGGATGTTGCCATTATTGTGCTTGTTTTATGGTTAAATCTTCGTCGTAGTAAAGAATGTAAACACCATTATTAGTGTAACCTCCTGAAATTTTCTTGGCGTAATCAAACTTACTTTCTACTTGTTCGGTAGCATCATCATTGATAGATTCTTCAAAAGGCTTGTCTTGTGCTAATCGCAACATTGTATCAAAAGTTAAATCGAAACCGCGAACAGCGTACTGATTTGGAAGTATTTTATTTTTCTTTTTAAAAGCTCTTTCAAATTTTTGTGCTTCATCAGAATCGTTGTCTTTTGTTGCTGAAGGATAAGCCATTTTTAATTTTGTCAATCGAGACAAAGCAATTTCTTCAAAATCAAGAGTTTCGTTTGGTTCTAAAATTACCAATTGCACTTGATAGTCTTTCATAGCACTTGACATTGCAGATGTTGTTGTAAAAATAGTTCCAGTTTTTTCGGAAGCCATTATAACATAATTTATTCTGTCTTTTACAAAATGTTTTTTAATACTATCGGCTACAAAGCCACCTTTGTCTGTAAGATCAACTACTTTAACATCCTTTTGAAAATCTTGAATATACTCTTTTATTGAAGTTTTTTTAGGATCGATTACTGCAATTATATTTCCGTTTTTGGATTGCATGTAGCTGAACATTGCACCTTTAACAACATCGGCATGAGGCATTGATTGAAACAAGTTCTTATATGATTTTCCTTCATCTCTTGACAATGGTGAAATTACAGGAATGTTTTTGTTCTCTAGGGCATCAGCTACTTTTTCAACATTTACTTGATAGAATGGACCAATAACGGCATCTATTGACGAAAAATCATTATTAGAAATAACCGAAAGAGCACTTGTTGAATTTTTAGTTTCTTGAGAATCGTATATTTTAATATCCAAATTCATTCCGAGAACTTTAGCGGAATCTATAGCCATTAAAGCTCCAGCATAAAAATCTAAAGTCATGTTTAGAAATTTATCTTTTTTCAATCGTTCTGAAATTGAAGTAACCGTATCGTTTTGAATTTTTGAAGCATTGAAAGGTAAAAACAAGACTAATTCTTTTCTTTTTTGATTGGAAACAGATTTTGTCAAGTCTTTCAAACTATTTTTAGTTTCTTTTGAAAATGAAAGTGTTGCTGGAACTTTAAGAATCATTCCTTCTTTAACACCTTCTTTCAAACTTGAATTTAAACCAATTAATGAAGCTTCCGATAGACCTAAAAGTTTGGTTAAACTGTACATCGTTTCGCCTGATTTTACAGTATATTCTAAAGTATTTCCTTTATAAACTTCTGTTTTTGGTTTTACTACTTCAGCTGGAACAACAGCTTTTTCACTACTATTTATTTTTAATTTAAAACCAACAGTAAGATTGTCTTTTATTTCAGGATTTTGCTTTTCTAATTCATCTACAGAAATTCCGTATTTTTTGGAAATACTATATTTTGTATCACCTGTAACTACCTCATAAGTAGAGAAATTCTTAGCTGCCATTTGCACTTTTGGTGGCTCTTCATACTTCATTATTTTCAAAACTTGTCCAGGTTGCAATCCATCAGTTTTCAAAAATGGGTTAGCTTCCTCTAAATCTGAAATTTCTACATTATTCTCTTTTGCAATACTATAAAGTGTTTCTTTCGCTTTTACTGTGTATGTTTTTTCCTTAAAAGGAACTTCATTTGAAGCTACTTTTTCAATACTTTTAGGAATAAGTAAAATAGCATCTGGTTGAATTCCGCTTTGCGAATCTGGATTTAACTTATAGATATCGTAAGGCGTCACTTTGTACTTTTGTGCAATTTGAGTAATCGTCTCTCCTTTAGCCACTTTGTGCTTAGTATAATTCTGTCCGAAAACAGAAGTCGTAAACATCAATACTACAATGTAAATACCTTTTTTAAACATATCTTTTAATTTATTTCAAATTCAGACTGAACACTGCCAACTAAGACTGCCAAATTTCTTACTCCCATTCAATAGTTGCAGGTGGTTTCGAGCTAATATCATATACTACTCTATTTACACCTTTCACTTTATTGATGATTTCGTTTGAGATTTTCATCAAAAACTCATAAGGTAAATGTACCCAATCAGCCGTCATTCCGTCTGTAGATTCTACTGCTCGAAGTGCTACTACTTTTTCGTAAGTACGCTCATCGCCCATTACTCCTACACTATTTACTGGAAGCAAAATCGCTCCTGCTTGCCATACTTTATCGTACAATCCGTGTTCTTTTAATCCGTTAATAAACACTGCATCAACTTCTTGCAAGATACGCACTTTTTCTGGTGTAATATCACCTAATATTCTAATCGATAATCCCGGACCAGGAAACGGATGTCTTCCTAACAATTCTGGATCGATTCCTAAAGTTGCTCCAACTCTTCTTACTTCATCTTTAAATAACATTCGAAGTGGTTCCACAATTTTCAATTTCATAAAATCGGGCAAACCGCCAACATTGTGATGTGATTTAATAGTGGCACTTGGACCTTTTACCGAAACCGATTCGATAACATCAGGATAAATTGTTCCTTGTGCTAACCAAGTTACATCTTCAATTTTGTGAGCTTCATCATCAAAAACTTCTATAAAAGCATTTCCTATGATTTTACGTTTCGTTTCTGGATCATCAACTCCAGCCAATGCTTCCAAAAAACGTGCCGAAGCATCAACGCCTTTTACATTTAAGCCCATGTCTTTGTATTGGTGAAGTACGTTTTCGAATTCATTTTTACGTAACAAACCATTATTAACGAAGATACAGTATAGATTTTTACCAATAGCTTTGTTCAATAAAACTGCTGCTACTGTAGAATCTACTCCACCTGAAAGTCCTAAAACTACTTTATCATTTCCTACTTTTTCTTGTAAGTCTTTAACGCAATCGTCAACAAAAGCATTTGGAGTAAAATTTTGAGGAACTTCTGCAATTTTTACTAAGAAATTCTCAAGCATTTGCTTTCCGTCAGTTGAATGATATACTTCTGGGTGAAATTGAATGGCGTAAGTAGTTTCGCCTTCAATTTTGTAAGCCGCATTTTCTACGTCGTTGGTGCTGGCTAATTTTACACCATTTGTAGGTAAATGTTTGATGGTATCACTATGACTCATCCAAACTTGTGAATTGAGGTTTACATTTTCGAAGAAAACTTCGTCTTCCTTGATATAAGATAAATTAGCTCTTCCGTATTCTCTGATATTGGAAGCAGCTACTTCTCCACCTGAAAAATGAGCTAAATATTGCGCGCCATAACACACGGCAAGCAAAGGTAATTTACCTCTAATTTCGGATAAATCGATTTGCAAAGCATCTTCTGAGCGCACCGAGTAAGGGCTTCCGCCAAGAATAACCGCTTTGTAAGACGATAAATCAGTTGGATAATGATTGTAAGGAAAAATTTCGCAGAATATATTTAATTCGCGAACGCGGCGTGCAATAAGTTGTGTGTATTGCGAGCCGAAATCTAAAATAAGTACGTTGTGTTGCATGCGCAAAAGTACTATTTTTTAGTAGAAAATAAAAAGTGGTTTTGATAAAATAGTAGTTTTTATTTGGTAAATAATTTTCATTACTTTTGAAAACAATATAAAAACTTAACCATGAAATGGTATTTCCACGCAATTAGAAATTATGCCAACTTTGATGATCGTGCAAGTCGCACAGAATATTGGATGTTTGGTTTGTTTAACCTAACGTTTGCAATATTTTTCTTTTGCATTGATTTATCCTTTAAAATTAATTTTGATGGACATTTAATTGGTCCTTTTTATATTCTTTATTTACTTTTTAGCTTTATTCCAGGCCTTGCAGTTGCTGTAAGACGATTGCATGATGTTGGTAAAAGTGGTAGTTATCTATTTTTAGCTTTAATACCTTTAGTAGGGCTTTATATTATAGCATTATATTGTACAAAAAGTGAAGATGAAGAAAATTTATATGGAGAAAAACCTGTAAATTCTGATATTGCTGAATTTATTCTAGATAGCAAAACCTCATCAACTATCCTTATATCGTTTTTAGTTTGGATTTTTTCTAGTAAAATTATTTGGACTTTCATTGTAAGTTCATCAGAAAGGTTTTATGAAAATCCTATTTATAAATATTTTAATGTATTCAGTAATTTTATATGGATGTTTATACCTATTATCTTGTCCTTATCCGTTAGAAACTACAAATGGAAAATCATACTACTTATTTGTTCGGTAGGCTATATGTTATATGGATTTTACGAATTTGTTAAATCCTTTATGCTAAGTTCTAATAATTTTCAATTTTAATGCTCAAAACAATTCTTTATATTGCTATTGGAGGCGCTATTGGTAGTGTTTTGCGCTACTTAACAGCTGTTTTTGTCAATAAATATTGGGCAAATCATTTTCCGTTAGCAACCTTTATTACTAATGTTTTGGGTTGTTTTTTAATTGGATTATTGATTGGAATTTTAGAGAAAAACAATCTAGCAAACAGCAATTTAAAATGGTTTCTCATCACAGGATTTTGCGGAGGTTACACCACTTTTTCCACCTTTGGTTTTGAAAATTATACTTTGTTTCAAAACAATAATTCCTTGTTAGCTTTTGGTTATATTGCTTTAAGTGTTTTGTTAGGAATATTTGCGGTTTGGTTAGGACTTTTTGTTTCTAAATAAAACTTTAAATTCTGTGTTAATCTGTATAGTGATTGTGTTAATTTTTAGTATTTTCGCAACCTATGAACGAAAAAGACATTTTAGCCATTCAAGAATTATTGGCTTCTCCAAAGAAAATTGCAATTATTCCGCATCGAAGTCCCGATGGTGATGCCATGGGTTCGACGCTTGGTTTATATCATTTTTTATTAAAATTAAACCATCAACCAGTAGTAATTGCACCCAATGAATTCCCTGAGTTTCTGGCTTGGTTACCATCTTCAAAAACGGTTTTGGTTTATGAAAATGACAGAGTTAATTGCACTAAAATTCTTAACGAAGCAGAACTGGTTTTCACTTTAGACTTCAATGCTTTGCACAGAACTGGAGAAATGGAACAAGTTTTAAGTAAACTTTCTGCTCCAATGATTATGATTGACCATCATCAATTGCCTGATTCTTATGCAACGTTCACTTATTCAGATACTTCATTTGGTTCTACTTGTGAAATGATTTACAATTTTATTTCATTTTTGAATCAAAAACCACTTATTGATAAAACTATTGCAACTTGTCTTTACACAGGAATTCTAACCGATTCTGGCGGTTTTAGATTTCCAAAAACAACTGGAACTACGCATAGAATTGTTGCAGAATTCATCGATTTAGGTGTCGAAAATACAGAAATTCCGAATTTACTTTTTGATAATAATTCTTATGATAGATTGCAATTATTGGGACGAGCTCTACAGAACATGAAAGTGCTTTTCGATAAGAAAACTTCTTATATTTCGTTATCTCAAAAGGAATTAGACGAATTTAAATACGTAAAAGGAGATACAGAAGGAATCGTTAACTATGGTTTGACTATAAAA
>CANGUP010000045.1 GCA_947457105.1 Flavobacteriaceae bacterium
AAAAACCATTTTAGTTTCTTCTCCAAACATTTTTGGAGTTTCGTAAAAATATACTTTTTGAACAATTTTGGTTTTCGAAACTATTCCCGATTTTGTTCTTGAAACAGTATATCCAGTTTTCCAACTTTGATATTCTACAGAATCATATCTGCTTTCATCTGAAACTGAAAATAAAATCGGTTCGGAAATTAAAAGCTTCTGAATAAACTGTTGTAAAGTAATTTTATCAAAAGAATCCGAAGTAAAATCAATCACCAATGTATTGGGATTTTGAAATAACATATTGATGTTTTTGATTACCTCTTTTTTCAAATCATCATTCAATGATGCATCTGTAAGCATCTGAAAATAAGAAAACAAATCTTCAACTTTAGTTTTAGAATTTTCTTGATAAGCATTCAAAAATTTTGCAGAAAATCTTTTATTTAAAGACATTGTTGAAGCAGCTTTCTTTTCTGAAACACTCTCTTTCACAACATCTTGAGCATTAACAAAAAAGCTTCCTAGAAAAATAACGATAAATAAAAATTTCTTATTCATTCTATTCTTGTTTAATTCTAATGAACTGAATCTTATCAGTAGCATCGTTTTTAATTTCAACAATCTTCATTTTTTTTAACGACGCTGTTGGTACAATCAACTTTTGTGAAAACTCACTTTTATTGAAATATTCTGCTCCCAAATCGTCTTTCAACATTACAATTACTTCCAAATTATCCGATAATATTTTATTCAATTGCTCTTTTCTAGTTTGCCAATCTTTAATATCTGATAACATAAATGCCTTAAGCATCATGGCATAGTCATCTGGTTTTAAATCAATTCGTTTTGGAGGTTCTGTTGTTGTTCCATTTGGATTAATAACTATGGTTTTCGGCTCATAAAACGGGCTTTGAATCACCAATTTGGATTTCTCATTACCATTATTAGAAACTTGAACTTTACCTTCTTTTATTTCTAATTCTTGCTTGACTGAATCTTTTACTTCAAAAACATTAACTTCTTCTGCATTTACTTTTTCATTAGTGTATTCGTTATTTAGCTGAATCGTTTTGGGTTTAGATTCTTCTTTTTTGCTAAAAAAAACAACAACCAAAGCCAATGGAATAAATAATAGTAAAAGCCATTTTTTAGATATTTCCGATTTTTCTGATTGACTTCCTTGAATTGTTTGAACGATTTTCTCTTCAAATGTAAACTCATCCCAACCTGATAAACCTACAAATTCGGATAAAATATTCAACATATCTTTTCGTGGAATCTTGTTGTTGGTTTCGGGTTTTAAATGCGTGTAAATCCATTTTTCACTAATGGTTTGCTTACACTTTTCTTCGATTAAACCAATCAAATTTTGAATATCTTGAGAACTAAATGTCTTCCAAGTTCCTTGAAAAAAAGGATGATGCTCTTGATATTTCAAAAGCACTTTTTGTTTCAATTCCTGAAATTTTTCAAGTTCTGTCATTCTAATTATTCATTCAAAAGTAAAGCTACAATTCGATATTTCTACTGAAAACGAACTGTAAAAGTGCTGTAAATGTAATTAAAAAACTTTACAGTTAGTTGAAAGTAGTTTTACCAAACCAACTTTGAAAAACGAGAGTATCATTGCATCATTAATTTTAAAAACTCATAAAAAATGAAGACAAATCTAATTACAACAATCGCTCTTACAATTGCATTAAACTTTGCTAATGCGCAAGACATGGGAAATGCCCAATACGAAAAAAAAGGAAACGCTGATTATGGAAATGGCGCTTACGGAAATGGTGGTTACACTATTAATAGAGTAAACACAATTCAAACCACTTCAAGCAGTCAAGACGAAATGGTTTTGACGATTAAAGGAATTTATAACGAACGTGCTACTGCTCAAATTGCAACATTTGCAGTGCTTCAATTAGGAAAAACTGCCGAAGAAGCAACTAACTTAATTGACGAACGAATTGGAAATGTCATGAAAGAATTAGCATTATTCAATAAAGAAATTGTGGTTGAAACAGATATGATTTCATTTGTGCCAACTTATGATTATGCTGTTGATAAAAAGATTTTTAATCCAAAAACGTATAACGAAAAACCATCTGGATTTGAATTGAAAAAGAACATTCTAATCAAATTTAGAAATAACAATGACTTTGATAAAATTCTTTCCATTTGTGGTAAAAACGAAATTTATGATATCGCAAAAGTAGATTATGTAACTACCAATTTTGACCAAGTTAGAAGTGCAATGCAAAGAAAAGCTTTGGAAGTTTTTAAAGATCAGATGGCAAATTATTCACTTATTATGAATACCGATTTGAACAAAAAAGAAAAAATACTTCAAGAAGGTTTTAATGTAACTTATCCAATGGAAAGTTATAGAAGCTATCAGGCGTATTCTCAAGCTGATGCAAATTTTGATCCAAAAGGAGAAGTTCATAATATCAAGAAAAACACGACGCAATATTACAATCAAGCTTTAGTTAAAGACCACAATTTTGTTATGAATCCTGATATTACTGAACCAACTATTCAAGCGTTTTACGATATCACAATTCGAATCAAACTTAAAGAAGACCAATTGCCTAAAAACACTATTATCAGAAACAATAGATACTATATCATTACAGCTGCTGGAGATATTAAATTGTTGAATTTATAATATCTGATATGAAAAAACTGCTCATCTTTTTAATTATTTTGGTATCCAATGTAATTTACTCACAACATTGTCCGTATGATGGCTCGTCAATAATTATTGCAAAAATTCACACAAGAGAAAATGATAACACAATTCCAAATTTGAAAGTTAGTTTAATCAAAAAAGACAAAAAAGGTAAAATCAAGAAAGAGTTTATTTTAACACAATCAAATAATTTTCCGATTTTAACTGATGAATATAGCTTAATTGTTGGAAACACATTTGACATTGAAAATTATTATTTAAAAATTGAAAGTGTTTGTGAATTTAACAATGGTGAATGGACAAAATATTATTTGACAGAAATAAAACTCTTCGAAAATGACATTAATGGTTTGTGTGATCATCATGATGCAAGTGCAAAAGACTTTAAATATATCGATGGAAGTGTTTATAAACCAATTGAAATAATTCTCAGAAAAACAAACTGAGAGTAAACAACAATATCCGATGAAGAAATATCCTTCATCGGATTTTTTTATGTAAAATTTTAAAACACTACTTTTGTCTTTCGCAGTGAATAAATCAAAATGCCAAACAGAAAGTCAGTAATCATTCAATTATTTTTTAGAAAAATTGCTCGCCGATTAGAATCCTTATTCTTCTTGGCAAAAACAATTTTGTCTGAGCGTAATTTTATATACTTATCTGCGGTTGCTGTAGCAATATCTTGCGCTTTGGCTGTGATTATTCTTAAAAGTTTTGCGCACAATGTTTTCATTTTTGCCAATTATGCTAATAAATATTTAAAGCTACCTTATGCCAATAGTATTTTTCCAATTATAGGTATTTTACTGACTGTTTTTGTTATCAAAAAATTCCTAGATGGTTCTATAGAAAAAGGTAGTTCAAGAATTCTTTATGCTGTTGCTAAAAAAGGTGGAATTATTCCAAAAAAACAAATGTATGCCCAAATTATAACAAGTTCATTAACCGTTGGACTTGGTGGTTCTGCTGGATTGGAAAGTCCGATTACAATAACCGGAGCTGCTTTTGGTTCTAACTTTGCTCAAAAATATAAACTTTCTCAAAAGGATAGAATTTTACTATTAGCGTGTGGAGTTGCTGCCGGAATTGGTGCAGCTTTCAATGCTCCAATTGCTGGAGTTTTGTTTGCAATAGAAGTTGTTTTAACTGATGTTGTCATTTCGGCTTTTATACCCATCATGATTTCAGCCGCAACTGGTGCGTTAGTTTCTAAAGTGCTTTTAAGTCAGGATGTTTTATTGAGTTTTGAACAAGAACAAAATTTTGATTTTCACAATACACCTTACTACATATTATTAGGAATTTTAGCTGGTTTAGTTTCTGTTTATCATGCCCGAAATTTCAGAAAAGTAGAACATTTCTTTAGTCGATTTAAAAACAACACTTACAAGAAAGCTTTATTTGGCGCTACTATTTTAGCTGTTTTAATATTCTTTTTTCCAACTCTTTTTGGTGAAGGTTACGAAAGCATGAAAACACTCTCAACAGCTCATCCTGAAAGTTTACTAGAAAATACTTTATTAGAAAATCATAAAAGTAACGAATGGATTTTATTAGGATTTGTTGGTTTGATTGTCTTATTAAAATCTTTCGCAACTGGTTTAACATTAGGTTCTGGCGGAAATGGAGGTAACTTCGCTCCTTCTCTATTTGTAGGTTCTTATCTTGGTTTTTTTGTAGCAAAATTTATGGATTTGACCAATATCAATTCGCATCTTCCTGTAACTAATTTTACCATTGTAGGAATGGCTGGAATTCTATCTGGCTTATTTCATGCGCCTTTAACCGCAATTTTCTTAATTGGTGAAATTACTGGAGGTTATGATTTAATGGTTCCATTGATGATTGTTTCTTCAATAAGTTTTGCTGTTTCAAAACAAATGGAACCTCATTCAATGGATGTTAAAGCATTGGCTGATAAAGGTGACGTTTTTACAAGTGATAAAGATAAAAATATCTTGCAAAGTATTGATTTTCTTGGATTAGTTGAAACTGATGTGAAAACAATTTCTCTCGACAAATCTTTAGAAAATCTTATCGAATATTTATCAAATATAAACCAACAAATCATTCCTGTTTTAGACGAAAGGAATAAACTCATTGGAATTGTTGATTTTGAAAATATACGTTCTATCATCTTTAATCCTTATCGAATTAAATTCACAGAAATCAAAGAAATCCTTACTCAACCAAAAGAAATCATAAACCACGATGACGGAATGGAAACCATCATGGAGAAATTTGAAACTTCAAATCAACCTATACTTCCTGTTACCAAAAACGGAAAATTCTTTGGATTAATTTCTAAAGTTACTATTCTTGAAGCCTATCGCGAGCAATTGAAGGAAATGGTTATTGAGTAAATATTTAAATTCCAAAAATTAAATTCCAAATTCCAAACTTAGAATGTTGATTAAATCAATTGAAATTGAATTTTGTCATTGATATTGAATTTTAAAAATTTTAATATCGGATAGATTTTAAATTTGCTTTATCCGATATTAAGAAATATCTTTGCGTTGTTATGTGGAACATTGATATTAAATATAGAGAAGAATTACAATCAACATTCGATAGATTGTACGATAAAATGGCTGTTTTAAAAAGAAGCAGACCATTACCAAACATTGCTTTGCAAAAAATTAAAGAATCATTATCAATAGAATGGACTTATAATTCCAACAGTATTGAAGGAAATACATTGACACTTCAAGAAACGCAAATGGTACTTCAAGAAGGAATTACTGTAAAAGGAAAATCACTTCGCGAACATTTTGAGGCAAAAAATCACGAGAAAGCCATCAATTATTTGTTTTCTATTGTTGATGATAGTTATGAAATTCGAGCAATCGATATACTTTCTATTCATAGTTTAGTTTTAAACATGATTGAAGAAGATTTTGCAGGAAGAATTAGAAATGGCGGCGTTAGAATTTCTGGAGCCAATTTTGTTCCTCCAAATGCCAATAAAGTATCTGATTTACTTGATGAATTAATTGATTTTGTAAATACAAATCCATTGCAATTAAACGATATTGAATTGGCAACAATCTTTCACCATAAATTTGTTTGGATTCATCCATTCTTTGATGGAAATGGAAGAACGGTAAGATTAGCAATGAATTTATTATTGATGAGAAAAGGTTTTCCGCCTGCCATTATTTTATCTAATGATAGAAAAAAATATTACGAAGCATTAAACCAAGCCAATAATGGAAATTATCAAAAATTAATGTTGCTAATGTGTCAGGCTCAAGAACGAACTTTAAATATTTATCTAAATTCACTGCCCGATAATGATTATGATTTTCAAGAAATTTCTAATATTGTAAATGAACCAAATTCGCCATACAGTCAAGAATACGTAAGTCTGTTAGCGCGTCAAGGAAAAATTGATGCTCATAAAGAAGGTAGAAATTGGTACACTACCAAAAAAGCCATTGAAGATTATATTGAAAGTCGTCAGAGAAAAAGAGTTATTTAGTTTTCAGTCGCAGTCGCAGTTTTCAGTGCTATCTGATTACTGCAACTGCAAACTGCGACTTTTTATTTCGTCTTTTCTCCAACAAAATAATCATTGGTGCTTTTAAACAATACATTAAAAGTGGTTAAACTTCCGTAACATCTTGTTATGTATTGTTGCAATTCAACTTTTTCAGCGTTATCTAAATTACTTGAATTTATTTTTTGCTCCATAACACGAAGTCGATCTCTAACCATAATAATTTTATTGAAAAAAGTATCGATTGGCACTTCTTTATTTTGAGTTGGTGTTCCTGGTTCCATTACCAATTTTCCACCTTTCCATTTGTCTGCAATGGGAACAATTTGAGTTACATCACTCCATTTTTGAAGAATGTTTTTCAAAGTTTTCTCCACTTCATAAAAACTTACTGAATCTACTTCATCTTCCACAGCTTCAATTACTTCATATTCACTGTCAACATCAATGGTTTCCAATCCATTTTCGATAAAAGTTACCCAATAATGTTTAGAAGTTACATTGGTTACAACTCCCAATCCAAATTCTGAATGCTTTATACGTGATCCTATTCCTAATATTTTCAACTTACTTATTTTTGATGCCCAAATATAAAATGTTTAATTGAATTTTTATTTTAGTACATTTATTTTTTTACTTGTTCCAACCTTTTTGAAAAAAACAACCTCTATACTTAAAGTTAATCACACATATTATTTACTATGAAATACTTTTACCTAATAACAGCATTTGTAATTTCAATACTTTCAAATGCACAAAATACCATTACTATTGAAAAGAAAATATTCTTTGAACACAATCAATTTTTACTTACAACAAATGCTACATCAACATTAGACAGCTTAATCACAGTGGCTAATAAGTATTCCAATTATTCTATCAAAATTATTGGATATACTGACCCAAGTGGCTCTTTAAAATACAATCAAAAACTATCCAGCGATAGAGCAAAAACAGTTTTCGACTACTTTATTGATAAAAAACTAAATCAGTCCTTACTTTCCTATAAAGGATTTGGCATTGATAACAAGTCTGAAAATGAAACAATCCAAAGAAATACAACCGTGACATTTACAGCAAAATCGGAAGATTGCTATTACAAATTAAATTCACTTACTGGAAAAAATGGAACAGAGGTTTCTTTTAAATTAAAAAATGAATCGAATGCCGAATTTACCTTAGAAGAATATTTTTCGACACAAAGCATGATTCAGAATGAAAAGTTTGCTTTAGACATCAATGATGAAGTATTAGAATCCGCAGGAATGATTGATATCGATTTAAAAAATATTAATCCGAATGACATTGAAGATGGGATAATTCAAGTTGCAATCCCTACAATTTCAAATGCCGTTTATGATGAAGAAATGACTGTTTGGGTTGAGGAAACCGATAAAGATGGAAGAAAACGTTGGAGAAATTTAAAACTAAAACCAAAATGGAATAATAACACAAAACGTTATGAATTCAATCTTAATGTATCCAATTTTAGAGGAAACAAAATATCCATTAATCTTGATAAAAACATTTATCGTGACCAATTTACAAACGTCACAACTGGTAAAAAGAAAAAAGTAATCATTGTTGCAACAGAAAGAGAAGAGTTCTTTTATGATGTTTATCTAAGTTATACCTCAGAAAAACAAAATGATTTAAAATTTTCTGCTCGAATGGATAAAACAGGTTTTGCCTTTGTAATTCCTATGAATATAAATCCAAAAAAACTTTATTTCACTGGAATTAATAGCTCTGGAAAAACAACTTTTGGACTTACCGTCTGCAAAGTTTCAAAATACAATAAAAAATATCCACTTTATAAATATATTCGTATATCAAGTGAGGATGCAAAAGATAAAGAAAAAGCCAAAAAGAAAGGTTTTTGGGAATGGTTAAAACGAATTTTTAATTAAAATCTTTAACAAATTCTTCTGTTCTGACTAACTGAATTTTGCTCATAAAATCGTATTTTTGCGTTTTGACTAAAAACATGCTAGAAAACGAAAATACAATTGAAGTAATTGGTGCAAGAGTTCACAACCTCAAAAACATTGATATTTCTATTCCAAGAGAACAACTTGTGGTAATTACTGGACTTTCAGGTTCGGGAAAATCATCTTTGGCTTTTGATACCATTTATGCCGAAGGACAACGCCGTTATATAGAAACTTTTTCTGCATACGCACGACAATTTCTTGGTGGTTTAGAACGTCCTGATGTAGATAAAATCGATGGACTTTCGCCTGTAATTGCTATCGAACAAAAAACTACAAGTAAATCCCCGCGTTCTACTGTTGGCACAATCACAGAAATTTATGATTTTCTAAGATTATTATTTGCTCGTGCTGGAGACGCTTTTAGTTATAATACTGGCGAAAAAATGGTTTCCTATTCTGATGAGCAAATCAAGGAATTGATTAAGGAAAACTTCAAAGGAAAACGCATTAATGTTTTAGCGCCAATAATTCGTGCTAGAAAAGGTCATTATGCCGAGTTGTTTCAACAAATTGCCAAACAAGGTTTTGTAAAAGTTCGTGTCAACGGAAAAATTACAGACATCACAACCGGAATGAAATTGGATCGTTACAAAACCCACGATATTGAAATTGTAATTGATAGATTGCAAGTTGACCCGAGCGATAGCGAACTGGCGAAGCAAAATGATGTTGATATAGACAAAAGATTAGCAGAAAGCATCAAAACCGCAATGTATCACGGTGAAGATGTCATGATGGTTATCGAACATGAAAATGAAGAAGTACGTTTTTTTAGTAGAACTTTGATGTGTCCGACAACTGGAATTTCATATCAAAATCCGGAACCCAATTTGTTTTCATTCAATTCTCCAAAAGGTGCTTGCGAACATTGTAATGGATTGGGAATCGTAAACGAAATCAACATAAAAAAGATTATTCCAAATCCGAAATTATCTATCAATAAAGGTGGATTTGCGGCACTTGGAGAATACAAAAATTCTTGGATGTTCAAACAATTGGAAATTATTGGTGAAAAATATAATTTCAAATTAACTGATGCTATCGAAACCATTTCTAATGAAGCTATGGAAATGATTTTGAATGGCGGAAACGAGAAATTCACAGTGGTTTCAAAAACCGCTGGTGTTACCAAAGAATACAAAATTGATTTTGAAGGAATTGCTAAATTTATTAAAAGTCAGCACGATGATAGTAATTCAACTTCTATAAAACGTTGGGCAAAAGACTTTATGGACGAAATCAATTGTCCTGAATGTCATGGTTCTCGATTGAAAAAAGAATCACTTTTCTTCAAAATAAACGATAAAAATATTGCCGAATTATCCGCAATGGATATTTCAGAATTGACTATTTGGTTTCAAAATTTACCAAAAGAATTATCTGAAAAACAAAAAACAATCGCCACTGAAATTTTAAAAGAAATTAACGACAGACTAAAGTTTTTAATGGATGTTGGTTTGAATTATCTATCCTTAAGCCGAAGTTCTAAATCGCTCTCTGGTGGTGAAGCGCAACGTATTCGTTTGGCTACACAAATTGGTTCGCAATTGGTTGGAGTACTTTATATTTTGGATGAACCAAGTATCGGTTTGCACCAACGTGATAACGAACGATTGATTAATTCTTTGAAAAATCTTCGTGATATCGGAAACTCTGTTTTGGTTGTAGAACACGACAAAGACATGATTGAATGTGCCGATTATGTAATTGATATTGGACCAAAAGCTGGAAAATTTGGAGGAAACATCATTAGTAAAGGAATTCCAAAAGAATTGTTGAAAGAGAATACCATCACAGCTCAATACTTGAATGGCAAAATGCAAATTGAAGTTCCGAAAAAGCGTCGTGAAGGCAACGGAAAATCCATAAAATTAACTGGTGCTAACGGAAATAACCTTAAAAATGTTACAGTAGAATTTCCATTAGGAAAACTAATTTGCGTAACTGGAGTTTCAGGAAGCGGTAAGTCAACATTGATTAATGAAACGCTTTACCCTATTTTGAACGCTCATATCTTTAATGGTGTCAAAAAACCAATGCCTTACAAGAAAATTGAAGGTTTAGAACATATCGACAAAGTAATTGATATCGATCAAAGTCCGATCGGTAGAACTCCTAGAAGTAATCCTGCCACTTACACCGATGTTTTTTCAGAAATTAGAAGTTTATTCACAATGACGCCTGAAGCCATGATTCGCGGATATAAAGCTGGACGTTTTAGTTTTAATGTTGCTGGTGGAAGATGCGAAACATGCGAAGGTTCAGGTGTGAGAACTATCGAAATGAGTTTCTTACCTGATGTTTATGTGGAATGTGAAACCTGCATGGGTAAACGTTTCAATAGAGAAACTTTAGAAATTCGTTACAAAGGAAAATCAATTTCTGATGTATTGAATATGACGGTTGATGAAGCGGTTGATTTCTTTGAAATGATTCCGAAAATTCATAGAAAAGTTAAAACCATTCAAGATGTTGGATTGGGTTATATCACACTTGGTCAACAAAGTACAACACTTTCTGGTGGTGAAGCTCAACGTATAAAACTGGCAACCGAATTGTCTAAAAAAGATACTGGAAATACCTTCTACATCATGGACGAACCGACAACTGGTTTACATTTTGAAGACATTCGAGTGTTAATGGATGTTATTCAAAAATTGGTTGATAAAGGAAATTCCGTTCTGATTATCGAACACAATTTAGACGTTATAAAACTAGCCGATTACATCATTGACGTTGGTATGGAAGGCGGAAAAGGTGGCGGAGAAATTTTATGCACAGGAACGCCTGAGGAAATCATAAAAAATAAAAAAAGTTACACTGTGCAGTTTTTGAAAAAAGAGTTGAAAAGTTAATTTTTATAATATGGAAAACAATAATTCTTTAGCCATTTTTGAGAGCAAACAAATAAGAAGAAGTTACATAGAAGAAACTGAAACTTGGTATTTTTCATTAGTTGATATTATTGAGGCACTTACCGATTCTGTAAATCCTACTGATTATTTAAAAAAAATTAGAAAAAGAGATTTAGAACTTGGAAACTACATAGGGACAAATTGTCCCCAGGTAGCAATGCTGACAAATGGGAAAAACCGTAAAACTCTAGCCGGCAATGTAAAAGATGTATTACGAATAGTACAATCTATTCCTTCTCCAAAAGCCGAACCTTTTAAACAATGGTTGGCAAAAGTTGGATATGAACGAATTCAAGAAATTCAAGATCCTGCACAAAGTATTGACAGAGCAAGAGAAAACTGGAAACAACACGGAAGAAGTGAAAAATGGATTCAGCAACGAATGATGGGACAAGAAACCCGCAATAAATTAACCGATTATTGGAAAGAAGCTGGAATTGAAGAGAAAAAAGATTTTGCAATTCTAACCAATATTATCCATCAAGAATGGACAGGTTTAAGTGTAAAAAATCATAAAGAAATTAAAAAATTAAAAACTCAAAATCTTCGTGATCACATGAGTGAAGCTGAGTTAATTTTTACAGCTTTAGCCGAATTATCAACAAGACAAATTGCAGAAAAAGAAGAAGCAAAAGGATTAATTGATAATGCAAAAGCTAGCAAAAAAGGTGGTGCAGTAGCAAAAAATGCACGCATAGAATTAGAACAAAACACTGGAAAAAGTGTTGTAACAGGTGAGAATTTTTTAGCACCTAAAAAAGATAATTAAATAATATAGCTTCTTTTTAATCAAAAAAATGTTCAAGAAAGCGCAGTTTTTGAAAAAAGAATTACTTTAGCACGTTTGCAAAAAAGTTAAAAAATATAGATTATGACAAATAACAATTACGAAAACGAAGATCATAGGATACACGATAAATTAAAACAAAAAACTTGGAACGAAATAAGAAGCAACGACTCATGGGCGATTTTTAAAATCATGTCAGAGTTTGTTAATGGTTATGAGTCGATGGCTAGAATTGGTCCTTGCGTTTCTATTTTTGGTTCAGCAAGAACAAAACCTGAGGATAAATATTATTTATTGGCAGAACGAATTGCCTACAAAATCAGTAAAGCTGGTTATGGTGTAATCACTGGTGGTGGACCTGGAATCATGGAAGCCGGAAATAAAGGCGCGCATCGTGGTGAAGGAACTTCAGTAGGTTTAAACATAGAACTGCCTTTCGAACAACATTTCAATCCTTATATCGATAAAGACAAAAATTTAAACTTTGATTATTTCTTTGTTCGTAAAGTAATGTTTGTAAAATACTCACAAGGTTTTGTAGTAATGCCCGGTGGTTTTGGTACATTGGACGAATTATTTGAAGCAGTAACTTTAATTCAAACTAAGAAAATTGGTAAATTTCCTATCATTTTGGTGGGAAGTGAATTTTGGTCTGGGCTTTTGGATTGGATTAAAAATGTGATGATTGACAAGCAAAAAAATGCCAATCCAGAAGATATGAATCTAATAAAAGTGGTTGATACCGAAGATGAAGTAGTTGAAGCTTTGGATAACTTCTACAAAAAATACAATTTAAGTCCGAACTTCTAACCTAAATTCCAATTATAAAATTCCAAATTCCAAATAATACTTAAATTGGAATTTGGAATTTAGTTTTTGAAAATTTTAATTTTATGTTTTTCAACTCGTTACATTTTGCCATTTTCCTCCCAATCGTTTTTATAATGTATTGGTTTGTTGGGCATAAATCTAAAATCAATCAGAATTACATTTTGATTTTGGCGAGTTATTATTTCTATTCTTGTTGGGATTGGAGGTTTCTGTTTCTTTTGGTTTTTTCAACATTATTGGATTATGTATCCGCAATGAAAATTGAACAAAGTAAGACGCAATCTGAACGAAAAATGTGGCTTTGGATTTGTATTTCCATCAATTTAGGATTTCTAGGAATATTCAAGTATTATAACTTTTTTGCTACTTCTTTTGCAGAATTATTGCAAGGTTTTGGATTAACAGCAAGTCCTATTTTATTAAAACTGATTCTTCCTGTTGGAATATCCTTTTATACTTTTCATGGCTTATCCTACATCATTGATATTTACTACAAACGAATAAAATCAGAGAAAAACTTTGTTGATTATTCCTTATTTGTAAGCTACTTTCCACTTTTAGTTGCAGGTCCAATTGAACGAGCTACTCACCTTTTACCACAAATAAAAGTGAGAAGAAAATTTAAATTTGAAAATGCTAAAGAAGGAATTTATCAAATCGTTTGGGGTTTAGTAAAGAAAGTTGTGATTGCCGATTCTTGCGCGATATATGCCAATGAAATTTTTGAAAATTATTCAACAATGAATTCTTTATCCTTAATTTTAGGAGCTATTTATTTTTCTTTTCAAATTTATGGTGACTTTTCAGGGTATTCTGATATTGCTTTGGGAACTTCAAAATTATTTGGAATTGACTTATTGAAAAACTTCAATTATCCTTATTTTTCTAGAGATATAGCTGAATTTTGGCGTCGTTGGCACATTTCACTTTCGTCATGGTTTAGAGATTATTTATATATTCCTCTTGGCGGAAGCAAAGGCAATAAACTTTTTCAAGTCAGAAATACCTTCATCATCTTTTTAGTAAGTGGTTTTTGGCATGGCGCGAATTGGACATTCATCGTTTGGGGTTTGATAAACGCTTTGTACTTTCTACCACTTTTATTATTAAATAGAAATCGAAAAAATGTTGATGCGTTTACTTTAGGATTCAATATAGATTCGATTAGAATATTGTTCAATATTACCACAACATTTGCAATTACAACATTGGCATGGATATTTTTTAGATCCAAAACCATTACAGATGCGTATAATTATATTATCCGAATGTTTAGCGATTTACATTTCTCTGAACAATATTTCAGAATAGAACGTTACAGTCATAATTTAATAGCTTTAATTTTAGTATTTGTTCTAGTAGAATGGAATAACCGAAATAGAGTCGAACCTATTTCTGGTAAGTATAGTTGGTTAAAATTAAGTTTATGCCTAGCTGCAATTGTAGCATTAGGTGTTTTTTCAGATTACAAAGAGTTCATTTATTTTCAGTTCTAATGAAGCAGTTTATACAATTTCTTTTAAAAGGTTTGGCAATTCTCATTCTTACAATGATGTTGCTTGATGTGTTGTATACAAGCGTTTACATGCAATCTAAATCTAGAAACAAAATCAGCTACATTTTTAACTCTAAAGACAAAAATTTTGATGTCGTTTTTCTTGGTTCTTCTAGAGTAAATAATCATTTTGTTCCAAAAATTTTTAATGATCAAGGTTACAAAACTTTTAATTTTGGAATTACACGCTCAAGATTAGAAGAATCGACATTGATGCTGAAATTGATGGTTGAAAATAACTATAAAATTGAAAATCTTATCCTTCAAGTTGATTTAAACATAAACACAAACGACCATTCAGAGGCTATTCGCTCCTTGTTTATGCCTTATTTTCATACTTCAAAAACCATTAGAAATCACTACAAAAATATTCCAGAATACAATAAATTACTCTATATACCATTTTATCGTTACCTTCATTATGATGCTCGCGTTGGTTTTAGAGAGTTTTATCAAACTGCTATTCAAAAACCCACTAATTCCTTAGACAGAGATGGTTTTTATCCTTTAATGACCGATAAAAGACCAATGGTAGGTGCTGATTTATCTAAATATTACCCAAAGAAAAACAAAGCTTACGAAGAAATTAAAGCCATTTGTAAAGAAAATAACATCAACTTGATTGCTATGACCACGCCAATGTGTATGGAAACTATCAATAGAGATTATTTCAATCATATTAATAAGGTTTATCCAGAAATTCGTAGATTTGAAAATCTCGTAACAGAGGATAAGTATTTTTCTACATGTGGGCACATGAATAAAGGTGGTGCAGAAAAATTTACAAAAGAAGTCTTTAACCGATTATTTAAACCCAAAACTAAACCTTGAAAAAAGTAACCTATATACTCTTTTTATTCAGTTTTTTTCTATCAGCACAGCACCATTCTAAATTTGTTGTCAATGTTGATCATGAAAAAAAGATGCTTAGCGTATATCAAGAGTTGACCTATTTCAACCAATCTGCTGATACCATCAAATCCATCATATTAAACGACTGGAATAATGCATACTCTGATAGAAATAGTCCTTTAGGTAAACGATTTTCAGATGAATTTGTAAGAAGCTTTCATTTAGCGTCCGAGAAAGAACGTGGTGAAACTAAAAATCTTACCATTATAGATGAATCAAAATCACTTCTAACATGGAACAGACCAGAAAATCATATCGATTTAGTAGAAATCACATTAAATGATAAGATATATCCCAATCAAAAAAGAACATTTATACTCTCCTATTTTTTAAAAATTCCTGATGATAAATTCACACGATACGGATTTAATTCACAAGAAGGAATGGTGCTTAAAAATTGTTTTCTTACACCGGCAGTTTATGAAAACAAATTGTTTAAAAAATACAGCAATCTAAATATTGATGATGTTTCAAATGCAATTTCTGATATTGATTTGCAAATAAATACTAATGACTATCAAGTAGTAAGTGATTTACCACTAGAAAAGAAAGAGAACAATTCGTTTTACTTTTCGGGAAAAAAATATTTGTATTTCAATTTATTTATCGAGAAGAACACTAGCTTTATGAGTTTTAAAAATGGTGATTTAGATATAGTTACAAATATTGAAGACAAAAAAGTAAGCGATATCAACAAAGCCATTATCGTAGATAAAGTGTTAACCTATGTAGAAGCAAATCTAGGAAAATATCAAAAATCTAAAATCACTGTTTCTCAAGTTGATTATGATATCAATCCTTTTTATGGATTAAATCAATTACCTTCATTTATTAGTCCTTTTCCAGATGAGTTTATCTATGAATTGAAGTTTTTAAAAACTTTTTTGAACAATTATTTAAAATCTACTTTAAGATTAGACACTAGAAAAGACAATTGGATTTATGATGCCATCCAAATTCATTACATGATGAAATACATCGATGAGCATTATCCTGATGCCAAAATGATGGGCTCGGTCGCAAAATTAAAATTGGTAAAAGGCTATCGATTAGTTTCTTTAGATTTCAACGAACAATACAGCTATTTCTATATGCTTATGGCTCGAAAAAATCTTGACCAACCTCTTGGTGATCCAAAAAACACATTAATAAAATTTAACGAAAAAATTGCATCAAAATATAGAGCTGGATTGAGTTTTAGATACCTATCTGATTATATTGGTGAAGAAAATTTGAAAAAAAGCATTAATGAATTTATAGCTTATGCTGAAAAAAAACAAACAGACAGTTGCAAATTTGAGAGCATTATAAAAAAAAATAGTTCTAAAAATACGGATTGGTTTTTTAATACCATTATCAATTCTAGAAAAATTGTCGATTATAAATTCAATAATGTTACTAAAACAACTGATAGTGTTTCTTTTAAATTAAAAAATAAAACAGATGTAAATGTTCCGATACCTGTTTATGGAATTAAAAATAAAAAAGTAGTTTTTAAAGAATGGATTGATAATCCAAGTGTTGATTCTACCTATACTTTTAAAAGAAACAACGCCGATAAAATTGTAATCAATTACAAAAATATCGTACCTGAATTCAATCAAAGAAACAATTGGAAATCTCTTAAACCATTTAGACTGAGTAATCGCCCAATCAAGTTCAACTTAATGAAAGACTTGGAGGATCCAAATTACAATCAAGTTTTGTATGTTCCTACTTTAGAATATAATTTCTATGATGGCTTTATTCCGGGAATTAATTTTCATAATAAAACCATTTTAGATAGACCATTTACTTTCGATGTAAATCCTTCTTTTTCAACCAAAACTAAAGATATATCTGGAAGCTTTTCTTTTGTAGTAAATCAATTCAATCGCAATAGTAACTTATTCTTGATGCGCTATGGTTTCAGTGGAAGCACGTTCCATTATGCACCAGATGCCTATTATCAAAAAGTAAATCCATTCGTGATTTTTCGCTTTAGAGAGGATGATTTAAGAAACAATCAAGTTAGAAGTATTGTTCTAAGACAAGTTTATGTTAATAGAGAACCGAGCCAGTTTGTAAAAAACACTTTTGAAGGCAACTACTCTATTTTCAATGCGCGTTTTAGTAGCAGCAAAATAGAAATCACTAAAACATTCGCTTATTCTACTGATTTGCAATTGGGTTCTCAATTTGGAAAAACAGCTGCAAGTATTACTTTTAGAAGACTTTTTGACAATAATAGACAAGTCAATTTACGTCTTTATGGAGGAATTTTCTTATACAATAAATCAGAAAGCAATTACTTCGATTTTGCTCTTGATAGACCAACAGATTACTTATTCGACTATAACTATTTAGGGCGTTCAGAAAGTACTGGTTTATTCAGTCAGCAGTTTATTGAAGCTGAAGGTGGGTTCAAATCCAGACTCTCTAATCCATTTTCAAATCAATGGATTACAACTCTTAACGGAAGTTTTAATGTTTGGAATTGGGTAGAACTATATGGTGATTTAGGATTTCTAAAGAACAAACAACAAGATGCACGATTTGTCTATGATAGTGGTATTCGCTTGAATCTAGTTACCGATTTCTTCGAACTATACTTTCCAGTTTATTCAAACAATGGATGGGAAGTTTCTCAACCAAGATATTCTGAAAAAATACGTTTTATTGTAGCTTTTAGTCCAAAATCTTTGGTAGGTTTATTTACTCGAAAATGGTTTTAATTCTTAGTTTTTAATTCTGTTTTTTAAGGATTTATTTTAAAAATAAGTATTTTTATAAACTATTCATATTCAAACCTTATTATCAAGCGTTTTAATTATCAATAATTAAATTATATTTTTTTCACAGAATTATAATTATTACTACTTTTTCATTAAATTTGTTTCAAATGTTTAAATTTTATTTTTTATAAGTAACATATGGTATCGCCTTTTTAATCATTGGTGTTTGTTTGCAACAAACTTCTTGTTAGTGGCGATTTCATAAGAAATTCCTTTTCAGTTATGACCGAAACACAAAACAAAGTCGAAATTACTTTTGAAGATTTTAAAACCGAAGTTTTAAACGATTATAAAATTGCCACTATCAGTAGAGAATGCAGTCTATTAGGTAGACGTGAAGTACTAACTGGAAAAGCTAAATTTGGTATTTTCGGTGACGGAAAAGAAGTCCCACAATTAGCCTTAGCCAAAGCTTTCAAAAATGGTGATTTCCGTTCTGGATATTATCGTGACCAAACTTTTATGATGGCAATTGGAGCAATGAATATCCAACAATTCTTTGCCGGATTATATGGTCATACCGACATCAATTTTGATCCTATGAGTGCTGGTCGTCAAATGGGTGGTCACTTTGCAACACATTCCTTGGACGCCAACGGAAATTGGAATAACCTTACACAACAAAAAAATTCTAGTGCTGATATTTCTCCAACTGCTGGGCAAATGCCTAGATTGTTGGGATTAGCTCAAGCTTCTAAAATTTTCAGAAATGAAAAAGGATTAGAAGACAAAACTAATTTTTCAATCAACGGAAACGAAGTAGCTTGGGGCACCATTGGAAATGCATCAACTTCTGAAGGTTTATTTTTTGAAACTATTAATGCTGCTGGTGTTTTACAAGTGCCAATGGTAATGAGTATTTGGGACGATGAATACGGAATTTCAGTGCATGCTAGACATCAAACAACTAAAGAAAATATATCAGAAATTCTTAAAGGATTTCAACGTGATGAAGATAATAATGGATATGAAATTCTTACTGTAAAAGGTTGGGATTATCCAGCTTTAGTAGCCACTTACGAAAAAGCAGCTGCAATTGCTCGTGAAGAACATGTACCTGTTTTAATTCACGTACAAGAATTAACACAACCTCAAGGACATTCAACTTCTGGCAGTCACGAACGTTATAAAAATGCTGAAAGATTGGCTTGGGAAGCTCAATTTGATTGTTTAGCCCAAATGCGAAATTGGTTAGTCGATAATAATCTTGCAACTACAGAAGAATTAGATGAAATCGACAATCAAGCTAAAAAAGACGTTCTTGAAGGTAAAAAAGCCGCTTGGACAGCATTTGTAACTCCGATGAAAGAGGAACAAAAAGAATTGGTTAATTTGTTAAATTCTATTGCTTCTTCAAGCGAAAATAAAATCTTTATTGAAAAAATTGCTACTGATTTAACAGCAATCAAAGAACCAATTAGAAAAGATATTCTTGCAACAGCACGAAAAGTTTTAAGAATGATTTTATCTGAAAGTGGTCAACCGCAATTAGCTTCTTGGATTACAAATTATATTGCAAAAATTCAGCCTAAATTCAGTTCGCATTTATTTTCTGAATCCGATAAAAACATTTTAACCTCAACTGAGGTTGCTCCTACTTATGATGCTACTGCAGAAGATGTAGATGCTCGTTTGGTTTTGAGAGATAACTTCGATGCCATTTTCACTAAATATCCTGAAACCTTAATTTTTGGAGAAGATTCAGGGAACATTGGTGACGTTAATCAAGGTTTGGAAGGAATGCAAGAAAAATATGGTGAACTTCGTGTTGCCGATGTAGGAATTCGTGAAGCAACCATTCTTGGACAAGGAATTGGAATGGCTATGCGTGGTTTGCGTCCTATTGCTGAAATTCAATATTTAGACTATTTATTGTATGCCATTCAAATTATGAGTGATGATTTAGCAACATTACAATATAGAACTGCTGGAAGGCAAAAAGCTCCATTAATAATCAGAACTCGTGGCCACCGTTTAGAAGGTGTTTGGCATTCAGGTTCACCAATGGGAATGATTATCAATGCAATCCGTGGAATTCATGTTTTAGTTCCTAGAAATATGACTAAAGCTGCAGGATTCTACAATACGCTATTAGAAAAAGACGAACCAGCCTTAGTAGTAGAATGTCTAAACGGTTATCGTTTGAAAGAAAAAATGCCAACCAATCTAGGTGAATTCAAAACTCCTATTGGAGTTGTAGAAACTTTAAAAGAAGGTAGCGATATTACTCTGGTGTCTTATGGTTCAACTTTAAGATTAGTAGAACAAGCTGCTAAAGAATTAGAAACAGTTGGAATAAGTGCAGAAATCATTGATATACAATCGTTATTGCCATTTGATATCAATCACGATATAGTAAAAAGTATCGCTAAAACGAATCGTTTATTAGTAATTGATGAAGACGTTCCTGGTGGAGCAAGTGCTTATATTTTACAAGAAATTGTAGAAGTTCAAAATGCTTATCAACATTTAGATAGTGCACCTCAAACATTAGCGTCAAAAGCTCATCGTCCTGCTTACGGAACTGATGGCGACTATTTCTCTAAACCTTCGGTAGAAGATATTTTTGAAAAAGTTTATGCTATTATGAGTGAAGCTAATCCTTCAAAATTTAAGAGTTTATACTAAACTTTACAATTATAAACAAAAAAAGACCTTTGCAATTACAAAGGTCTTTTTTATTCTAATAAAGTTGATTTCTAGAAAACGAACATCGCTCTTTCGCTCATCATTTCGTTCACCTCATCGGCAACTTGCTCAATAATTTCTTCGTTAGTGTGATTCATCAAAACTCTGTCGATGAATTCAACAACAGTTTCCATATCTTCTTCAACTAAACCTCTTGTAGTAATGGCTGGTGTTCCAATACGAATTCCAGAAGTTACAAATGGTGATTTATCATCGAATGGAACCATGTTTTTGTTTACCGTAATTTCAGCTTTTACTAACGCGTTTTCAGCTTCTTTACCAGTAATATTTTTATTTCTTAAGTCAATCAACATCATATGGTTATCTGTTCCACCAGAAATTAAATTATAACCTCTTTTGTTGAAAGCTTCTGCCATTGCTTTAGCATTTTTCTGAACTTGCATCGCATATCTAAAGAATTCATCTGTAAGACATTCTCCAAAAGCAACCGCTTTAGCAGCAATAATATGCATCAAAGGACCACCTTGATTTCCTGGAAAAACAGACATATCTAAAATATGAGACATCATTCTAATTTCGCCTTTTGGAGTAGTTAATCCCCAAGGATTTTCAAAATCTTTACCCATCATAATCATTCCGCCTCTTGGTCCGCGTAATGTTTTGTGAGTTGTAGTAGTAACAATATGACAATGCGGAATTGGATCGTTCATCAATCCTTTAGCAATTAATCCAGCTGGATGCGAAATATCTGCTAAAAGCAATGCTCCAACACTATCTGCTATAACTCTAAAACGCTCAAAATCCATATCACGACAGTAAGCAGATGCTCCTGCAATAATCATTTTTGGTTGCTCTTTTGTAGCTATAGCTTGAATTTTATCATAATCAAATTGTCCAGTTTCTGGCTCAACTCCATAAAATGAAGGAGAATACAATTTACCAGAAAAATTTACAGGAGAACCATGAGTTAAGTGTCCACCATGAGACAAATCAAAACCTAATATTTTATCTCCTGGCTGAAGACAAGCTGCAAAAACTGCAGTATTTGCCTGAGAACCAGAGTGTGGTTGCACATTTACATATTCGGCTCCAAACAATTGTTTAGCTCTATCAATGGCTATTTGCTCAACAATGTCAACAACTTCACAACCTCCATAATATCTTTTTCCTGGATATCCTTCAGCATATTTGTTTGTTAAACAGGAACCTGCAGCTTCCATCACTTGGTCACTAACAAAGTTTTCTGAGGCAATTAGCTCTATTCCATGTATTTGTCTGTCTTGTTCATCAAGAATTAAATCAAAAATTTGTTCGTCGCGTTGCATTTATTTTGGATTTTTGTTAAAAACTCCTCAAAATTACGAAATATGTTTGTCAAATAAATCTTAAATGATATATTTGATTACAAATTTTTCAACAACAAATCAACAACTATATTATGCCGCATTTTGCTAATAATCCTGCTAAAAAGTCTTGGTTAGAAGTTTCAAAAGATTCTGATTTTCCAATTCAAAATATTCCTTTTGGAGTTTTTATAACCAAAGACGATGTGATCACTATTGGAACAAGAATTGGTGATAGTGCTATTGATATGGGAGCATTACAACAATTAGGCTACTTTGAAGGCATCGAACTAACAGACGATATGTTCATGCAAGACACACTTAACGATTTTATATCTGATGGTAAAAAAACTTGGAGATTAGTAAGAAATAGACTTTCTGATTTATTTGATGAAAACAATCCTAAACTTAGAGATAATAAAGAACATCGTGATATAATTATCTTCAAAATTAGCGATATTGAAATGCTT
>CANGUP010000046.1 GCA_947457105.1 Flavobacteriaceae bacterium
AAATTGATTGAAAACAAATTGATGTTTCAAATTGAAGATGAACTCTATTTTTTTGTAGAACACGACAATAAACAATGTAAAGCAGGCGATAACGCAACTATAATAAATTACTTAAACGAAAAACTAACCATCAAACTAACCAATTAAAACGATGTCATTAATTTACACTATTCCTCAAAATCATTGCGTAATCATAGAACGTTTTGGAAAATTTTCCTCTGTGCAAAGCGAAGGATTAAACTTTTTAGTTCCTTTTCTTGACAATAAAAAGTATCTAGGTACTTGGCAAGGACAAGCAAACAAGAGAGGGTATCTTATTGAGCTATCAGAACAAAAGACGGACACCCCTGCCCGTCAGTGTCAAACAAAAGACAATGTAACGATTCAGGCTGATGCTTCGGTGTATTGGAAAATTGTTGACCCCATTAAAGCAGTTTACAATGTTGATATTCTTCCTTCCTCTATTTCAGACATTGCGCTAAATGCCTTACGCGCAAACATTGGAACAATTACGCTCGACCAGGTTCTTTCAGAAAGACAAACGCTCAATCAAAAAATTTCAGCGCAACTAGCCGAAACTGCCTCCAAGTGGGGAATTACTTTTACAAGAGTCGAAATTCAAGAACTCACCTACTCCAAAGATACTGCTGATGCGATGCTTCAAGAGATGAATGCGGAGAGACAAAAAAGAGCCAGAGTTTCAGAAGCTGAAGGAGAAGCATTTGCAATTACAAAAAAGGCGGAGAGCGAAGCGAGATCGACTTTGATAAGAGCTGAAGCGCAAGCAAACGCTTTAAAAATGATCACTGAAGCAGAGATAAACTATTTATCACAACTGAAAGAAAAGACCGATGCGCAAACTGCAGGACAAATTTTGATTGCTCAAAAATTTATTGACGGAATGGAATCAATCACAAAAAATCCAAGTGATAAAGTTTTTCTTCCAAGTAACTTTCATGGGATACTTAGCATAGGTGCGGATAACAAGAAATAAAAGATTGTTGGAGGGATTCAAAAATTTCATTTAGATTTAGTTAAAGAACTTCATCTAACACATGCTAAATCTAATGGCTAGTTTTTCGGTAAATTTTTAGTTGCTTTTTCCGAACTCCCTGTTTACCTACTGGATAAAATCCGCTTTCTAAAGTAGGCAAGAGTTGCAGCTTAGAAAGCTTGGTATCATATTCAGTTGCACAAATTTTGAATCAAAATGATTATAATTATATTAGTAGTTTTATTTTTTTTACCTATTTTTTACTTTACTAATCGTAGTAAGAAGGAAAAAAATCTACTGAATACCGTTACAAAAACGCATCGTGGCACAAGAACAGAAAGAGAATTAGTTCTCAAACTTCTAAAAGCCGGATTTCCTGACCAAACAATTTTTCATGATTTATACCTACAAAATAAATTTGGGAATTATTCGCAAATTGATTTAGTCCTTGCTACAAAAGTTGGAATAATTGTATTCGAAGTTAAAGAATACAGCGGCTGGATTTTTGGTTCTGGTAAACAAGAAAAGTGGACGCAAGTTTTAGCTTATGGTAAGAAGAAATATTATTTTTATAATCCCATTCTTCAGAACAAGAAACACGTCGAAAATCTTAAAGCAAAACTAACAGACTTTCAAAATATTCCATTCTATTCGATAGTTGTATTTTATGGTAACTGCGAATTTCGCGATGTTCGCTATATTCCAAATGGTACTTTTTTAGTAAAATCACATAGAGTTATAGAAGTAGTGAATAAAATAATAAATGAAAACGAAATCGCTAATTATAAAAGTAAACGAGATGTAGTTAATGTATTATCGACTGCTGTAGAAAATGGAAACAATCACGACATATCGGAAAAGCATGTAAAAAATATAAAAGATATGTTAGGCGACGAAAGAGTGTTTAATTAGATTCGAAATTGCCGCTATCCGAGTTTTGATTTATAAAAATATTTCTAACATAGGCATTGCTGATAAAATGCATAAGCAACCTATAGATTAATCCTCAACCAATTCTTAACTATATTTGAAAAAAGGGTTCAACTTTAATTAAAAAGTCAAACCCCATTATTTTTTAACTTACACACTTTTCGGGATAGTATCATTATAAATTTATTAATACTTTTCTATTATCCTTCAATACTACCTCAAGAGCAAGAGAATGCCATTCATTTCTGTTTTTTTCATAAGCTTCTAAAAAAAAACAACCACCTTTTACCTTATTACTTTTTTCCTCATAGCCTCTAGAATCACAGCTTTCTTTAGTAATAATAATTTTATTCCGCAGTAAGGTCAATTCATAACTTATAATATCTACACCTCCATCTTCATAATTAAACAAAGTCCCTATTGTTTCAAATGAATCATATTTTTTGTAAAATTGATACCATTTATAATCTTTTTGTGGGTATGGCTGAATTATTTCTCCTGTTTTCCAATCTCTTAAAGTAATTGATAATTCCTGGTAATATTCATCTACTTCAATAACAGAAATCACATTTGAAGGAGCTTTTTTCATTGGACCAAGTTTAGATTTTGTTTTTAATCTAAACCCTTCAAGGTCACAGCCATCTTCACTTTCTCCATCAATACAAAACGATTTCCACTTATATAGAGTTTGGTTTTCAGCATAAATTTCACTGGGTGGGTTTTGGATTCGATCAACAATATCCATACTACATTTTACAGGGATATACAATAAAAAACCTAAGCCTAAAATAACAGGTAGCATAAACAATAATGATTGCAATTTTTCTCGAATCTTATTCCACATACTTCCTATTAATAAAAATACTGCTAATTAATAATATCACCCATATTATATCAACTAAATTCCATATCTCTCTGCCTAATGCAATTTTGATAAATGGGTTAATCAAAATGGCAGAACTTGCCCATAAAATAAACCAATTCTGATTTTTTGGATAGTAATTGTAAGTAAGTATTATAAAACCTATCATACCAAGAAACCTTAAAAGCTGAAAGGAACCATAAGGCATATCAAATAAAAATCCTAAAAATAATATACTAAGAACAATTTCATTTTTTTTAATAACTTTCTTAAGGTTCAACGTATTGACCTGTTTTAGTGTCAAGAATACGAACCTGTTCTAATGCTCCTCCAAATTGCGGCGCACATTTTATTTTAATTTCTTTATATCTACCAATTTCATTAGGCTCAACTAATGTGTTAGAATTATTAGAATTTGAATTGGAGATGAGAATTATAAGTATTATTGTCAATTGAATTAATACAATGATTTTAAAGATTAATTCGAAATTTATTTTTTTCATGTTGGAATGGGTTTAAGTAATATTGGCTATGTTTAATTTGTAAATTTTGGTTTAAATTATCATTTATTTGAGTCGAAATGATTCGCGTCTTCTTTCAGAGAGGAAAATCTCGTTGCAATATCAATTTTCAGTTGCTAAAGTTCTCTAAAACTAATCATTTCATAATATGTTTCTGAGATAAATTAGTGCCTAAATATGTTGGTAATCTATTGTGATTTATATTAATTTTCTTCGGAAGTTAATCTAATATATTCACCTAATCTTTCTACATCAAATACTCCAAATCTTTTAATTTCTCGTACACTTCTTTTATTGATTCCCCTCGTTGCGCCGCTTCTCTTAGAGTATTTCTCCAATAGTCCGGATAACACATCAACTCCTCTATTTGGTCCTGAGTTAGTCTCTTCTTAATTGCTGATTCTTCGTGCTGTTTCATATAATATATTTTATTTACTAGTCTAGGTATATTAACATGTAATTAATTCCGTGAGATTCTCATTTGTGGTTCCAAATATCAAATAATTTTTATATCAAGAATCAGTTTTAAATTACAAAAAGATAATTAGTTTAAAAACATTACAATAATAAAAAATATCCCCAATTTTAATAAAGAATCTTCTGATTTATTGGATATAAAAAAATGCCTTTTTAAGAGTTGTTATTCATCAGCCTCTTTCCAAATTCTCGAAATCTTAAATGTTGCCATATTTTGTTTAATTCTTTTTTCTAGTCTTTTTTATGGACTACTAACAATTACAACAACTCTTTTTTAGACAAATAACTGTCATCCAATGATGGAAGTGGTTCCTTACTTTCGGTCTTATTAACGTTGCATAAACTTGCACTTCGTATGGATTTTAAAACATTTCGGCTGGTAAACCTCTTAAAATGAACTAACAAAAGTTCTGGTTTTTGACTGTTTGTACTTCTAATATTCAAATAAACATGATTTGACTATTTAAAAAAAGAGCAACTGTTGAGGTTGCGCTTCTTGTTGTTACTATCTATGCTACTTAACATACTTTGTTCGTATATCCGTCTTCATATCGCTAACAAACTCGGTACTAACAGTTTTATCATTACTTGGATAAATAAGTTCGTTTTTAAGTTTTGTAAATTCCTCCTCTGAAATAGATTTGTTTTCTTTCAATCTTTCCAGTTTTTGCAATTCATCAGCTATTGAAACTCTTTGAATAGTTTCAAGTTCCGCTATCTTTTGTAGTGATTCTTGCTGGCTCTTTTGTGTTCTTAGAATACTTTTTCTGTAATTTACTTCTGTATTTGTCTTTGACAATAATGTAAATAATAAGCCGATAAGAGGACTAAAGATTAAAGATATTAGGAACGCCCACCAAAAACCTATAGTTCTATCGCTTGCAATAACGCCTATTATCAAAGCACCAATCACCCAAAAAAGTACAATTAGCATAAGTATTAGTTTTCTAAATTATTATTTTTCTATTTCAGTTACCGAAAGTGTAGTTTTATCTTCGTCATTTAAGACAAATGCTTCATAACTTGATTGTATTATTCCTCCGTAACTATTTGTTCCTTTTGCCACAAAATTCAAATAATATCCAGCTTCATTATTCTCTCCTTTATAATTTTGAATAAAATTAAATTCTTTCTCAAGCATTAATAAAAATTCTTTACCTTCTTTACTATCTCGATCTTTTATTAAAGACTTGTACTCATTTAAACTTTTTAGGGTTACTCTTTTTTTTAAAGTGTCTAAGCTAATTTTACTTTTAATTTTCATACTACCAAATTCAAAACTATCAGGGTTTTTTAAATGTTCTTTGATTTTATTACTAATGCTTTCTTTCATTTTACTTTCATTTGAATACGAAAACAATGTCATTGACAATAATAATCCTAATAATGAGTTTTTCATTTTTTTAAAGGGTTAAACATTTAAAGGTTTAGTCCTTAACGCAACGCACTGAGAAACCGTTTTTCTTAGGGCCGCCGCCTTTGCCCGCGTTACCATTGTCATAACTCAGGTTGCGGCTCCAAGCATTTGCGGTACCGTTCTCTGCCGAACTCCACCAGCTGCCGTATTGGCCAATTACGTAAAACGTCCCATCGTAGGGACGACAACCTCCCGGAAGACCTGTAAAGCCACTACTGTTTGTAGCGTATGTATTAGGGCTTAACCAATTTGAAGTTCCAATTTCTTTCATTTTTCCTCCTGCAATATTAAAAGCATTCCCGCCATCTGCGTTAGGGTCGAGGTAGTTAATAAGGTTGCTCCATTCACCATTAGTTGGAATGTGCCATCCGTTTGGTGCTAGTTTTTTGCGCAATGCTGGGTTGGCTAGTGAAGCATCATCATAAATACCAGCGACAGCATACCAATTGTATAACTTGCCATAGGTAGTGCCATTGGCAGTTGAGTTATTATAATAGCACCAAGCACCCGTAGTTAAGTTTGCCCACTGCGTTGGGTCAGTCACTTGCGGAATTATGTCACCATTTCTGTAGCAACTTACGTTTAAGTTTTTAGTCATCCAAATTTGTGTTCCAATCTGTCTTTCCCCATTTAAAACTGGAACAGTTGGTCTTGCAACCGTTTGGATTTGTTTTTTAGCTTCGTCGTTAGAGCAAGAAAGCAAAAGCGCAAAATCTATTAGTACAATCAACAATGTTATTCTTACAGAATAATACTTCATATCATCTTTAATTTTATCAAAAGTGTTTTGTTTTCTCACTTAAATTAATGAACCACTTTATTTTGGTCGAACAAAAAATCATGAATTTCAATTATGCTACTTCTTCTCATTTGAACTAAATCTCGAGTCTTTTTAAGGAAAATACCAAGTGTTCTCTCGTTGTAAACCAATTTCATTTCATCAGAATAGTCACTAACTAGGTACATATCACCCTCTAGTTTAAAAAAGGGAACTTCCATATTTCCATTAACTTTTACGCCTCTATTGACAACCTTACCGCTACTGATTTTGGTTTTTAGTATCGTTTCATCTTTTATTGGACTAGAAACTTTTGCATAGGCAACCATCATTTTCATCCATTCATCGCCATCTATTAAATACCAACGCACTTTACTAAAATCAATCCCATAATCATTTATCCAGCCATAACTAGTAAAAGCAAAAAGTATTTGCCTTTTACCATCTAATTGAGGGTTGTCACTTGGCGTAAATTCTTGTACTTTGAAATAAAGAAGAGTAGTATTCGACATATCTTTTAACTTCTTCCCATCAAAGTCTAGTGTCTTCAGTGAAAAACTAGTTAGTTCAGGGTGATTTGCTAAAATCCACTGTGTACCCGTCAACTCGGCTCGTTCTTTCATATCCTCTATGGCTGCAATTCCAGCTCCAATTGCTGCAATTCCAGCTGCTGCTGCGACTATTCCCGCTCCATTATTTTGTGCTTGTCCTTGTTTTGTAAATAATAACGCCGAAACAATAAGGACTAGAGTAATTTTTTTCATAATTTATTTATCTTAAAGTTATATTTTTATACTACCAACCTTCGTTTGTTGTTGAAGTAACTGCAGATTGGATTGACAACATTGTTGTTTTCATATTAACAACTAAATTTGTGTTAAGTTCGTCATACATTGGTTTAGTTGCTTCTTTTACTTTATCTCTTTTTTCTTTTCCCATCATCCCTTTTTTTAAATTCATGTCCATATATTCAGTAGATTTAAATAATGCTTCATCTGAAATACCATTCAAGTTAATACAATCATTTGTCATTTTTATAATTTCTGGAGCCATATATCCAGCTGTTGCTGTGTCAATATAAAAATCAACTATTTTGTATATGATACGAAATTTATTATCTTTTATGTTTATTTCAATCAAGTGATTTAATTTCATTATCGATATATCTTGTATTGATTTCATATTTGGATACATAATCTTTGAAATATTTGGATATGAAACTTCATTAATACCTTTTAAAATAATATTCCCAGCTTCACCATCACTTAATTGCGTAACTGATTTACCAGAATTATAATTAATACTAATCCATTTATTAATTGCTGAATAGATTTGTGCTTTTGTTTTGCCTTGTGCCTCAAATATCCCCGTAAGGGCTTTATCTTCTTTTTTATATTCCTGTGCATTTGAGCAAAGACTCATTAATATCAAAATACCTAATACTGTTTTTTTCATAATTTATTTTTTTAATTTTATATCTTCAAAGTCATTATTGAGGTCAAAGTTATTGCGAACTCAGTACATGACAAATTACGAGACATTGCTTAACAATTGTTACATCCTTTTTACCCTCCCGCAAACCATAAAATAAGTTTGCTTGAGGTAGGCAACACTGTAAGCTATAATAATTGGGCTGTAATCTGCGCGAAAATATGTTTTACCGTTTATTACAGATGGCTCTATCCCAAGCGAAGATTTTTCTCTCGAGATTTCAACCTCAAGTTTTCTTTCAGCTGCATATTGTGATGAACAAGCTTCCATTGTAATTATACCGACAAGAACTTGATTTTCAAATGTATAACTAAGATAACTTCCGTTTTGAACACAATAAGTCAGAGTTTTATCAAGAGTAACTTCACAAGGAGTGATTGATTCTGAGTTTTTTACCTCATCGAACGTTTTTTTTCCGATATCAAAGACACCAATTTGAGAAAAGCCATAATTAAAAAGACATAAACTTAGCACAAGAAAATTTTTTTTCATCTTATTGTTTTATTTATTTAAAGTTATATCATTACACTCACTATCGAGGTCAAAATCATTCCGAACACAATACGCAAAGAAGTTGTGATATATCTCTCTTACTTCGTGGTGTTCTTTGTGTGCTGCTATATACTGACTGATGTCTTCTGTACTACTAAAACTATTTTCTAGCTTCGGAACGTCTTGTTCTAATTGCTTAACTTTTACGTTCATATTATCCAAAATATTGCAGTAATTATTAATAGTTACTAGATATTAAATTTATTTTTTGCCAAATAATTTTAAGTATTGTTTGTTAGTAAAGTAGGGAAAAATCCCTACTATTCCAGCTGTATCTGTGTATGCAATGCTAGGGTAAATTTTACCTAACATTGAATCGTATTGAATGTATAAACTTCCTCCATCTAATGGTAGTTTGACAGTATAACTATCTCCTTTTTTTGCAGTCGAATCCTCTTTTGTGAAAATAGAACTAACCGCTTCAAAGTCTTCAATAGAAAAAATAAAAGATTTTAAATTTGTAATGGTTGTATATTTTGCATCATTAAATGTAAGTGTGTAATGGTCTGAATATTTTTCTAATGATGCCATAAAAGATCCCATAGGAGCAATTCTTCCTATCAAAATCGGAGTTTCATTTTTCTTAATTTCTATTTGAGAAAATAAGGCGTTTGATGTTAATGCGAAAACGATTAGTAGGATTACTTTTTTCATCTTTTTATTTATTTGAATTAATAATTTTTAAATATAACCTGGTAAGAATAATTTATTTTACGGCTTTCCATATTTTAAGTAATTTCATAAAAAAAAAGGCTTAGGTCTTCAGCATCTTTGGCGGTTAGAAAAACAAAACTAGTCCGTTATTAACTATAAAAGCCTTAGCAGTCCAGTTACAACTATTTTCCACCAATCAAGAAATCGCAACTATGTCTTCAGAATTTATTTTTACTGTTTTCTAAAGTCGTCATTACATAATTCTTAACGTATTCTTTAAAGGCCAATGAACCAATTATTTCTATGTCGTCTAATAATCCCAATACAAAACGAACAATAGGTTTTGGATTATTGACATCAACCCGTAAATGATAAACCTCTGCATTAATAACACTTTTGACGCAATGCGCTATTTTAGGATACTCCTCTTTCATGAGCACGAAAGCTTTTAAGGATATAGCCAATTCAACCGTATATTTTTCCCCATTCTTTGCCGAAAATCCAAAAACATCCATTTCATCACGCTCATGAAATTCCTCAAACGTTTGCGGCTCATCCAACAAGACTGCAGCAGTAATTCGCTCTACATTAAAATACTTGTTTGATTTTGAATCAATCTCATAAGCACAAACAGCATGGTAATGCTCCGTAAATCCTATGGGCTCTATAATTCGATCTGAAATTTTCTGTGAGTTTATAGAATGATAATCTTTCAATACGATTCTCTTTTTTTCTCTAATCGCCTGATTTATTTTTTCGACTATTCTACTTAAGTTCGCTTTGAGAACATGATTCCCTTGAATGGAAAGCTCCGACTGTAAATAGATTTTCTGCAGTAAGGAATCTCGCAATTTACTTTCCTTTCCGGCAGTCAATACCAAATCTCGGAGTAGCGAAGCTTCCTCATTAGAAAAAGATATGAGCTCATAATCATTTTTGCCAACGATAGAAAATTTATTGTTTGGGTCTTTTTGTAACTCAAAACCTAATTCCTTTACCAAATCCAAATAACGATAAACTGTTCTGTCGGTGCTTTCCAACACACCTGCTAGGTATCGTATCGATTTTGAAGGCTCTTTCTTAAGCAACGCTATCAACTGTAAAACCCGTAATATTTTATTCTGATTATGCATGTCGTTCATTTATTTGTCAAATTATGCCAATTAAAATAACATAAACAAATCATTGACCTGAGTTGTCAAAAACAGTGAGTTTATTTGTAAACTAAATAAATAAAAAATGTCAAGCAAAATTCTTATTACCACAGGAGATCTAAAAGATAATTATGAAATTCTAGGTCCAGTTTATTTTTCCGTTTCCAATAAAGGGCTATTTGGCAGTCAATTAGGAACCCTAATAAAGAAATACAAAACTGAAATTGAAACACTAAAAAAAGAATCTCTTATATCAATGGAACGACCAGATTGGGGCCTATTGTGGGGAGAGTTTTCCGCAGGACAAAATGATTTTGACAAAGCGTTCTTTATTGCAGCACAAGAACTTAAAGTGCGAGCTGCAATATTACTGGCAGATGCTATAATTTGTATGAGGCAAGACATCGACATGGATACCAATGGATTTCAATATTTTTATATGCAAATGTATGGCACAGCTGTAAAATTTCAGTAAAAAGAAACGAACATGAAAAGTCAGTCTTAAAATTTAAAATACTGCAAAACAGAAGCCAATGCCAAAATTTTAAAGTAACAAGTCAGTTACTATTCTAAAATTAAGTCAGTCGCGTTAGAAATTCAAACGCATTGTCGAAAAAGTTATGCGAGCACAAATGAGGAATCTGTTAACAGAATATGAGTGCTTTCTATATAAAAGATACACAGTGAGAATAAATAAATTCAAAAAAGCCAAAATGCATTCATGATTTCTATCTAAAATTCTAGAGCTTGTAAATAAATTGTATGAAATTAATTCTACCCAAAAAAACAATGCGTTATAGTTATTTTTAATAAAAATTATAATTTTATTGTATTGGTAAACCAACACTTAAAGAACAATTTATATACTTTTACGAAAAACCGTATTTATTTTAAGTTTTTTTTAAATATTTTTACACTTGATGTACTTACTAAAAAAGTAAAACAAACATTGCCAAATAGCGTTTCATATGAAGAAATATTTACTTCTACTGATTCTTTTTATGTCAAATTATATTTTCAGTAAGTCATACCTTTGCCTCAATAAAAAAGCAAGTTAATTTTAGAGATGGATCTAATTGTGATTATGAATTTAGAACTTATGCATCAAGTGTGATACCAAATATTGCAACTCAAAATTTTGTAAGTAATGAAACATACAAGTGGGAATTTTACATAATGACACAAAGACTATAAATTATGCAATTAATAGAATATAATCCATTCCGAATAATAGGAGTTCTCGCAGGAACCTCATCTAAAGAGGAGCATACAAAAGTCAGAAAACTAAAAATGTATGTTGCTGCTGATCAAGAAATTCCCTTAGATTATTTTTTTTCTACTTTGGGAAATCAATCTCGTTCGTTGAATCAAATTGAAAAATCAACTTCAAAACTAAATTTAAATGACGATAGAATAATTGCTGCTCTTTTTTGGTTCTATGAAGGAAATAAAGTTACAGACCAAACAGCTTTTGATTTATTAAAAGAAGATGGTTTAAAAGAAGCAGTATCTATTTGGGAAAAACTTACTGAGTCTTCATCCGAGGTAACTCAAAAAAATGCTTCCGCGTACAACAATTTAGGGACACTTTACTTATCGAAAAATAACTTTAAAAACGGACTTGGTTTAAAATTAGCATTTCTTGAAAGCGATTATTCAGATATATTAATTTCCAAAGTAACTGACGAGACTTTCAAAGTTTCTAAAACAGAAATACAAATGCGTTTTCTAAAAACGTTATTTGAGGATATCAAAAATGACAAACTAATCGAAACATCAGAGTTATTAGAAATACTAAATTCTATTGATTTTTCAGCAAAAAAACTGTTCTTAGAACAGTTTATTGACGAACCAATTAAATATATTGAAGAACAAATTAGCATATCAAAAAGAAAGCTAAATGATAATAAGGCAGCGGGTTCAGTTCTTGCAAATGATTTAATTAATAGTTCATCCCAAAACTTAACACTAGTCAAATCAGTTGTTGGCAAATCAGCAATAAAATATACAAATACTTCTGACAAAATTGCTAATCAAGTCTGCGTTTGTGCCAGTTCCTATTTCAACCATTATAAAGATTCAAATACTGATCCAAGTGTTTCGGCGATGGATTTATTTCTTAAAGCAAAGAAAATAGCCGAAGGAAGTGTAACAAAACAAAGAATTCAAGAAAATATTGAAAATGTAGAAGAATGGATTGCGGATAAACCGGAGAGAGATAAACAGAAGAAAATTGCTGCCGATTTTGAAAAAATCATTAAGCTATTTAAAAGATATGATGAAAAAGCAGATACTATTTCAAATGCAGATGATTTAGTTGATGAGGCTCGACCGATACTAAACAATATTAAAAGTGTCTTAGGTAGTACTGATGATTTATATTTGAGATTATCAACTAGGATAGCTGATCAGGCATTATCTTACATTATTGAAGAAGTGAATCAAGCGCAAAGCAAAATAGAGTATCAACATCAGATAGCCTCTTTCAAATTAGTTTTAAGAAGTGCTATAATTTTAGCTAATAAAATTAAGACCTTCGATTTAGAATATAATTTCAAAGTAAATCGCCTAAATGAGAATTATGATGTTTTAGAGGGCTTATGCCGTCAACTAAATGTGAGTACTTCATCAGGTTTAAGTACATCACAGACGCGCTCTCAACAAACATCTACTCCAAGACCAACACCTAAACCAGTTTATACTGCTCCAAAATCAAAATCAGATGATATTAATTGGGGAGGTTGGATTTTTGGAATAATTCTTTTCATAATTGTTGTTAAGTCTTGCAGCGCTGCAAGTAAAAATGATTATGAAAACAATAACTATGATTCAACCGCAGACACGACAGCCGTTGAAGCTGTTGATACTGCAGCAATAGCTTATCCATATGCTGATACCAATGCTGCAGCCGTCGATACGACAGATGCTATGCCTTCATCACAATATGAAAGCGAATACATTGGAAATCAATTGGAAAACGGCGCCTCGCCTCTTAATGATTGTTTTGGTTCTGGATATTATAATGGAAATGCTACTTTAACAATTAAAAATGGTGGTAGTTCGGACGCAATTATTTGTCTTTATAATATTTCAAAAGGTAGAACAATAAGAAATGAATATGTTCGAAAAAACTCAAACTTTACAATGTCGAGTATCCCTCAAGGTTATTATAAAATCAGAGTATTTTACGGAAATGATTGGAATCCTGAGCTTCAGAATAACTGTGGAACAACTGGGAATTTTGAATCTGATGTAAACTTTTCGGAATTTGATAATGACGAATTTTTTGAAGATAGTTCAAGAGGGTTTACAAATGCAACGGTTACACTTTATGCGGTTGAAAATGGGAATGCTGCTTCTTCGACTATTGACCAATCCTCTTTTTTTAATAAATAAAATCACTAATAAATAATGAAAAATAAACTAACACTTTTACTATTCCTATTTTCACTATTTGGCGCTTTTGCTCAAACTACCAAAGAAGAATTAATCAGAGAAATAAAACCTTTAACGGAAAAGATAAAATCACTTGAAAGCGAGAATAAAAATCTAAAATCTGAATTAAAAACGGTTAATTCAAACATTTCCGGTGTGCAAAAAAAACTATCTTCTCTTGAAGATCAAGTAAAAACTAATTCATTAGAAATAAAAAATACTAATACTGATTTAACTGGAAAAATTTCAAGTTCAGAAACAACCACTAATCAAAAATTTACTCAAGTAGATAATTCACTTAGTAAAAATTCTTTATGGTCTATCATTGGCATTTTGGGCGCAATCATTGTATCTGGATTATTATATTGGTTAGTAAGTAAAAGACAATCAACTGACAAAACAGATTTGATTGATAAACTTAGTAAAACAAAATCTTCTATAGAAGAAACATTAATTTCAGAATTTGGCAAACAAACCGAATTAATGGAAACACAAATTAAATTGGTAGAAGAACAAAATAAAAATATTCCGGCTTCTGCAAACGAAACAGAAATTGACCATTCTTTAGCATTAAAAGTAGCAGATGAAATCACATTAATTGAACGCAACATTGGTTTAATGGACCCTAACGTTAAAGGATTAAAACAATTAGCGCGTTCAGTGTCAAAACTTAAAGATAATTTATTAGCAAATGGATATGAGTTACCAGAATTAATGGGTAAGAATTACCATCAAGGAATGAAAGTAATTATTTCAAATTCAATACCTGATGAAAATTTAGAGGCTGGCTCCGAAATAATCAGCAAAGTCATAAAACCGCAGGTAAATTATAAAGATAAAATGATTCAAACTGCTCAAATTGAAGTTTCAGTAGGATAAAATTTAAGATATGAGAAATAAAATTGATTACGGAATAGACTTAGGAACGACCAATTCTGCAATATCTAGAATGGAGAATGGGAAACCAACCATAAAAAAATCAGACACTCAAGAGGATACAACTCCATCTTGTGTCAGTATAAATAAAAAGAAAGATATTAACGTCGGAAGACTTGCATTTAATGCGATGAAAACCGAGAATGCAAAAGCTTTAAAAACATTTGTAAAAGATAGTGTTAATACGTACACTGAGTTCAAAAGGACAATGGGCACAACACATACGTATGAAAGTTCATTTATGAATAAAACGCTATCTTCCGAAGAACTTTCTGCGGAGATTTTAAAAAAGCTAAAGTCCTACATTCTAGATGAAAATGTAAATTCTGTAGTGATAACTGTACCAGCAAAATTCTTAAACCCCCAGAAAGAAGCAACTTTAAAGGCAGCTGAATTGGCTGGGTTCAAAAATGTAGAATTATTGCAAGAACCTGTTGCAGCTGCCACGGCTTATGGCTTAGATGTAAAAAACAAAAATGGTTTTTGGGTGGTATTTGACTTTGGCGGAGGTACTTTTGATGCTGCTCTTATTAAAGCGGAAGATGGAATCCTTTCAGTTAAAGATACGGCTGGCGACAACTGGTTAGGCGGTAAAAATTTAGACAATGCTATTGTAGATGAAATTATCATTCCTTATCTTAAGGACAATTTCGCTATCAATTTTGTAATAGAAGATGAATCGAAACTCCAAATGCTTCGAGATGCTGTGAAACCATATGCTGAAGAGGCAAAAAATCAATTATCATTCAAGGACAAAGTTTCAATATTATCCAATTTAGGAGATTTGCCTTTTGAAGATGAAAATGGAGAGGAGCCTGAAATTGATGTTGAAGTAACTCAAAAAGAAATGGAAAGTGTTTTAGCACCAATCTTTCAAAAAGCGATTGACATTACTAAAGATTTAATTGAGCGAAATAACTTAAAAGGAAGTGATATTGCCGCACTAATCTTAGTAGGTGGCCCAACGTATTCTCCAATTTTAAGACGAATGTTGAAGGAGCAAATCACAGATAAAGTTGACACCTCTATAGATCCAATGACAGCTGTGGCAAACGGCGCTGCTTTATTTGCTTCTACCTTATCAATTTCCGAAGAAGTTAAAGAACAAAATCGTGATAAAACAAAATTACAGATAGAAGTTAATTACGAAGCAACTTCGGTTGACTTAGAAGAAATGATAAACATATCATTTTTAAAGGATAAAACAGAAGGTATTATTCCTAATGAAGTTTTTGTAGAAATAGTTCGTAATGATGGCGCATGGTCAAGTGGTAAAAAGAAAATTAGTGAGAAAAAAACATTGATGGAAGTTTTGCTTAACGAAGGTGTTTCTAATGTTTTTGAAATTAGAGCATTTGATGGGCAGGGTAATAAAATAGAATGTCAGCCTAATCAATTTAATATCTTACAAGGTATTGGTGGATTAGAAGGAATGACTGTGTTGCCATACCACATCTGTATTGTGAAACATTTTGATGATGAAGACAAAGACTTAATTGCTTCTGTAAAAGGATTAGAAAAAAACAACAAACTTCCTGCAGTTGGAGTTCGCAACGGCTTAAAAACGCGTAATGAGATAAGACCGGGAATCGCAACTGATGTTATTAGAATTCCCATTTATCAAGGTGATCATAATGCAGAGAGGTCAAATCCTTTACTAAACGATTTAGTTCAAGAGATAATAATTACTGGTGAAAATTTGCCAAAACTATTACCGATGGGTAGTGATGTTGATTTAACCATCAAAGTAGACCGTTCTGAAAAAATGAAAGTCACGGTTGAATTCCCATCTATTGAACATACAGAAGAAGTGGAAATTGTTATTCAACAAAAAGCAGCACCAGAAACGGATTTTCTAAAGAATGAAATCCAAAAATCAATCAGAAAAGCCAATAACCTGAATGAAAACAAAGTTTCAAAAAAACTAGAAGCACTCGACAAACAACTAGACAATGAAGGGGGAAGCGCCGATGGTAAAATGAAAATTCAAGACGGTTTGCGCAAAGAACTTTTAATTCTAGATAAAGCGGAGAAAACAGCCGAGTGGCCAGAAATCGAAAAAGAGCTTAAAGATACTTTCTATGAGTTTGAAGAATTAATAAACAAAATCAAAGAAAATGGTGCTGAAGAAGATTTGAAAATGGACAAAATTGAATCACATCTTCAAGAATTCAGAGAAAAAGTAGAGCAGATTGTAAAGACCAAAGACAGAAAGGAAGCAAAAGAACTGACATCCGAAATTGGCCAATTGGATTTTGAATTGCGAAATATATTAACTGGCAATGGAATGGATGTTCAATACATGAGACATTTAAATGATAACTTTGAGAGTTATGATTGGACAGATACGAACAAAGCCAAACAATTGACAAACCAAGGTATGCAAATGCTAATGAACGGAAACACTAACGCTTTAAGACCAGTATTAGTGCAACTCGTTAGATTATTACCAAAAGACCAACAACCCGGTACCTTAGGCTAATATGATTTTAGAAAAGGGTCACATAATCGCTGATTATACTGTTTTACTTTCAGTAAAACAAAGTGCCTATGCGGAAACATATCGTGTTAAAGGATCTGATAGTAAATTATATTTTCTCAAACTTTTCAATTATTCAAAACTAAAAAGTTCAGCATTTGATGAAGCTAACAATATTCTGGAAATCGAGTTAGTAAAAAACTTGAAGCATCCAAATCTAGTTTCTTATAAAGACAGCGGTGAAATAATACTTGAAAACAAAAAATACGCCTATTTGGTACTAAGCTTTATAGCTGGCGAAACACTTACAGAAAGAGTAGTTAGAGAAAAATTTACTTCACTGTATGACATCAATCAAGTTATGACTGGTATTCTGGAGGGGTTGAAGTATTTACATCAACAAAATAATCCTATTATTCATAACGAAGTTACGTTACAAAATGTGATGTTAGATTTATCCTCAGGTACTCCTAAAGCTAAAATAATAGATTATGGATATGCGAGAACATTTCATCAATCGTCAAAGTCATTTAACAAAGAGGGTTTAAATCCACTCTTCATGGCTACTGAATGTTTCAACAATATTTATTCTCCACAATCCGATATATTTTCGGTAGGTGTTATTTTATTTCAATTACTCTACAATCAATTACCATGGTCAGTTGATACTGGTAATTACAATAGTAAAACTAAAGATACTGAAGCGCAAATTGCCGAAGAGCGAAAAAAGAAAATCAAATTTCCAGAGGTTTCCGAAGATATTTATGACTTTGACCAATCAATCAATAAAATAATTAAGAGAGCACTGCATCCAGATACTGAAGTTCGCTTCAGTTCAGCAGATGAATTTATAAAAGCACTTAATAATGAACTCGAGGTTGAAGATGTTGATACAGTTCAAGCACAAAAATCAGATAAAGAACCAAGTAAAAAGAAAACAACTTTTAGTTCAGCGGCAAAAGGACAAGGGTTTAGCGCTATTGCAGGAATGCAAGAACTAAAAGACCAACTGCAAGTAGATGTTATTGATGCATTGCGAAGCCCCGAAGAATATAAAAAGTACGGTGTTACCATTCCAAACGGAATGTTACTGTATGGTCCACCTGGTTGTGGAAAAACATTCTTTGCCAAACATTTTGCTGAAGAAGTAGGTTTCAACTTCATGCTAATTAAACCATCAACATTAAAGAGCAGATATGTAAATGCTACTCAAGAAAACATTGCCAAGATGTTTAAAGAAGCCGAAGAAAATGCCCCTACCATAATTTTCATTGATGAAATGAACGAGTTAGTCCCTGACCGTGAAAGTGATTCACACGAAATGTCCAAAAGTGCAGTGAATGAAATGTTAGCCCAAATGGACAGAACCGGTGAAAAAGGAATATTTATCATTGGTGCAACGAATTATCCGCACATGATTGATCCTGCTATTTTACGAGCAGGTCGTTTAGATAAGAAGTTCTATTTAGCACCTCCCGATTTTGAAGCACGCAAAGCTATGTTCGAAATGTATTTAAAGACCAGACCAATAGATTTTGGAATGGACTACGAAAAGCTGGCAATAGCGACAGATAATTATGTCGCTGCAGATATTGAATTAATTGTAAACGATGCTTCAAGAAACGCTTTAAAAAGTAAAGGTCGTATTACCATGCAAAACGTGGAAGACATTATTAAAAAGACTAAACCCTCAGTTTCAGCAGCTGAATTGAAAAAATACGAGGACTTAAACAACAAATTATTAGGCATAAAAAAAGAAGACAAAAACAATACTAACGATAGACCAAGAATTGGTTTCAAATAATTGGAATTATGGAAAATATACCTTTTGACAAATTATTGCTTAAAACTGCTTTTTGCTGTATGGCTGCAGACGGTGATATCGATAAAAATGAAATTGCAGTAATCAAAAAATTATGCGCTGAATCACCACTGTTTCAAAACTTTGATTTTAATACTGAAATTAATGCTCTTCTAGACAGATTGAACAATGGTGGTAAAGGATTTATAAGCTACTATTTTAATTTATTAAACGAATCAAAATTATCCGACAGTGAAGAACTAGAAATATTAAAATTTGCCATCCAGACAATCCATGCCGATGAAAAAGTAGAATATTCCGAAATTAAGTTTTTCAAAGCCATTACAAAATGTTTAGAAGTAAGTGATGAGTTAATCATCGCAAATTTCCCAGAAATGGAAATGTTTTTAGGAGATGACATCGAAGAGGAAAATGTGTTAGATTCGCTTGTGGGCAAATATTTCAATTCAGTAGAACTACCTAAATTCTCAGCAATCAAGACAGATATTATAGATAATGAGTAACTGTCATTTGACCATAAAAATAGCGTAACCTAAAACAAATCACTATGTTTTTTATATTCGGTTGGAATCACACAAAAACTACTAATTATGGTCCTGTAGAAGAGCATCTATGCAAAAACTGCCATAATACAGAATTTTGGCATTTGAATAAAATATCAAGTTATTTCACATTGTTTTTTATTCCAATATTTGCTCATGATAATGATTATTGGTTTCATTGCCCAACTTGTAATTATGGAATTAAGTTAAATAATGTTGACTTCTTAAATTACAAATCAATTGCTGAAATTAATTCAGCATTTTTGGAAAAATCTATTACAGATGAAGAAAGAATAATACAATTAGACGAGATTTATAAAATTATAGAAAAAAATAACGAAGAGAAAAACAATAAAAACATTGAAGAAAGTAAGAATTGGGTGAAACTAGCCAGTGAAAAAACAACTAACGAACTATCAATTATTCTTGAAAACACAAATAAATATAATCCTGCTTTCATAATTGCAGCAAAGTCAGAAATTTCAAAAAGAAATTCAAGCGACAATAATTAAAGATAATTGTTTTTAACCGTACCTACTTTAATCAACAATTAATATATTAGTAAGCATCGTAAAGTGTTCCTTGTTATAAGCTCAACAAATGCTCATGGCTTTCGGGAATAAATTAAAAAAGCCAAACCCAATTATTTTTAACTTACAAACCTTTTAGGATAGTGTCTTTAGCAACAATTTGTTTTCTAAAATTACCTTATGGATATAATCAATTTCGGAGGTTGGCTGAAAAAATATCATTCTTGGCCCTAGCCTTTCATTCCAAATAAAATTAATATTTAATATAATTTGGAATGGTTCCGCAGTATTACTAAATCCAATATCTAAAATATACTTTATAAAAATATACTTGGAACATAATTGATTTTGCTTTAGCTTTTATTTTATAGCAAGCATATTTAAATAGAAATAAAGCAAAGTAACGGCAGCAAAATCTTGCAAATCTAAAGTAGATTATATTTAGTTGATTAAAATTTTTACCCTTAATGATTTATATCTTTCAATGAACTTACCAATCTCAAACAATTTACCGATAAATAAATTAGCATCTGTTTTCGGAAGCACTTCGGCTACTTACAAATTTTATTGGTTGATAGCTATGATTGAATTGGTGGAAGAAGGAAATATTGAAATTCCAAAAAGAAAAATATTTGCAAGAATGATTAGCAATTCTTGGTATACGATTAATTACTTTCATATTTCATTTGGTAAGCAAGACAACCTTCAAATTGCTGTTGAAAGAATTTTAAAAGAAGAAAATTTAACGATTGACGAAAAGAAAAGTAAACTTGATTTTTGTTTAGAGCATTCAAATAATAAGGAAACAATAAAACAACTGTTTCATTTTGATAAAAATGTTCCGCATTGGTTTTTGACGCCTTGGTTTCCAAAAATTAATAATGAAACTGATAACCAACAAAAAAGCAGAATATATGCTGATTCACAATCATTCTTAAATGACAGTTTATATGCTTTGCACAAAGACTATATTTCTATTAATCCAATTTGGATTTATTATTTAAAATCCAATGCCAAAGTATTGAAAGATTACTGCTATTGGAATTTAGCTTTATTTCTTCAAACTCGAAATCCAAACGTTCCTGATATTCCAAATAAGCTAATTAAACCCGCCATTAGAAATGGTTTAACCAAACAAACCAATGAGTATTGGAAATTGGTTTTCAAAGAATTAGGTTCTGTTAATTGTATTTTTACTGAAACTAGATTATATTTCGATGAAAAGAATTATGCTTTAGACCATTTTGTCCCACATGCTTTTGTTTCGCATGATTTGATTTGGAATTTGTTGCCTATTGAAAAGAAATTCAACGCTTCCAAAAGCGATAAACTTCCATTATTTGATAAACATTTTAATAAGTTTTATGATTTACAAAAAACAGCTTTTGAAATCAATAAGCATCATAATTCGAAAAGTAAGTATATGGATGAATTTCTAACTATTTTCCCGAATGTGGATGTATTTGAAAAAGAGAAGTTTTCAAATACAATTCAGCCATTGATTACCATTGCAAGTAATAACGGATTTTTATTTATGAACGAGTAGTATAAAGCCAATCTCCCCTATTTTTATGCTACTTTTAGTAAAACTTAAAACAGAAATGTGATTACCATAATTGATAAATTTAAACATGAAACCACTAACCAAATCCCGCTTTAAAACCGCTCTCGAGTGTCCGAACAAACTCTTTTTTACCTCCAAAAAGGAATACGCCAATAACAAAAGCGAAGACCCTTTCTTGAAGGCATTGGCAAGTGGTGGTTTTCAGGTAGAAGAATTGGCAAGACTCCACTATCCGAATGGGGTTTTTATTAATGCGGAAAACTATGAATACGAAAAAGCAGTTCAACTAACGCAAGAAGCATTGTTGTTGGATGAAGTGGTCATTTATGAAGCCGCTTTTCAATACGAAGGCCTTTTTATCCGAACCGACATCATTGTTAAAAAAGGGAATACCATTAAACTCATTGAAGTTAAAGCCAAATCGTTCAATCCGAATGAGGACAATAATTTTGTGGGCGCACGTGGAGGACTTGTAAGTTCATGGAAACCCTATTTATTTGATTTGGCATTTCAAAAATATGTGGCCCAAAAAGCCTATCCCGACTTTCATTTTGAAGCCTATTTGTTGATGGCAGACAAAACCAAGAAAGCCAGTATCGACGGTTTAAACCAACTTTTCCGGATTCCAAATCATGGTAATCCGAGAACCGATATCGTGCAGAGAGTTCATAGCATAGAAGAAGTTGGTCATTCGGTGCTGTCAGAAACAAATGTTGATGGTATCATCAATGATATCATCAACGACAAATATAAGTACCACGACAATCTAACTTTTGAGGAAGCCATTGCAACCTTCAAAAAAGCCTATCAGGAAGATACTTATCTCAATTGGCCCGCAAAATTTAGTGCTTGTAAAAATTGTGAATTCAAAACGACACCTGAACAAGAAAAAGAAGGATTACTATCCGGATTCAAACATTGTTTCTCCAAACAATTACGTTGGACAGAAAGCGATTTCAACAAACCCAATGCCATGCAAATATGGAACTTCAGAGGTAAAAACCTCATGGAAGAAAACCGTTTATTGATGGAACAAGTCACGGAGGAAGACATCGATGTTAACCCAGAAGCTGGAAGAATAGCGCCATCCGAAAGACAGTGGATACAAGTTGAAAAAGCAGTGAGTAATGATACTTCTATATATGTTGAAAAAGACGCCTTGCAAGAAGAAATGAGCCAATGGAAGTTTCCTTTACACTTTATAGATTTTGAGACAAGCACTGTGGCTTTGCCTTTCACGGCAGGTCGCAAACCT
>CANGUP010000047.1 GCA_947457105.1 Flavobacteriaceae bacterium
CAGAGTTAATTGCACTAAAATTCTTAACGAAGCAGAACTGGTTTTCACTTTAGACTTCAATGCTTTGCACAGAACTGGAGAAATGGAACAAGTTTTAAGTAAACTTTCTGCTCCAATGATTATGATTGATCATCATCAATTGCCAGATTCTTATGCAACGTTCACTTATTCAGATACTTCATTTGGTTCGACTTGTGAAATGATTTATAATTTTATTGGGGATTTGAATCAAAAATCCCTAATCGATAAAACCATTGCAACTTGTCTTTATACAGGAATTCTAACAGATTCAGGCGGATTTAGATTTCCAAAAACTACAGGAACTACGCATAGAATTGTTGCAGAATTCATCGATTTAGGAGTTGAAAATACTGAAATTCCGAATTTACTTTTTGATAATAATTCTTATGATAGATTGCAATTATTGGGAAGAGCTTTGCAGAATATGAAAGTGTTTTTCGATAAGAAAACTTCTTATATTTCGTTATCTCAAAAGGAATTAGACGAATTTAAATACGTAAAAGGAGATACAGAAGGAATCGTTAACTATGGTTTGACTATAAAAGGCATCGTTTTTGCAGCTATTTTCATCGAACATAGAGACGAGAATATCATTAAAATATCGTTTCGTTCCCAAGGTGAATTTGATGTAAATCAATTTGCTAGAGACCATTTTAACGGTGGCGGACACATCAATGCTGCTGGAGGAAAATCGTATGATTCCTTGGCAAATACTATAAAGAAATTTGAACATATCATTTCTAAAATTGAACTATAAATTATGAGAAATATAAAATTTAGTGTTGTTTTTATCTTTGTTCTTTTAACCCTAATTGGTTGTAAAGAGCAACAAGCAAGAATGCCTATTTCAAGAAATTCTGGAGCTTTCATGAATGAATCTGTGGAGCGCAACAAAAAATTGATTAAAGGTGAAGAAAAGCAGATAGATTCTATCATCAAAAGCAATCCTCAAATTAAGTATTTGACTTCCCAAAAAGGATATTGGTACCATTATGATGTAAAAAATGACAGCGATACTTTGCGTCCTAAAAAAGGTGATGTTGCCTTTTTTGATTACGAAATCAAAGACATTTCTGGAAATGTTATTTATTCGCAACTTGAACTTAAACCACAAACGTATTTGGTTGACAAACAAAACATCATGTCTGGTTTACGCCATGGTATAAAACAAATGCGCAAAAAAGAAACGGTGACTTTTTTGTTTCCTTCTCACCTAGCGTTTGGTTATCATGGTGACGATAGACGAATTGGGACTAACGAACCATTAATTTGTACTGTAACTTTAAACGATTTTAAACCCGAAAACAAACAATAGAATAAACAGAAATGAAAAAGAGAATAATTTTACTATTAGCAGTTATTACAACGGTTTTTGTAGGATGTAAAGACGAACATACCAACTTAAAAGACGGATTATACGCAGAAATTGAAACCTCAAAAGGAACTATTTTAGTGGCATTGGAATATGAAAAAACTCCAATTACAGTAGCCAATTTTGTGACTTTAGCAGAAGGAACCAATTCGTTTGTTTCAGAAAATTTGAAAGACAAACCATTATATGACAATTTATTATTTCACAGAGTTATTTCTAAATGTAATGGTGATGCCGAAGACTTTATGATTCAAGGTGGTGATCCGCTTGGGAATGGTTCTGGTGATTGTGGATACAAATTTAAAGATGAGATTACCGATTTAAAATTCAATAAAGGTGGATTATTAGCAATGGCAAATTCTGGTCCTTCTACAAATAGTAGCCAATTTTTCATCACTATTAAGGAAACTCCATGGTTAGATGGAAGACACACTATTTTTGGTCACGTTATAGAAAACGGAATGGAAGTCGTGAATACTGTTGTGCAAAACGATGCTATAAATTCTGTAAAAATCATTCGTAAAGGTGAGGCTGCTAAAAAGTTTGATGCGGTAAAAGTATTCAGTGATTACTTTAAAGTAGAATCTGAAAAACAAAAAAAGCAAGCCGCTATTGATGCTGCTGCACTAAAAAAATCCGTTATTGATAAAATTGCCTTTTTTGCAGAACAAAAAGCCGCATCAAAAAAATTACCTTCTGGTTTACAGTATGCTATTTTAGAAAAAGGTAGTACTGGTAAAAAACCGAAAGAAGGCTCTCAAATATTTGTAAAATATGCCGGCTTTTTAGAGAATGGAACATTATTTGATACCAGCTCAGCCGAAATAGCAAATGCTTTTGGAAAATTAGATCCGCAACGAGCTTCTCAAAATGGTTATAGACCATTACCATTTCAATGGGGTTCTAAAGGTGCTGCTATTCCAGGATTTGAAGAAGGATTGTCTTTATTAAATATTGGAGATAAAGCCATTTTATTTATTCCTTCTAATTTAGGTTATGGAGAAAATGGAGCTGGAGATGTAATTCCACCGAACGCAAATATTATTTTTGAAGTAGAAATATTAGAAAAACTATAATTAAAACTAGAACAATGAAAATGAAATTAAAAATCATGTTGTTATTCTTTTTAGGAGTAACAATTTCGAATGCTCAAACTAAGAAGAAAAAAATTGTTAAAAAACCAACTACTCAAGTAATTGCTAAAGTTGCTAATCCGAATGATGGGATTTTTGCAGAGATTGAAACTACTAAAGGTAAAATTGTACTTCGATTAGAGTACAAAAAAACTCCAGTAACTGTTGCTAACTTTATTTCTTTGGCGGAAGGTACTAATCCAAAGGTTTCTGAAACTTATAAAGGAAAAAAATTCTATGATGGATTGAAATTTCACAGAGTAATTAAAGATTTCATGATTCAAGGTGGTGATCCTCTTGGAAATGGTAGTGGAGGACCAGGATATGCTTTCAAAGATGAAATTACCGATTTAAAACATACCAAAGGTGGTATCCTTTCTATGGCTAATTCTGGACCAAAAACTAATGGTTCACAATTCTTCATTACTCACAAAGAGACACCTTGGTTGGATGGTAAACACACTGTTTTTGGCGAAGTAACCTCTGGGATGGATGTTGTAAATGCAATCGAACAAAACGATGTTATTAATAAAATAACTATCGTTAGAAAAGGTAACGAAGCTTCAAAATTTAATGCTACTAAAGTATTTGAAGATTATTTCACAAATAAAGCTGCTGAAGAAGCTAAAGAAGCTGCTGCAAAAGCTGCTGCCAATGCAGTAGCATTAAAAGAATTTGAAACTGCTAAAACAACTTCAAGTGGTTTAAAATATATCGTTTTAAAAGAAGGAACTGGTGCAAAACCAGTAGCTACAAGTAATGTAAAAGTTCATTATACAGGAAGTTTACTAGACGGTAAAGTTTTTGACAGTAGCGTTCAAAGAGGTCAACCAATTGATTTTGGATTGAACCAAGTCATTCCTGGTTGGACAGAAGGTGTTCAATTGATGACAGAAGGTTCTAAATACAAATTCTTAATTCCTTCAAAATTAGCTTATGGTGAAAGAGGTGCTGGTGGTGTTATTCCTCCAAATTCAGATTTAATTTTTGAAGTTGAGTTAATCAAAATCAATCAACAATAATAAACGAAGAGGCTGTCTTAAAAATAGTAGACAGCCTCTTTTTTTATCCTTTAAATTTCCAATCAAATTCGTCGTTATCTTTTATAATGGCTCCTAATTCGATTCTTATAACAACATCAAATTCCGATTGTAATGTGAGCCAATTGCTTTCATTAAAATGATTTTCTGTAGAATCGAAGTCTTCTTTCTCCCAAGATTTGAAAGGCAAATCGGCAATGAGACTTTTTACATTACAACCTATTACTTTTTTGTCTAACAAAGTTGCATTTTCATTGGAAGTGATGAAATAACCCAAACGAAAATCTTCATCTTCATAAAACGTTAAACGCAGTTTATGTTGGTTGTACAAAAAGATTATGTTGTTGTCATCGTCTTCAAATTTCTTATCTGGAGCGCCATAAAGTGACGTTACATCTTGCTGCTTCATTCCGAAAAGCAAAATATCGATTCCGTTTTTTGGGTTTAGTTTCATTTCATTTGTATTTAACCACAAAGGTCGCAAAGTTTTTTTTAAGAAGTTAAAGAAGTTTTGGTATTTTTACGTGTTGTGAGGATTTTTATTTTTATAGCGACTATTTATGAGTTAGTGGCTATATCCTAAAACCGTAAAAAAAATAGATTTGAAAAGGACTTTTATCTTTATATTAATTTCTTCAATATTAATTTCTTGTACAACAAAGAAATCATTTGTTATTGATTATAATTCTGAAAAATTGTGTAACGGAATTAAAAATATGACAAAATATATTGAAAACTCTAATGCAGTGAAAATATATTTTTCAGAAAACAATACTGGCTCAACTGAATTAAAATACAAAGTGGATACTTTAGTAACTGAAGGCATTTCTTTTCCTTTTTTACAATCTGAAGTTGCAAACTTTGTAAAAAATGAAGAGAAAATCTCATTAGATGAAGCTTACAAAAGACTTGAAATAAAATTTTTAGCAAAACCAATCATAAAATTAAATTCATGCTGTTTAAAAAAACTAAATGTCAATAAACCTAATGTTAATATCACATATTATTATTATCCAGAATACGAGTTACTCACTGCCGAAATTTCGAAAATAAAATACATGCCTGAATATGGAAAAGGTTTTATAATCTTAGCAAAAATTGACTTAAATGGAGAATTGAAAATAATAAAGACAAGTTTTTGGGAAGAATAAATACAGCCCATAAAAGGCGTTGGCGATACATGTCAAAAAACTACAAAAATAAAAAACAAATGAAAAGGTTACTTATATATTTTATAGGATTATTATCCACTTCTAGTATTGTTTTTGCTCAAGAAATTCATGTAACAGAATCACTTAAAACAGTTCCTAATGTAAAATGCTATTGGTCTTATAGTGTCGAAAGGTTAAGTACTATAAAAGATAGTATTCATAAATATAGTATTCGAGTTTCTGTAGAGCAAATAGATAGTGCCGGAAAACACAAAGGAAAATTAATACTAAGAGATGTTCAAATCTCTTGTAACTTTACCGAAAACGAAATTCTTAAAAAAGTTAAATTTAAACGAGTTGGACTTCAATGGATAGCAAAATTTAAAATTAACACTAATACACCGATGCCGTTGAAAATAATAGCAAATTATAATCATCAGGAAAGTATAATGCCTTTGTTATTAAATTTAGGAACTTATCCTGGCGAACCTGATAATTAAAAAAACAAACTTAAGGCGATTTTAAAAAATTAGGTGTTTTATTTGAAAGTACAAAAAAATGAAAAAAATTATCTCACTATTGATTTTGCTTTTAGTTCTAAATTCTTATGGTCAAACAAATAAAGAAAATGAATTACTTGGTAGAAAAAATGCAGAAGAAGAATTAAAAATTGCACTACGTAACAATAAAGAACATAATGTTGTTGACAATAAAAGCTTACTAATAAAAGATAGTTTAACTGCTATAAAAGTTGCTGAACCAATTTTATTCAGTATTTATGGAAAGGAGCAAATTGAAAAACAAAAGCCATATGAAATCTACTTAATAAATAACCATTGGATTATTTCAGGTGTTTTACCTGAGGATTTTGTTGGCGGAACTTTTTTATCATAATTGACGGAAGAAATGGTAAAGTGATAAGAATAACCCACGGAAAATAAGAAAGCACTAACTAGCTAAGCAAAGATTTCTATCTTATAAATGCTTCGCAAATGTCTCCTGACTTTGAAAATTAACTTCCAATCCTATAAACAACTAATACTCAAACTTCCCAAACTCGCTTTCGATAGTTAGTTTTTTAGTTTCGCTTGCTTCTACTCTACCTACAATTTGAGCTTCCACACCAAAAGAATTTGAAATGGCTATAATATCGTTGGCAATTTCTTGAGGAACGTAGACTTCCATACGGTGACCACAATTGAAGACTTGGTACATTTCCTTCCAATCGGTTTTAGATTGCTCTTGAATCAATTGAAATAAAGGTGGCACTGGAAACAAATTATCTTTGATAACATGAACGTTATCTACAAAATGAAGTACTTTAGTTTGTGCTCCACCAGAACAATGTACCATTCCGTGAATGTCACTTGAAGAATATTTATCTAAAATAGCTTTGATAATTGGTGCGTAGGTACGCGTTGGAGAAAGCACTAATTTTCCGGCATCAATTGGTGAATTTTCAACTGAATCGGTCAATTTTATGTTACCAGAATACACCAAATCTTTTGGAACAGAACTATCAAAACTCTCTGGAAACTTGTCTGCTAAATAATTAGCAAAAACATCATGTCGCGCTGATGTTAATCCGTTGCTTCCCATTCCGCCATTGTAATTTTTCTCATAATTGGCTTGTCCAAAACTTGCCATTCCTACAATTAAATCGCCTGGTTTTATATTGGCATTATCAATGACTTTGCTGCGTTTCATTCGAGCAGTAACTGTTGAATCAACGATTATTGTTCTTACCAAATCGCCAACATCAGCCGTTTCTCCACCAGTAGAATGAATGGTTACACCAAACGATTTTAACTCTTGAATCAATTCTTCTGTTCCATTGATAATTGCTGAAATCACCTCAGCCGGAATCAAGTTTTTATTTCTTCCTATAGTTGATGAAAGTAAAATATTGTCGGTTGCGCCTACGCAAAGTAAATCGTCAATGTTCATGATTAAAGCATCTTGAGCGATGCCTTTCCAAACCGAAATATCGCCAGTTTCTTTCCAATACATATAAGCCAAAGACGATTTTGTTCCGGCACCATCAGCGTGCATTATCAAACAATAGTCTTCATCGTTGGTTAAGTAATCGGGAACAATTTTGCAGAATGCTTTTGGAAATAATCCTTTATCTATGTTTTTGATGGCATTGTGCACATCTTCTTTAGAGGCAGAAACTCCGCGCATGGCGTAGCGTTGGCTATTATCAGAACTCATCGTTAGTGTGTTGCTTGAACTGATGTATATCAGTTTTTAGTTGTTCGGCAAAGATAATTCAAAGATTGGAGAAAGCCGATTTCAGAGGAGAATTTTTATATTTAATTTTCAACAATTAAAATTTCAACTCTACGATTTTCATCTTCTTCCAAAGCATTTTTCTCAGGAATTGGATGAATAGGTCTCGAAACACCATATCCTTTGAAAGTCATTCGCTTTCTGTCAATTTTATTTCGAATCAAATAATTGTAAACCGCTTTAGCACGAGCCGAAGAAATTGGATCTTCTTGTGTTGCTGACTTACAACAAATATGCCCTTGAATTTCAATTACCAACTTAGGATTATCGACCATAATACAAAGTAATTCATATAAAACTGGTTCCGATTTAGGCACTACTTTAGCCGAATTATTATAGAAATAAATATTGTCTAATTTGATTAAATCGCCTTTTTTGGCTGATTTTACTTTGTCTTTAAGAAGTTCTTTTGGTATTTCGGGCTTTATATCTGCGACTATGACTTCCTTTTTTTCTTGAAAAATGATGGTTACTCTCCTATTCTCTCCTTGATTTTTTGATTGTTCAAAATCTTCTCCAAAACCACGAATTTCAATATCTTTTTTAACTTCAATATCACTATCTTTCAAGAAATTATACACTTCATTTACTCTTTTTAAAGCCAGCGTATCATTGTAAGTATTCGTTCCTTTCCAATCGCAAAAACCATAAAGCTTGGTGACTTGATAGTTTTTTCCTTCTGCAATCCAAGAGTTAATTTTTCTCACGGCTTCGTCATTCAAATTGTATTTATCAAAATCAAAATACACGTTGAGTTTCTCTTGTGCTTGTGCAAAAAAGGTGAAGAAAATAATAAGAAATAAATACTTTCTCATAAAATTACTTGTCTAAAATCATTATCTCAACTCTTCTGTTTCGAGCAGCTTCAAATTCGCTTTTTTCAGGAATAGCAAACTTAGGTTTTGATACTCCAAATCCTTTTACTTTCACTCTTTTATCGTCAATTCCTTCCGACATTAAGATTCGTTTTACTTGTCTAGCTCTGTCTAGTGAAAGATTTCTAGCATCTTTATTTACACAACAAATATGTCCTTGGATTTCAATTTTTAGCTTTGGATATTTTTTTAAAACATAAATTAATTCGTCAATAGATTTTTTAGACGATGGAATTATAGCAAAGGTGTTGACGTGAAAATTAATATCTTCCAAACGTATTAAGGTTCCTTTGGTAGAAAGTTCAATCTTGACTTCTAAAGTCGCGCCATCCGGAAAATTCATGGTTTCTTCCTCTATTGGAATAATTTCCTCTTCGACCACAACTTTGGGCTTAATTCCTAATATTTCATTTTCTCGAGCTAAGTCTTTTTCAAGAATATAATGAATTATTGCTTTTCTATTTTCAGCTTTATTTGGAGAAGTAGCTCCTTTTTCGCCAAGAGAAATACTTTTAAAATCTTCTCTTATTTTTATCTTTCCATTGACTATAGAATAAATAGAGTTGACACGTTTTTGAGAAAGCGTATCATTAAATCCTGACGAACCAACTTCATCTGTAGAACCCGTAATTGATAAAATTTTTGAGGTTTTATTTTCTATTATCCATTTATCAAACTTTGCTTGTTCGGTTTTATTCAGTTCAAATTTGTTGTTGTCAAAATAAACCACGAATTGTTCTTGAGCTTTAGCCAAAAATAAAACTGCAAAAAACAAAACAGTAAAAAATAATTTCTTCATTTTCATATAACGAATTTACGTAAAATTAATTTTATGAATGCAAAAGTTATTCCATAAAAAAAAACCTACTTAAATTTTAAGCAGGTTTCTATATAATCTATTCTGTAAAAAGAATTATCTAGTAAACAATAACTCTCTATATTTAGTCAACGTCCAAACTTCGTCATCAACTAAAAGTTCTAATTTATCGCAGTGTTCTCTGATAACTTCGAAATAAGGTTTTACTTTATCACAATACATTTCTGCCATTTTTTGAGCATCAGTTAAAGCATTTGCTTTTTTACGAGCTTCTGTCATCGCTTCAACATTAGAATTGATTCCTTCAATGTGTGCAGAAATTTCTTTGATTAATGAGATTTGTTCTTTTGCAATTTTCTCAAAATCTTTTCCGAAGATTTCTTTCAATCCACGAACATTTTCAATTAATGTATTTTGGTAACGAATAGCGGTTGGAATTACATGATTTCTTGCGATATCGCCTAAAACTCTTCCTTCAATTTGGATTTTCTTAGTATACTCTTCCAATTCGATTTCGTAACGAGCTTCTACCTCAACGTGGTTCATAACGTTTAAGTCTTTGAATAAATCTAATGCTTTTTGAGATACTTTAGCTTTCAAAGCTGCTGGAGTAGTTTTATGATTACTCAAGCCACGTTTTTTAGCTTCTTTTTCCCATGCATCACTATAACCATCACCTTCAAAAAGGATATTTTTAGTTTCTTTTATATATTCTCTTAATACATTGAAAATTGCTTCGTCTTTCTTTAAATCTTTAGTTTCAATTAAAGCATCTACTTCTTTTTTGAACTCTTTCAATTGTTTTGCAACGATAGAATTCAAAGTTGTCATCGCATTCGCACAATTTGCAGATGAACCTACTGCTCTAAATTCAAATTTATTTCCTGTAAAAGCGAATGGTGATGTTCTATTTCTATCCGTATTATCCAACATTACGTCTGGAATTTTACCAACTACGTTCAGTTTTAAATCGGTTTTTTCTTCTGGAGAAAGTTTTCCTTTTGAAACACCTTCTAATTCTGCTAAAACTTTTGTCAATTGCTCGCCAATAAACACGGAAATAATTGCTGGTGGAGCTTCATTTGCTCCTAATCTATGGTCATTACTTGCCGTTGCAATAGCTGCACGAAGTAATTCTTCATATTCGTTTACCGCTTTAATTGTATTGATAAAAAACGATAAGAATTGTAAATTACTCATTGGTGTTTTACTTGGAGAAAGTAAATTCACTCCAGTATCGGTAGCCAACGACCAGTTATTATGCTTACCTGAACCATTTACACCTTTGAAAGGTTTTTCGTGAAAAAGAACCATAAAATCATGACGCTCACCTACTTTAGACATCACATCCATTAATAAAGAGTTGTGATCAACCGCTAAATTAGTTTCTTCAAAAATTGGAGCCAACTCAAATTGATTTGGAGCCACTTCATTGTGACGCGTTTTTACTGGAATTCCCAATAACATACATTCTTCTTCTAATTCTCTCATATAATTAAGAGCACGAGAAGGAATTGAACCAAAATAATGGTCGTCTAATTGTTGTCCTTTTGCAGAAGTATGTCCAAGTAACGTTCTTCCTGTCATTACTAAATCAGGACGAGAATTTGCTAAAGAGCTATCTACCAAGAAATATTCTTGTTCCCAACCTAAAGTTGCTGTTACTTTTTTAACGTTTTTGTCGAAATATTTACATACATCAGTTGCAGCTTCATCAACAGCGTTTAATGCACGTAAAAGTGGTGTTTTATAATCTAAAGCTTCACCAGTATATGAAATGAAAACCGTTGGAATACATAAAGTTGTACCGAAAATAAATGCTGGAGAAGTTGGATCCCATGCAGTATATCCACGAGCCTCGAAAGTGTTTCTAATTCCACCATTTGGGAAAGAAGAAGCATCTGGCTCTTGTTGCACTAATTGACCTCCACCAAATTTTTCAACTGGATCAGAACCATCATATGAAGTTTCAAAGAAAGCATCATGTTTTTCAGCAGTTGTTCCAGTTAATGGTTGAAACCAGTGTGTGTAATGAGTTACGCCTTTAGACAAAGCCCATTCTTTCATACCCATTGCAATATAATCAGCTAATTTTCTGTCAATTTTAGTTCCGTGTTGGACAGCATCTTTAACACCTTTGTAAGCATCTGAAGTCAAAAATTGCTTCATTGCTTTGTCATTAAAAACATTTGAACCAAAAAGAGCTGATTTTCTTCCAGCTTCTTCAAATTTTACTGGCTTTCTAGCCGATGCATCTTTTAATGCTTGAAAACGTAAAGTTGACATAAAATTAATTTTTAAAAGTTATACCCTTATAATTTAATGCAAATATAGCAATATTTTCATTCAAAAATAATTATACCCTATTTTTTTAGGGGTAAAATTAATAAATTGAATTTTTCAAATTTCAAACTCCAATTTTACTATATTTAATTTGGAATTTGGAATTTGAAATTTTATAATGTTATCTTTGTAAAAAAGATGTCATTATGATAGTTTGGATAATTTTTATCGCTTCAATTTTATTTTTCTTAGCCTTAGATTTGGGTGTTTTCAATAAAACGCCTCATATCATATCTTCTAAAGAAGCTGGTAAATGGACTGGAATATTTGTAACCATCTCTTTTCTTTTTTCAGGAGTGGTTTATTGGATTTACCAAAATGGTTACATTGATAATCCGACAAAACTTACGCCCAATTTAGCTGTAATGAAGTACATTACCGGTTATTTGATTGAGCTTTCTTTAAGTGTTGATAATATATTTGTAATTGCAGTAATCTTTGCATCGTTTAAAATTCCGCAAAAATACCAACATAGAGTTTTATTTTGGGGAATTCTTGGTGCTATCATTTTTAGAGGTTTAATGATTTATTTTGGCGTTTTACTTATCAATAAATTCAGTTGGATGACCTATGTTTTTGGTGCTTTCTTAATTTTTACTGCAGCTAAAATGTTATTTAAAGGAGAGGATGATGAATTCAATCCGAAGAAATCATTTATTTTTAGAAACATGCGAAAAGTGATTCCGGTAACAATGCACATAGAAGGTCAGAAATTTTTCATCAAGAAAAGAAACATTACTTTTGCAACACCATTATTTGTAGCTCTTATCGTAATTGAATTAATGGATGTATTATTTGCCATGGATAGCGTACCTGCTATTTTAGCCATTACATCCGATCCGTTTTTAGTATTTAGTTCTAATATTTTTGCCATTCTTGGATTGCGTTCAATGTATTTTTTCCTAGCCAATATGTTAGAGAAATTCAGCTACTTAGAATACAGCTTGATTGCTATTTTGACTTTTGTCGGAATTAAAATGTTGATCATTCACAATTACAAATTCCCAGAATGGGTTTCTTTAGGATTCATAGCTTTGGCTTTACTTGGAGGAATTTTGGTTTCTTTATCAAAAGCTAATGACGAAGAAAAAGAAGCATAAAAAAAGAGGTTGTAATTACTTACAACCTCTATCCAAACAAACAAACTATAGACTAACCAAATCTATTTTATTTTTATTATTTTAGTTTCATCGATTTTATAGGCTTTAATAACTGCATTATAGTTGTTGAAATTAGTGTTATTTGTAGTTCTGTTTCCAAAGAATCCCGGAATAACTACTACTCTTAACACTTGATTTATTCTAAAGTTTGGAGAAACTCCACCTAAATCAAATCCATCCATAAAAATACTTGCATCAAATCTTGTAAAATCAAAATCATATCTAAAATCTAATGTTCCATCATTAAAATAATAAGTTTCTGGTAGTAATTTCCAAATATCAACACCATTATCAACACCGGATAATCTATAAACTAAAACCATATCTGAAGTGAAAATTGGACGAGGAAAAATTATCAAATTACTAAAATTGTTAGATGGTGTAAATGATCTTGTGTACTCCCAAACCTCACTAATTGTATCATTATCTTGAACATTAATTGGTTGTTCTTCATTAACGGTACAACTGTTTAGACTTATCATCCCGATAAATGCTAATAATAAAGTAATTTTTTTCATAATATTTTTTTTAATGATTAATGGTATATAACCCTATTCAATTGTTGTGCCAAAAATTCTTTTTATAAAAAATTGTACCTTTGAAAAATGAAAAACGATAATAAATTATATATGATAATGCTTGGATGTCGTCCTGAGGGTAGATATACAGAGCAACATGATATTTTTTTTGGAATTGGAAAATCATTGAAAGAATTAATTCCAAATATGAAGGCATTTTGGCCAGAAGCAAAAGGTAGAATTCACATAGATGCTTGGAGAGAAGTTACTATTGTGGATAATTTTCAAATAGAAATTCTTCCAAAAGGAAAAGCAATCGATTCTTCTGATAATTTATTTTTTATCAACCTTGGTGGTTATAAAGAAAATGAATTTGAAGAATATCATTATAAAGTCTTAGCCGTTGGTGAAACATTAGCAGAAGCTTCCAAAAAAGCTAAAGCAACTACTTTTTTCAAACATTGCACTTTTAAAGGAGCGACTTCTCACATTGATGATAAATTCGGAATTGATGTAGATGATGCCTTTAATGTAAAAGAAATATTAGCACCAATTTTTAAAGATAATTTTGATATTTCAATCTCTAAAAAAGAAGAAAGTTCATCAGAAGATATTCTACATATTGGCTATTTAAAAATTGATAAAATTGTTTAATTATGAGCAGAAATACTGATAAAAACATCAAAGCGCATAACGACAAACTCCATAAGGCGCAAGACAAAGTCAAAGCAAAAAAGGCAGCACGTGAAGAAAAACTAAAAGCAATGGTTCGAAAATTTAACGAGCAAAAAGAGTAGTTTTCTATGACGAATTGTTATTGTGGAAGTTCAAAAACTTTTGAAAATTGTTGTAAAATTTATATCAAAGGAATTCAAAAACCTACAACTGCTGAAGCATTAATGCGTTCAAGATATTCTGCTTTTGCAACTGGTGAAGCTGATTATTTAGTTGCTACAACTCATTCAAGTTCAAGAAAATTTCATAAATAATCTGATATTCTAGCTTGGAGCAAAAGTAACCAATGGATAAAACTTAAGGTAATAGCAAGTACACAAACTACGGTAACATTTAAAGCTTACTATTTGGATTACCAATTGAAAGCTCAAATCCATCATGAACATTCAACATTTACTTTTGAAAATGGAACTTGGTTTTATGTTGATGAAGCATATTAAACTTTTCTTTTAATTGGAATCCAAATTTCTTCTTCAGAATTTGGGTCGTTATTTTTATATTTTTCACCTAAAACCTCAAACTGTGGATGATTGCCTAATTCATAATCAGAACTAGGCAACCATTGTGTATAAATTGATTTGAAAAATGCCGCAACATTGCTTTGATCACCTTTATAATTAAAAACAGCATACAAACCTTCTTGAATTTCCAAGGTTTCCATTCCATCAGGAATAAAATCAAATGTTGAAACAGCTACTGCTGCCCATTTTGTATATGGAGTATTCGGTTGAAAATCGAAATTCTCAGGATTGATTTGAATATTATATAATTCGGAACCGATTGTATTTTGAATTTCTTTTCGACGAGGCATAAAACTGATCCATAATTCAAAAACACGATAATCCGCGTAGGTAAAAGAACGGTTTTTACCTATAAATTTTGTGGTTGGGTAGGTTTTTATGGTTGGAGTCATATTATTTATAAAATTTATCGTTCTTCCATTTTAATGGATTTTCAAAGATATAATTTTGAATAATATCAAATGATTTTGAATTGCGAATTATATGGTCATGGAATCGGGATTGCCAACCGAAATCGGAATGGGTTTGACGTGACGTTTTGGTCACAATTGATTTATAGGAACCAACAATTGATGAAATCGTGTTTTTACCCTGATTTTGAAATCGTAATGAACCAATTGTTGTATTTAAATTGATTTTAGAGACAAGGCAATGACTTGTCTCTACAGATTCGGTTGAAGATAATGTTGGGTTGTCAATTTTATTTATTATCAATATCCCATGAACATGGTTTGGCATTACAACAAAATTACCCAATTCTACAAACGGAAAATGATTTGGAATTTCCAACCAATATTGTTCTGCCAATTTACCAATTTCTGATAATTGCATAATTCCATTTTTAATATTTCCAAAAAAATGTTCGCGGTTTTGGGTACAGATGGTAATGAAATAGGTACCGTTATTGGAATAATCCCAGGTTTGTAAACGTGTCGTAGGAATTCGGTATTTGTTTTGAAATTTATTTTGCATAGCGTTGAATGTTATGTCGTTATGCGAAATAATGGATAAATTTTCATTTATAAAAATTATTTTATAAAAAAAAGAGACAAGGCAATGCCTTGTCTCTACACAAAATCATATTTTTGAAATATTACATGTTGCGTCTATACTGACCACCAACTTCAAACAACGCACTTGTGATTTGTCCTAATGAACAAACTTTTGTGGCATCCATTAATTTTTCAAAAATGTTTTGATTATTGATGGCTGCTTCTTGAATAATGTTGATTTGTTCTGCAACTTTTTCACCACTTGTTTTATGAAGATTGTTCAACATATCGATTTGATATTGTTTTTCTTCTTCGGTAGCACGAATTACTTCCGCAGGAATTACAGTAGGCGAACCTTTTGAACTCAAGAATGTATTTACTCCGATAATTGGGAATTCACCTGTGTGTTTTAAAGTTTCGTAATACAAACTTTCTTCTTGAATTTTAGAACGTTGGTACATCGTTTCCATTGCTCCCAAAACACCTCCACGTTCCGTGATTCGGTCAAATTCTTGTAAAACGGCATCTTCCACTAAATCGGTTAACTCTTCAATGATGAACGAACCTTGAATTGGATTTTCGTTTTTTGCTAAGCCTAATTCTTTATTAATAATCAACTGAATTGCCATCGCTCTACGAACTGATTCTTCTGTTGGAGTCGTAATCGCTTCATCATATGCATTTGTGTGCAACGAATTACAGTTATCATAAATCGCATACAATGCTTGTAACGTTGTACGAATATCATTAAAATCAATTTCTTGTGCGTGTAAAGAACGTCCAGAAGTTTGAATGTGGTATTTCAACATTTGAGCTCTTTCATTAGCACCGTATTTATTTTTCATGGCTTTCGCCCAAATTTTACGAGCAACTCGACCGATTACAGCATATTCAGGATCAATTCCGTTAGAGAAGAAGAATGATAAGTTGGGCCCGAAATCGTTGATGTTCATGCCACGACTTAAATAATATTCCACGTAAGTGAAACCATTTGCTAATGTAAATGCCAATTGTGAAATCGGATTCGCACCAGCTTCAGCAATATGATACCCTGAAATAGAAACCGAGTAGAAATTACGAACGTTTTGTTTGATGAAATACTCTTGAACGTCACCCATCAATCGTAACGCAAATTCTGTAGAGAAAATACAAGTGTTTTGTGCTTGGTCTTCTTTCAAAATATCGGCTTGAACCGTTCCACGGACTTGAGCTAATGTTTTAATTTTAATATCATTATAAACATCCAAAGGCAAAACTTGGTCTCCTGTTACACCTAAAAGCATCAAACCTAAACCATTATTTCCTTCTGGTAAAGCACCTTGGTATTTTGGTCTTGCAGTTCCTTTTTTCTTATAAATTTCGTTGATTCTTTCTTCAACTTCTGTTTGAAGATTGTTTTCGATAATGTATTTTTCACAGTTTTGGTCAATGGCAGCATTCATAAAGAATCCCAATAACATTGGAGCTGGACCATTGATAGTCATCGAAACCGAAGTTAACGGATGACTTAAATCGAAACCGGAATATAATTTTTTAGCATCGTCTAAACAACAAATCGAAACTCCAGCATTTCCGATTTTTCCATAAATATCTGGACGAACGTGTGGGTCATTTCCGTATAAAGTTACCGAATCGAAAGCGGTTGAAAGACGTTTTGCCGGCAATCCAGCAGAAACATAATGGAAACGTTTGTTGGTTCTTTCTGGTCCACCTTCACCGGCAAACATTCTTGATGGATCTTCACCTTCACGTTTGAAAGGATATAATCCAGACGCGAATGGAAACTCTCCTGGAACATTTTCTTGTAAATTCCATTTAAGAATATCACCCCAAGCTTGGTATTTAGGCAACGAAATTTTTGGAATTTGAGAATGCGATAAACTTTCGCTATGTGTTTTAATTTCAATGACTTTGTCACGAACTTTAAAACTATAAATTGGATTTTTGTATTTGTTTACTTTTTCATCCCAAGTTAAAATGATTTCCCAATTGTATGGATCAAGATTCATTTTTACTCGGTCGAATTCTTTTACTAATAGATTTAAAAACTCATTTCTACTTTCATCTTTTGAATGCATAATAGTTTCTTCGATTCCAGCTTTTGTCAACGATGGTTTGCTTCCAAAAACGGTTTCAATGGTTTTATAAATTCCATATAATTTTTGAGCTACTTCAACTTGAGTTAAAGCAGTTTCATCGTATTTTCTATTGTTTTCAGCAATCTCTGATAAATATCTAGTTCTATGTGGAGGAATTACGAAAATTTTCTCGCTCATTTCACGAGTAATTTGGAACGTAGATTTTAAATCAGCTCTTGTTTTTTCTACAATTTTATCCATGATAGATTTGTAGAGCGTATTCATTCCTGGATCGTTGAATTGTGAAGCAATTGTTCCGAAAATTGGCATCGTTTCTACATCAGCATCCCACAAATTATGATTGCGTTGGTATTGTTTTTTTACATCTCGAATGGCATCTAAAGCTCCACGTTTATCAAATTTATTCAACGCTACTAAATCAGCAAAATCTAACATATCGATTTTTTCCAATTGGGTTGCTGCTCCAAATTCTGGCGTCATTACGTAAAGTGAAACATCGGAATGATCCATAATTTCTGTATCCGATTGTCCAATTCCAGAAGTTTCTAGAATGATGATATCGTATTTTGCTGCTTTTAAAACTTCGATTGCCTCGTTCACATATTTAGACAAAGCCAAATTCGATTGACGAGTTGCCAACGAACGCATGTAAACTCTAGAATTATTGATGGCGTTCATACGAATTCTATCACCTAAAAGCGCACCGCCAGTTTTACGTTTTGATGGATCTACTGAAATTAATCCAATAGTTTTTGTTGGAAAATCAATTAAAAATCTTCTAACTAATTCGTCAACCAATGATGATTTTCCCGCTCCACCAGTTCCTGTGATTCCTAATACTGGAATTTTATTCGTTTCGTTTTTCTTATGAATTTCATCAAAAGCTGCTTTTGCAATTTCTGGAAAATTTTCAGCTGCCGAAATTAATCTTGCAATTGCCGTTGGGTTTTTATCTTCAATATGAGCTAATTCACCATTCAATTTATCACCAATTGGATAATCAGAACGTTGAACTAAATCGTTAATCATTCCTTGTAAACCCATGGCACGTCCATCATCTGGTGAATAAATTCTTTCTATACCATATTCGTGCAATTCAGAAATTTCAGAAGGAAGAATTACTCCACCACCACCACCAAAAATCTTGATGTGTCCTGCTCCTTTTTCTTTAAGCAAATCGAACATGTATTTGAAATATTCATTGTGACCACCTTGATATGATGTCATTGCAATGGCATTAGCATCTTCTTGAATAGCAGTATTTACAACTTCTTCGACACTTCTGTCATGACCAAGATGAATTACCTCTACACCAGTAGCTTGGATAATTCTTCGCATGATATTAATTGCTGCATCGTGACCATCAAAAAGTGACGCTGCAGTTACAATTCTTACTTTATTTTTAGGAATATAAGGAGTTTGTGGTTCCATTTGTAATTTTTATTCAAATTTAGGTGTGCAATTTACGAATTTAATAATTTTTATACGATTTTATTACTAAGAAAAAAAGCAACTCATTTTTATATCATTTCGACTACATATTTTTAAGCAATTACCTGATTTACAAACTAAAAAAATATTTTAAAAATAGGATTAACCTAATCTTAAAATAAATAAACATTTGAGGCACTATATTTGTAAACCTATATGAGAAAATAAAACACCATGTGAAAAACAATTTTACTTTTATTAGCTTAACCTTATCTAGTTGTGCGGAAATGCAACAAATATCCAATCAATTAACTGGTGTCTTCAAAATGATTTCAGTGGAGGAAAAGAATATTAGAACAGATTTAAACTCCAGAACCTATGATTTATTGAAAAAAGTTTTTGCTTTGCAGGAAAATAAATAATAATTGCTATAATTTTAATAATCAATAACATAAGTATAACATTATCTTAACATACTCATTAAGAATTAAGTAAGATATTTGTAGGGTAATAAATGATGATTTATTATTTTGTTTGGTTTAGGTTAGTTAAAAAAATTGCCAGTGTTTGTGAAAGCATTGGCATTTTTTTTCTTAAAATCGCAATGTTAGTTTTAGTGATTTTGAATAAATGCGATAACTTGATTGTTAAAGATAGTTGATTGCTCGACATTTACTACATGTCCACATTTTTCAATTACAAATAACTTAGAAGATTTATAATGCTTTTCGACTACTTTTCTTACTGATGGTAAAAACATATAATCTTCATCACCCATGACATAAAAAGTTGGAATATTAAGTTCTTGCTGGCGAAACCATTTCAAAACAGGATTTATTTCGGCCGTGAGTTTGAACCATCTTATAAATTCTTTTTGGTATAACTTTTTGGCTTCATTTATGAATAATAATCGAGATTGCTTGTGGTTTTTATTAGGCATAATCACAAAAGCAAAAAACTTATACAAAACCAAATAAGGCAAGACATATTTAAAAATATTTCCCAATCGCATTAATATTTGAGAGCGGAAATTCATTTTCAAAATCGCTCCTCCCATAATCATGCTTTTCACTCTATTGGGATGCGTTTCTGCGAGTTGTCGAATTACAATGGTTCCCAGTGAAATTCCGACAAAATGAGATGATTTTATTTGCAAATGATCTAATACTTCTAAAACATCATAAGCAATTGATTTGAAAGTATATTTTTGTTTGAAAGCTTTTTTTATTTGAGAATTAGAATCGCCATGACCTCTTAAATCTAACAATAATACATTAAAATGCTTTTGGAATTCTCTAATTTGCTTAAACCAAATAGAAGAACTTCCTCCTGCACCATGCACAAAAGTTACCCATTGGTTAGAATTTTCATTTTTATATATTGTATAGGAAATCAAAAGTTTACTTTTTGACAAAAATACTATTATTGTTTGATTCTTTTGTATTATTTGAACATTATTGACCCTTTGGTATAGTTTTTATAAAGGTGAAGAATTATATTCAATTAAAAATTTCGATTAGATTTGTTGCTCATTTATAAATATCAAATTGTGCGTACAAATACTTTTTTATTTTTTATTATCGTTGTCTTTGTGAACAGTTCAAAAGCACAAACAATATCAGATAATTTTCAAGGAAATGGCACTATAACAACATGGTTTGGTGATAACTGTGGAATGAACAATAGTTTTACTAATCCATTTCAAACTGGAATAAATACTTCTACAAAAGTACTACAATACTTAGATACAGGCGGACAATATGCAAATGTGCGATTTGATACAGCGTCAAATTTTAATTTAACTGTAAACCATACATTCTCATTAAAGATATATGTCCCCTCATCTGGTATAACTGGAAATCAAACCAATCAAATCTCATTAAAACTTCAAAATGGTTTGTTGGCAGAGCCCTGGAGCACACAATGTGAAATTATAAAACCAATTGTATTAAACCAATGGCAGGTGGTAACTTTCAATTTTGCAATAGATAACTATATAAATTTAAATGGTGGCTCACCCAATCCACTATACAGATCTGATTTCAATAGAGTCGTGATTCAAGTTAACGGAGAAAACAACACTAATCAAGTTGTTGCATATATTGATGATTTTCTTTATTCATTTACCAACACACCTGTTTTTAATAATTTAGTTTGGTCTGATGAATTTAATGGAAATGGAGTTGTAAACGCAAACAACTGGTTTTTACAAACACAATTACCTGCTGGAGGAAATTGGTATAACGGCGAATTACAGCATTATACTAACAGACAAGTGAATTCTTTCGTAAATAATGGCATGTTAAATATTGTTGCCAAAAGAGAAACTTTTACAGATCAAGGACAAACTAAACAATTTACATCGGCTCGATTAAATTCAAAATTTGCTTTTAAACATGGACGCGTAGAAGTGCGAGCCAAAATGCCCATCGGTTCTGGCACTTGGCCTGCTATATGGATGTTAGGTAAAAACATTATTGAACCTGGCTCATTCTGGACTAGTACACATGGCACAGTCAATTGGCCTGCTTGCGGAGAAATAGACATTATGGAACACTGGGGTTCTAACCAAAATTATGTTCAAAGTGCAATGCATACTCCGTCAAGCTTTGGAAATACTATAAATAAAGGTGGTCGAACAATAAATACTGTTTCAAGTGAATTTCATGTTTATACCTTAGAGTGGACTGCTGAACGAATGATTTTTAGTGTTGATGATATTGTACATTACATCTATAATCCAGCAGTAAAAAATGCTAATACATGGCCATTTAATGAGCAACAATATTTTTTATTAAATATTGCGATTGAACCTGGTGTAGCTGCTAATTTTACCCAGAGCTCGATGGAAGTAGACTATATAAGAGTATATCAAGAAAATCTTTTATCAACACCAGATCAAAATAATTTAAATGATTTGATTGTTTATCCAAATCCTGTAACAGCTAATTTAACTATACAAATAACCAATGACCTGATGGGTACAAAAGCTAAAATTTATTCCATTTTGGGACAAGAAGTTGGTTCTATTTCTTTAAATGAAATTAAAAATTCTATTGATGTAGCTCATTTTCAAAATGGAATTTACTTTATAAAATTAGAAAATGAAACTGGTATAAAAACATTTAAATTTGTTAAGAACTAAATGTATCTAAAATTATTTCCATTTCTTTCTGAATTTTTAAAGCTTCCATTCTCGATTGCTCAGCAAATTCTGTTGTATTGGATGCATAAATTATGGCTCTTGACGAGTTAATAAGTAACCCAACATTATCACTCATTCCATATTTACAAACATCTTGTAAATTTCCACCTTGAGCACCAACTCCAGGAACTAAAAGAAAACTACTTGGAATTATTTTTCTTATTTCTGTAAAATATTCAGCTTTTGTTGCTCCAACAAC
>CANGUP010000048.1 GCA_947457105.1 Flavobacteriaceae bacterium
AAAAGGCGACCACCAAGTTTCATTTTTTCGACCACTTTTTCAACTAACGACTCAATTTGAGGCAACGCTTTTTCAACTGCCAACGGAACGGTTCTGTCCTCATTATTGATGTTTGTCAACAATTCAGAAACAGACATTTTTTCTAAATACTCGTATTTGGAAGATTGCTCGGTGGTTTTAGTGAAGTTCATTTTTTTATTTCTTCAATTTTATAATCTTTGACTTTATTTAGTGTGTCGAATTGAATTTTTAAATTTTTTGTATAAACAGGATCGATATCCCATCCATAATCAGTTACGATATTGTAATAAATTTCATTTTCTTCTACATTAGCATAATTTTCAGGTTTACCTAGTAAATTTATAATTTCATCATAAGTTAAATTTGATAAATTATGTTTAGAAAATAAATCATTAATCATTTTATCTCTATGAATGTAAAACCCATCAGAATTTACCTGCCATTTATTCTTATCAAATTTTATATCATTATTACAAGAAGCAAGTAATTGTATAAATAATGTAAAATATAGAAATCTTTTCATGTTGTAAATCTACATAAAATAAGCCAAAACAATTCCTAAAATAATCATAGAGATTTTTGTAATATTGAATTTATGTCCTTCGCTACTTTCAAAAATAATTGTTGAAGAGATGTGGAATAAAATTCCAATTACTATTGCAGTAATCTCATTATAGTATTGATTTAAAGCTGGAAAAATATCAGAAATGAAAGTCCCAAGGGGTGTCATTATGGCAAAGGTTAACATAAAAAGAAACAATGCAGTTTTATTTAACTCAGCATTCAAGAAAAAAGTGGTTAAGATGATGGCAATTGGCAGGTGATGAATGGCAATTCCCAGCGCCAATTCATGATGATGACCAACAGGAAAACCTTCTAAAAGCGCATGGATGCATAAACTTATAAATAATAACCATGGCATTTGAGTCATTTTATCATGTCCATGAACGTGACCGTGTTCTGCTCCTTTTGAAAAAAATTCTAATATTATTTGAAACAAAATTCCAATCATTATAAATATACCAACATTGTGATTGTGGGATTCGTATACTTCTGGTAGCAAGTGAATTACTGTTAATGAAAGCAAAAAAGAACCACTAAAAGCTAATAGTAATTTTAAATTCTTTTTGACTCTAGGTTTTAATGCTATCGCTATAAAAAAACCAATTAAAACTGATAATAAAGGTAATAAGTAATTCATTATTTGAATATCATAATTAATCGTTCGCTAGTATTTTTATGGAATTTCTTCAACTTGTAGTCACCAAAAGTGTCCAATAAATAAATTCCAGCATCGTTCATCATGTTTTGAAAATCCTCTAACGTCAATGCTTTTACTTTTTCTGTAAAATGGTATTTTTCATTATTGTCTTCAAAATCAATTTCTTTGATGATATGATTATCGGCAACATATCTTTTAATATGAAAATCAATTCCATCAACAGTTTTAACTTCCTCAGGAACTAAATTCGGAATAACTTGATGCACATTCATGAAATCAATTACAGCAAATCCGTAATCGGTCAAACTTTCTTTTATTGCAACTAATGTTTTTAAATCATCATTATCATTTTCAAAATAACCAAAACTTGTAAAAAGATTAAAGATAGCATCAAATTTATCTTCAAATTTTTCTCGCATGTCATGCATTTCAAAATGTAAAGTTGCATTCGCATTTTTAGTAGCTTCAGCGATACTGTTTTCAGATAAATCGGCGCCAATTACATCATAACCCAATTGATTTAAATAAATAGAATGACGACCTTTTCCGCAAGCTAAATCTAATACTTTTGCTTTTTCAGGTAAGTTTAAGTAATGCGTCAAATTGTCCATGAAAATTTGTGCTTCACGGTAATTTCTATCTTTATAAAGAATGTGGTAATAAGGTGTATCAAACCAAGAGGCGAACCAAGAAGATTGCTGATTGTTGATTTGAAATTGTTGATTTGAGATTTCTGACATTAATTCTTGTTCATAAAATTCCTAGCGTACAAATTTAGTGTATTTTTGCAGAAGTTATTCCAAGTTTAAGTTTGATATTTTATCTTTTGAAATTTATTTGGAATTTGTTATTTGATTATTGGATTTTATAAAGATGGAAAATTTTAAAATGATTGCCAAAACCTTCTTTGGTTTTGAAGAAATATTAGCTCAAGAATTACGTGTTTTAGGTGCGCAAGATATTGAAATAGGGACAAGAATGGTAAGTTTTAAAGGCGATAAAGGATTTATGTATAAAGCCAATTTGTCTTTGAGAACCGCTTTAAAAATCTTAAAACCAATTTACTATTTTAGAGCAAAAACCGATGCTTTATTATATAAAGGAATTCAAGGAATTGATTGGAGTAAGTATTTGAATGCCAATCAAACTTTTGTAATAGACACTACAATTCACTCTGATTTTTTCAAACACTCACAATTTGTATCGCAAAAAGCTAAAGATGCTATTGTAGATCAATTTCGTGAGAAAACTGGAGTTCGTCCAAGTATTGATAAGGAATATCCAGATTTAAGAATCAATATTCATATCGATAAAGACCAAGTTTCGGTTGCTTTAGATACTTCTGGAAATTCTTTGCATCAAAGAGGTTATAGAACAGCAACTAACATTGCTCCAATAAACGAAGTTCTTGCAGCAGGAATGTTATTATTAGCTGGTTGGGAAGGAAAAACTGATTTTCTAGACCCAATGTGTGGTTCGGGAACAATTCTTATTGAAGCCGGAATGATTGCTTGTAATATCCCAGCCAATATCAATAGAAAAGAATTTGCTTTCGAAAAATGGAACGACTGGGATAACGATTTGTTTGATCAAATTATTGATGCATTAATGAAACGAACTCGTGAATTTAATTACACTATAAAAGGATACGATAAAGCGCCAAGTGCTGTCAATAAAGCTATTGATAACATCAAAAATGCTAACCTTGAAGACTTCATAAAAGTAGAACAACAAAATTTCTTTGACACTAAAAAAGAAACTTCTGGTCCGTTGCAAATGGTTTTCAATCCACCTTATGGTGAACGTTTGGATATTGATTTAGAACGTTTTTACAGAGAAATGGGTGATACCATGAAACAAAATTATCCAGGAACGCATGCTTGGTTTATTACGGCAAACTTAGAAGCATTGAAACATGTTGGACTAAAACCTTCTAGAAAAATCAAGCTCTTTAACGGAAGTTTAGAAGCGCGATTGGTTAAATACGAAATTTACGAAGGAAGTAAACGAACAAAGTTTCAGGTTACAGAAGGCGAATAATTGCTTTTAAAATTACAATATATAATTTCATAACAAACAAGATGAGTAAATCAACAAAATCATTTATTTACAACATGTTAAGTTTTGCGGCTTTCTTTTTGCCGTTGCAAGTGGCTGTCTCAGCGTTTACAGATTTGAAAGGAATTTGGATTTTGGTTGTAGCTTTTGTTATAGCAACGATTTTTGCGCCAAAATTTCAAGCGGTTAAAACCAAAGACGGTGAAAAATTGTTTATGAAAGTTATTTTTGTAAAAGGAGTGAAGGAAATAAATTAATTATTTCTTTTTTCCTTCTTTAGGTTTAACCTCAGATTTAAAAATAGGAACAAAATAGGAAACAGTGTAATTTATTCCTACTCCAAATTTTCCGTCATAGGTTCTATTAAAACCTGGAATGTACAGATTGTCAAATCCATCTGGTTTTTTATTAGAAACTAAATAGTTTAATCGCACACTCATTCCAACATAGAAATTTTTAAACATTTCTGCTTTTGCTCCAGCCAAAACTTCAACCCATTGCGCTGTAAGTCCATTGTCTTTTTGACCTGATTGTATTTCTGGAGCTTGTCCAAAATAAGGATTCGGATTGTAAATAGAGTAAGAATTCAAAGTTTGGCTAAACGAACTAAATCCGTAGCGCATACCCACATATAGCATGTTGTTCATACCCAACCAATTTTCATACCCATTAAAATCAAAACCTGCTTTTAGGTAAGTTCCTTTTGTAGTAAAGTTCAATCGGTCATCATCTACAGTTTTGTTTTCTGTTCCAATTTCTGCAGCGATGTAGTGCTTTCTAGTCAATTTGAAATCACCAACTAATTCAATACCACGATAGTCTTTTTCATAAAACGAACGCGTTAATTTGAACAAATCAACACCAAATCTCAAACCATAACGTTCTGTTTTTGGTTTGATACTGTCTTTGACTTTCACTTCTTGAGCATTTCCCAAAAACGAAGCTACAAGCAATAGTAGACTAAAAGAATATTTTAACATGTACTTCATTTTCGTTTTCAAGGTTAGCTTTTACAATTACTATATTTTTTATCCAAGAGCTAGCGCTACTAAATGGTTCTGTTGGAACTATTGGACTTGTAGTATTTAATGTAAATAAAGTTTTAAAACCACAAGCGCGTGAAATGTAAACTTCATTTCTTGAGTAATTAAACTTTAAAATATCTTCGTTATCATTAGTTATGTTAGTATCGCTTCCGTTCTGAATGAAACGCAAAGTAGTAGTATCTTCTGTAATTTTTAATGGAACTTGAATCTTATTAACTCCATTAAAACCAATTCCTTCAATAAAACTTGGCGCAATAACACCTAAATTAGTTACATTCTTTAAAGTTTCAGTTGATGCATTAAAATCATAGAATTCAATTACTAATCTAGGAGTAGTAGGAGTATTTGCATCACAAATATCATCCTTCTCACATCCTACAAGTAAAAATACAAATAATAATAAAAATATCTTTTTCATAGTTTTTTTAGTAATTAGTGATTTGTAAAAAGCGATTAGCAAAGACTATTTACTAATCACTTTTCACTATTTACTTATCTAAGTTCCAAAAGTACAACATTTTCCACGTGATGCGTTTGAGGAAACATATCTACAGGTCGCACACGTGTAACTTTATACATTTCGTCCATCAAAGCCAAATCTCTTGCTTGCGTAGCCGAGTTACAACTTACGTAAACAATTTTCGGAGCACCAGTTTTTAATAACATTTCAACCACATCTTTATGCATTCCGTCTCTTGGTGGATCGGTGATGATAACGTCTGGTTTGCCATGTTTTGCAATAAAATCATCATTGAAAACATTTTTCATATCTCCAACATAAAACTCACAATTAGTAATTTCATTGCGTTTGGCGTTTTCTTTAGCATCAGCAATTGCTTCTGGAACAGCTTCTACACCAACTACTTTTTTCGCTTTTTTAGAAACAAATTGCGCAATAGTTCCAGTTCCTGTATATAAATCGTAAACGACCTCGTTTCCAGTTAAACTAGCAAAATCTCTTGTTATTTTGTATAATTCATAGGCTTGGTCCGAATTGGTTTGGTAAAACGATTTAGCGTTGATGCTAAATTTCAAACCTTCCATTTCTTCCAAAATGTAATCTCTTCCTTTATATATTTTAATATCTTGGTCGTAAAGTGTGTCGTTAGCTTTGCTATTGATTACATATTGCAACGAAGTAATTTGTGGGAATTTCTCGTGAATAAAATCCATCATTAACTCACGATTGGCTTTGTCGTCTTCAAAAAACTGAATCAACACCATAATTTCTCCAGTCGAAGCTGTTCTAATCATTAAAGTACGTAACAAACCTTCGTGATTTCTGGCATTGAAGAACGTCATTCCGTTTTTATCGGCAAATTCTTTTATCGAATTTCTAATATCGTTTGATGGATCTTCTTGCAACCAACATTTGTCAATATCTAGAATCTTGTCCCACATTTTCGGAACGTGAAAACCTAAAGCATTTTTCTTGCTCAAATTTTCCTCACTCGATTGAATCTGACTTTCAGTCAACCAACGCGTATCAGAAAATCCGAATTCCATTTTGTTTCTGTAGAACAATTGTTTTTCTGAGCCTAAAATGGGTTCAAATTCAGGTAAATCGATTTTACCAATGCGTTTTAGGTTATTGAAGACTTCATTATTTTTGTAAAACAATTGTTGTTCATACTTCATATTTTGCCATTTGCAACCGCCACAAGCACCAAAATGCTCACAAACCGGTTCTATACGATTCTCTGAAAAGGAGTGAAATTTTATCGCTTTTCCTTCAAAATACGATTTACGTTTCTTGAATGTTTGCACATCCACCACATCGCCTGGCACAACGTTAGGTATGAATATTACTTGTCCTTCAGGAGCTTTGGCTACCGAAACACCTTTGGCACCAGCATCAAGCACGGTAACGTTTTCAAATATAATTCTGTCTGTCTTCTTTTTTCCCATGAGGCAAAAATAATGTATTGGTTTGTTTTATAAGAATCTTTAAGAAAAAAATATAATTTAGCAGAATATTTAATTTTATGAAACACCTAGCATTACTTCGCGGCATCAACGTCTCAGGACACAACATGATAAAAAGGGTAAAATAGAAGAATTAGTTATGAATAACTCATTCCTTAATTTTATAGCTTGTACTTCTACCTTTACCAACTTGCTCTAAAACTTCTTTTTTAACCAAATCTTGCAAATCTCTCAAAGCCGTATCGGTTGAGGTTTTGGTTATTTTGGCATATTTGGAAACGTTTAGGTTTCCAAAAAAATCATCCAAAAGCATTTGCACTATTTTTTGTTGGCGTGCATTAAAAACTGTGGTTTTATTAGTTTCCCAAAATTTAGTGCGAGTCATTGATTTGGCTATGGTTTCATCGGTTTGTTTCATCGAACGCAGTAAGCAATTTAAAAACCAAACCATCCATTCGGTGCAATCTAAATCGCCTTTTTGGGTGCTTTCTAATAACGAGTAATAAGTATTTCGTTCTAACTGTATTTGCGCCGATATCGAATAAAAACGTTGCGAACTATCATCGGCTTGCGCCAAAAGCATATCGGTTACAGCTCTTCCTATACGACCATTTCCATCATCAAAAGGATGTATTGTTACAAACCATAAATGTGCTAATGCGGCTTTTAGTACTTTATCAAGTTTGTTTTCGTTTTCAATCCAATCTAAAAAATGGTTCATTTCGGATGGTACTTTTTCGGCTTTTGGAGCTTCAAAATGTATGATTTCTCTTCCCATTGCACCAGACGTAACTTGCATTGTTCCATCGCGCCATGCACCAGTTATTATTTTGTGCATGCCACTTCTTCCTGTTGGAAATAAAGCCGCATGCCAATCAAACAAGCGTTCTTCGGTTAGAGGTTTGTTGTAATTTTGAGTTGCGTCTAATAGCATTTCTACAACGCCTTCCACATTTCTATCAGATTTAACTGTTCCAGCTATTTCTATTCCTAAACGTTTTGCTATAGAAGAGCGCACTTGTTCCGGATTTAGAAGTTCGCCTTCTATTTCGCTTGTTTTTAGTGCGTCCATTGTTAAGGCAACTAGCATATTTTCTTCTAATTGCCCAAAACCAAGTGCTTGCATTTGTCCCAATATTTTTCCTTGTTGGTGACGCACAACTCCAAGTAATGAACTTACTTCATCTGAATCCCAAGTGAAATTTGGCCAATTTTTAAGTTGATGTACGTACATAATCACCGCATATTTGCGGTAAAATTACAATCTTTTTACTGAAATAAGAAGTTTTGCGGTGATTATTTTGTTTAATCACCGCAAAAATGCGGTAAATAAGTTTTATAATCACCGCATTTTGTAAAATTGGTTTGATTTATCTTTTGATTATATTTACACCATGAAACACCTAGCATTACTTCGCGGCATCAACGTCTCAGGACACAACATGATAAAAATGGAAGCACTCAAAACTACGTTGGAAGCCATTGGGTTTACTAATGTGGTTACTTATATTCAAAGTGGCAATGTCTTTGTAGAAACTGAAGAGGAGAGCGGTTTTGGTGTGGGTTTCAAAATCAAACAAGAAATCTTCAAAACCTTTGGTCACGAAGTTCCAGTGATTGTAATTGGTGAAAACGATTTGGAGTTGTGTTTTAAAAACAATCCTTTTTTGAAACAAAAAGACGTTGATTCGAAAAAGTTGTATGTGGCTTTTATTTCTAAAGAATTATCAAGTTCTGCCATAAACGAATTAAAAATAAGTCAATTCAAACCCGACGAAGCTGTAATCGATGGCAACAGAATCTTCATAAAATACGACATAGGCGCAGGGAAAACTCGACTGGACCAAAAATACATCGAGAAAAAACTAAACGTCACAGCAACCATCAGAAATTGGAATACGGTTACAAAGTTGTTGGAAATGTATGAGGAAGTTTAAAGGTTTAAGGGTTTAAGGTTGTTTTAGGAAACTATTGATTTTCATAGCAATGAAATCTATGTAAAGTGAAGCAACTTTATTTACAATCCAAATCCTATGATTACTATGTGGTTAAAACAAATTTTTTGGAGTTAGAATATCTCACAAAAAAATCTGAGGCAAACATAAAGAAGTTTAAAGGTTTATGAGTTTAAAACGGGTAAGGTAGTTTAATTTGGTTTAACTTTGTAATGAAGTGTTTGTTAGCCAACTTTTAAACACCTAAACTTTTAAACTAAAAAAATGAATTCAAAAGTCACTTTTAAATCAGCTATTTCAGGAATAGAATTCCCACAGAAAGAAAAAGTTTTGGGAAATTCTATACGCATTCCTATTTTGAACATAATCAAAGAAGAACATCCCGATTTCGATTCCAATCAATTTATCGCAGACAGCGAATTGAATATTTATCGTGAGAAGTATATTTCTAAATTCCTTCAATCGGAAGTTGGTGAACTTACTGATTTACAAAAGAAAGTTGTCAAATCTATTAAAGGCAATAAGTCTTTTGTAAACAAAGTAGAAGATAAGATAGATAATCGAACGTATGGTCAAGTCATTGCTGATAAAGTAGCTGCTTTTGGTGGAAGTTGGACGTTTATAATTTCGTTTTTTATCTTCATTATGATTTGGATAGCGTCCAATGTATGTTTATTGATGAACAAAGGATTTGATCCCTATCCATTTATTTTACTGAATTTGATTTTGTCATGTTTGGCAGCACTTCAAGCTCCAGTTATCATGATGAGTCAAAACCGTCAAGAAGAAAAAGACCGAGAAAGAGCCAAAAAAGATTATATGATTAACCTAAAATCGGAACTCGAAATCAGAATGCTCGACGAAAAATTAGATCATCTAATCATGCACCAACAACAAGAATTAATCGAAATTCAAAAAGTGCAAATCGAAATGATGAATGATATTTTGGAAAAGATTAAGAAGTAGTTTAAAAGTTACGAGTTGCGGTTCTCGGGTTTCGAGTTTGAAAACGAATTCGTCAATCTACCAAATTCGTCACTTCGATTGTTTTTTATGTAATTGAGACGGAGCAATTATATAAAAAATGTATTGAGAATTTAGAAGCATAGGTATTATTTTTTTATGGGTTCTCGATAAAATTTTATATTTCAAAAACTAGCGTTTTTAAAACATAAAATCACTCGAAGTAAGGCAAAATAGAATTCAGATTTGAAATTTGAAAATCGGAAGTTAAATTTATTACTTTTGCTGAAGTTTATGGATGATTTCTCTCCACAAGAAGGAATTGATATTTTGAAAGAATCTGAAACGAGTTTAGATTAAAAAAGAAAAAATTATGTCAGTTTTAGAAAAAATGAGCTCTGCCGATGCTATTGCATTAGAAGATAAATACGGAGCTCACAATTATCATCCACTACCAGTAGTTTTGAGTAGAGGAGAAGGTATTTATGTCTGGGATGTTGAAGGAAAACAGTATTACGATTTTCTTTCGGCTTATTCTGCAGTAAATCAAGGACATTGTCATCCAAAAATTGTGGGAGCAATGGTTAATCAAGCGCAGACTTTAACTTTAACTTCAAGAGCTTTTTACAACGATAAGTTGGGAGTTTATGAAGAATTTGTTACAAAATACTTCGGATTTGATAAAGTACTTCCTATGAATACTGGTGCTGAAGCGGTAGAAACGGCTTTAAAACTTTGTAGAAAATGGGCGTATGAGAAAAAAGGAATTAATGAAAATGAAGCACAAATTATAGTTTGTGATGGAAATTTCCACGGAAGAACTACTACAATCATTTCGTTTTCTAATGACGAAAACGCAAGAAAGAATTTTGGACCTTATACAGCAGGATTTATCAAAATTCCTTACGATGATATCGAAGCATTAGAAAACGCGCTTAAATCGTCTAAAAATATTGCAGGATTCCTTGTAGAACCTATCCAAGGTGAAGCTGGAGTTTATACGCCAGCAGAAGATTATTTGGCGAAAGCTAAAGAACTTTGTACAGCTGCCAACGTTTTGTTTATCGCAGATGAGGTTCAAACCGGAATTGCAAGAACAGGTTCAATATTAGCAGTTTGCGGAAATTGTACTTGTGAAAATGCTTGCGAAAAACAAGCAACTTATGTAGCTCCAGATATTTTAATTCTTGGTAAAGCTTTATCAGGTGGTGCTTATCCAGTTTCGGCTGTTTTGGCTAATGATCACATTATGAATGTTATCAAACCAGGTCAGCATGGTTCTACTTTTGGTGGAAATCCTGTTGCAGGTGCTGTTGCCATTGCTGCTTTGGAAGTTGTTAATGATGAAAATTTATCTCAAAATGCACGTCGTTTAGGAAAAATTTTCAGAGAAAAAATAGGTGAGTTTGTAAAAACCTCAAATATTGCAACTTTAGTTCGTGGAAAAGGTTTGCTAAATGCGATTGTAATAAACGATACTGAAGAAAGTGACACAGCTTGGAATATTTGTATGGCATTGCGCGATAACGGATTGTTGGCAAAACCAACTCATGGAAATATTATTCGTTTCGCTCCGCCATTGGTTATGAACGAAGAGCAATTGTTAGATTGTATTTCGATTATTATCAACACTTTGAAGCAGTTTGAAAAGTAAAATTTTAACCAACTAATAACCAAAAACAATTACTTTATGGAAAACCAAAACAATTTACAATTAAACCAAGAAGCAGTCGCAGGATTAAGAGAAAGTGCCAAATGGTCTACATTTTTGGCAATTCTTGGATTCATTGGAATAGGATTTATGGTTCTTGGAGCAATTTTTGCAGGAATAGCAATGTCTGTAATACCTGATAACCCTTATGGATCAGGAATGGGTCCTATGGGTTTAATTAAAGGTTTTATACCAATAATTTATATAGTTTTTGCAGTAATTTATTTCTTTCCTGTTTTGTATTTGTATAACTATGCTAAAGGAATGAAAGAAGCTTTAAATTTTCAAAATTCTGATACACTTTCAGATGCTTGTGTACAATTAGGGAAACACCATAAATTTCTTGGAATTATGACAATAGTTTTAATTTCACTTTATTTAATTATGATTGTTGGATTTGTTGCATTCTTTGCTTCAATGGCAGGTAGTATGTAATTCAAATAAAAATAGAAATAAAATATCCGTCAAGTTATTAACTTGACGGATATTTTTAATAAAAATAGTTTATTACATTCCTTGTAATTGTTTCATCTTTTCTTGCATTAAAGCAGGATCTTGTAACGCTTCTAATCCAAAGTATGATAAAATCCAAATGAAATAAATTAAAGAAACTACATTAATTACTACTCCAATTATAGCTAATATTCTACCAACATTTAGGTTTGAATAATTGCTAAATTTTTCAGGAGAAGCTTTGTATAATTCCATGTCCTTTTTAGCCAATACAAGCGCGATAATTCCTAGTATTAATCCAACAATTCCATAACAACAACAAGTTAAAATTGAAATGATTCCGAGAACGAGAACTGCCGTAGCATTAGGTAATTTTTGATTTTCCATTTTTTAGTTTTTATTGGTTAGTATATAAATTTCATTTTGTAAACATAAGAAATAATCATAACAGTTGCATTCACCAATGCAAGCGATATCACTATTTTTTGATAATTTCTTTTTTTATCAAAAATAAAAAGCAAAAGCGATAGGCCAAGAAGTAGTGTTGTGTATATGGCAGGAAACATTTTAAAAGCTTCACTAAAGTTCCCATGGAGTAACAAATTTAGTGAACGTTGCGTTCCACATCCAATACAATCTATTCCGAAAGTTTGCTTAAACATACAAGGCAACATCTTATCTTCCATTATTTGCATTTATTATTTTACAATTTTACAAATAAAAAATTAAAATACATCAATCTAATATTAAGTTTTCTATTTTTGATTTTTTAAAATAACGATGATGAAAAAATTATTAATTCCCATTTTGCTGATTGCTTTTTTTGTTGCTTTTTGGAATCAAAATAGTGAGAAGCCTAACTTGTATATTACGATAATTGCCGTCCTAATTTTTATGTTTGGCATGATGAAATTATCAGCAAAAGTTTCACCAAAAGATGATGAAAATGACAGCGAAAAAATTTGAAGTAGGCGATAAGGTTTCGGTTTTAGATGAAGCAATAAATGGTTTTGTTGTTGCTGTAGAAAATAATGGTGTTACCATCGAAACTACAGACGGATTTTTGATGACATATTTTGTCAATGAGTTGATTAAAGAAAACAATACCAATTATTTAGGTTCAATCAATACAACTGATACTTTACATAAAAAAAATATTGATTCAACACCTAAAAAAAAGAATAATGTTCCAGTTTTTAAGTCGGATAAGATTGAAAAAGGCATTCCAGAATTTGATTTACATATCGAAAAATTAGTTAAAAATTTTCGTGGAATGAACAATTTTGACATCTTAAATATTCAAACAGAAACTGCAAAAAGACACATTGAATTTGCCATAAGAAATCGCATTCCGAAAATCGTTTTTATACACGGTGTTGGCGAAGGAGTTTTGAAAGCCGAATTGGATTTTATGTTAAAACGATATGAGAATATTTCGTTCCAAGATGCCAATTATCAAAAATATGGATTGGGTGCAACGGAAGTTTATTTTAAGCAAAACGTAAAATAATAATCAGTATTTTTGCATTAATAATATCCAAATAGAAATATAAATTCAGCACAAAAAGATGTTGAAGCTAGTTTAGAATTCATGAAAAAAATATACCTCGATAACGCAGCAACAACTCAAGTTCGACATGAAGTAATCAATGAAATGATTGGTGTACTTCAAAATGATTTTGGAAATCCATCGTCTACACACAGTTTTGGTAGAAGTGCAAAAACAATTCTAGAAACCTCAAGAAAGTCTGTTGCCAAACTTATGGGGTGTAATGCGCAAGAAATTATTTTTACCGCTAATGCTACTGAAGCTACCAATTGGATTCTTAAAAGTGTTGTAAATGACTTGAAAGTAGAAAGAATCATTACGTGCAAAGTAGAACATCACGCTACTTTATACACCGTTAAAAATTTGCAGAAGCAATTCGGAATTGAAGTTGACTATGTAAACATTTTGCCTTCAGGAACTATTGATATTACTCATTTGGTAACTTTATTAGCTAAGAGTTGCAAGACTTTAGTAACATTAATGCATGTGAATAATGAAATTGGGGCTGTTTTAGATGTTGAAAAAGTAGGTAGAATTTGTCATCAGCATGATGCTTTATTCCATTGTGATACGGTTCAATCTGTTGGCAAAAAGGAGTTTAATTTACATGAACTTCCTATTGATTTCGCAGTTGCAAGTGCGCATAAATTTCATGGACCAAAAGGTGCAGGATTTGCTTATGTAAAAAAAGGTATCGTTTTACAGCCTTTTTTATATGGTGGCGAGCAAGAAAAAGGACTTCGTGCCGGAACTGAAGCAGTGCATCAAGTTGCAGGAATGGCTAAAGCATTAGAACTATCTTACGAACATTTAGTGGAAGAACGACAAGCTATTTCAGACTTGAAAAGCTATTGTGAAACACAATTGAAACTCAATTTTCCTGAGATTAAAGTCAACGGAAGTGATACTTTTTATAATATTTTGAATGTTTTACTTCCTTTTTCAGAAGAAAAAACGGCTATGATTTTATTTAATTTAGATATGAAAGGAATTGCTGTTTCTCGCGGAAGCGCTTGTCAAAGTGGAAGTGTAAAACCATCACACGTATTGTCAGAAATCTTAGCAGAAGAAGATTTGAAAAAACCAAGCCTTCGAATATCTTTCAGTCATTACAATTCTAAAGAAGATATTGATGCTCTGATCGATGGATTGAAAGGGATTTAAATTACTTTTTGAGTACTTCTGAAATTCTAAATTTTACAATTTTTGTTATCAAATCTAAAGGCATTGGTTCGTTTATGGGAAATTGAACCGAACCTTTTCCTTTTTTGTATTTAGCTAGTTCTTCTGTAAATTCTATATGTCCAATTGGTGTTGCATAAAATCCAACATGGTTTTTGTAACCTGCAAAATAGACCAAAGCTTTTCCATTTAATTTATAAGCAGGAATTCCGTAACTGATTATCTCATAGGCATCTGGAGCTACATTCTTCATGGTTTTTCTAACTTCTTGTAAGAGAATTTGAGTTTCTTCTGGAAAGCTAGAAATGTACTAGTCGGTAGATTTTGGTTTTTCCATTTGTTCCGTTTTAATCTATCAAATATAAAAATCCTCAATTATTTTTGCAATTGAGGATTCGTATTCGGCATCTAAAAAGATTAATCAATCTTGGTATTCATATTTACATTTGCTGTATAATTCAGTAATTGACCGCTTGCTGAAACACCTTCGCCTCCCATACTTTTGTTGTAGGTTTGAAGATTTCCTGAGTTTACCGACATATTAATTGCATTCACAGGACTATTGGTGGATTTAAGATATGTAATTTTTCCAACTTTTAGTTTTGCGGCTCTAGCTAATCTTTCAGTTGTTTCAATGGCATCAGCTACGGCAAGTTCTTGTGCTTGTTTCATAAAAGTAGCAGCTTCAGTGTGAAAATACCCTACTTTTTCAATTTCGTAGATTTTAGTTTTTAGAATTTCTTCTGTGAAATCTTGCATTCTTTTAATGTCTTTTAGTGTAAAAATAATTTTTTGATTGGATTCAAAACCTACAAATACTTCTTTCTTTTGAGCATTGTCGTATTTGAATTCTTTGTCAGTATAAATCAGACTTACCTTAATATCGGTAGTGTCTGAAACGTATTTTTTGATTATAGCAAGTACGTCTTTTGAAGTTTTTTGCGTTTCATTCATAGCATCACGAAGTGCTGGTTTTACAAATCTAACGGCAATAGTAATATGTGCAGCATTTGGGAAAGTCGATTTGGTTCCAACTCCAACAACACTTACGGTATTGTCATCATTAATAGCGTTTTGAGAGAATACAATGTTGCTAAATAAGCAACAAATTAAGAAGAAAAAGTTTTTCATTTGATTATAGTTTTGATTTCCTCTGAAAACGATTTATTTTATTAAATAGTATAAAAAATCCTCAACTACTTTTTGTAATTGAGGATTATTTCTTTGTAAATTGATGTTGTTTTTTATTTTTTTGCGGCTTTAGCTTTAGCTTTTTCTTGTTTTTTGAAATATCCTCTGAAAAAGAAATTGTGCTTCAAAGCTTCCAAATTTTCGTTTAATTTACTGCTTGCTTGGTTTAAATTAATCATAGTAGAATCAATTTGTTTTACCAATTTTGGATCATTTGAAAGGTAATTTAAAGCTCCTTTTCCGTCTTTTAAATTTGTTATTGTTTTATTGATTTGTTCACTAGATTTTTCTAAATTCACAATAATCATTTTTATTTTTCTTCCTGTGACAGTATCTTTCAATGCTCCAACAACGTTGTCTTTATTGTTTAAATCAGTGATTATCTTATTCAAATTAGCCATTGATTTTGAAGTACTTTGGGTTGTTACTTTTAAATTACAAATTGTTTGTTTCAAATGGTCACTCATTACGGTATCGTTTATCAACATTCCGATAGTACCTTTTTTACTATTGATTTGATTGGTGATTTTTACCAAATTATCTGTAATTAACTTAGCATTTTCACTGGTAGAATTTATCGTTTTTAGAATTTCATCGGTTGATGTTTTATTTTCAGATAGAATTACATCACCATCTTTAACCATTTCATTAGATTTTTTACCTGGAATTATATTTACAATCATGTTTCCAACCAAACCATCTGAACCAATTGAAGCCATCGCATCTTTTTTAATATGGGATGCAATATCTTCCTCGATTAGCATATCAACTTTTATAAGTGAATCATTTACTATAATAATTTTTTTCACAGTTCCAACGTTTATTCCTGAAAAACGAACGTTATTTCCGTGTTGTAAACCATTTACATTTTTGAAAACAGCACTTATTTGAATTGTTTCATTGAACATATCTTTTTTATTACCAATAAAATAGATGGCGATAATGAAAAATAATGAGCTAATTATGACAAATATTCCAAGTTTAATTTTTTGATTTGTTGATTTTTCCATGTTCTATTTTATTTAAAAAAAGCTTCAATTTTTGGATCTTTTGATGCAGATAATTCTGCAAAAGTTCCTTCAGCATAATTAATTCCGTCGATTAATAAAATCATACGATTTGCTATGACTCTAGCGCAATCAATATCATGCGTGATTATAATTGATGAAGTTTTATATTTTTCTTGAATTGATTTCATTAAAATAATAATTTCTTTTGATGTAATTGGATCTAAACCAGTTGTGGGTTCGTCGTATAAAATTATTTTAGGTTTTAGAATCAAAGTTCGTGCTAAAGCGATTCTACGTTTCATTCCGCCAGATAGTTCGTTTGGCATTAAATTGATAGTATTTGCCAACCCAACATTTTCTAAAGCTTCCATAACAAGTGGAGTTGTATCTTCAATTACTCCAAATTTTTTGGTATGTCTTCGTAACGGAAATTCTAAATTTTCTCTGACCGACATGGAATCATATAAAGCACTTCCTTGAAAAAGAAATCCAACTTCGGTTCTAATTTCATCTAAATCTTCTCTATGAATATCGTTCATGTTTTTGTCCATGATAAGAATCGAACCGCTATCAGATTGTTCTAAACCGATTAAACATTTAATCATCACCGATTTACCTGAACCCGATTTACCCATGACTACAAGATTTTCACCTTCATATAAGTCTAAATGAAATCCATCTAAAACATGATTCGTTCCATAACTTTTGTGTAAATCTTTTACTTCTATAATTGGTTTTATGTTCCTTTTTTCCATCATAAATCATAAAATATATTAGTTACAAAAACCGCTATAAAGTCAATAATAAACAGTAACATGGAAATGAAAACAACAGCTTCATTAGCAGCTTTTCCAACTCCTGCAGTTCCTTTTTTGCAATTATATCCTTTAAAACTTCCTACAATTCCGATGGCAAATCCAAAGAAAAAACTTTTGATAGTTGATGGAATTAGATCACTAAATTCTAAAATATTTATTACTTGATTGAGATATAGTGTTAAAGAGACATCCGCTTTTAGATTCTCTACTAAATAAGAACCATAAATTCCTACTACATCGCCAAAAAAGACTAAAAGCGGTAGCATCAATGTTGTGGCTAAAACTCGAGTAACTACCAAATATTTATAAGGATTTGTTCCCGAAACTTCCATGGCATCAATCTGTTCAGTAACTCGCATAGAGCCCAATTCGGCTCCAATTCCTGATCCGATTCTTCCTGCGCAAATCAAAGCCGTTATTATTGGACCAATTTCACGAATTAATGAAACACTCACCATTGATGGAATCCAGGAAGCAGCACCAAATTCTTCTAAAGTTGGTCTTGATTGTAAAGTAAAAACCAATCCTATAATAAATCCTGTAACAGCAACAAGAAGTAAAGAGCGGTTTCCCATGTAATAGCATTGTCTAATAAATTCTTTGAATTCAAATGGACGTTTGAAAACTTCAACAAAAAATTTACCAGTGAAATAGGATAGTTCACCGATTTCAATAAAGAACGATTTTAAAGATTCTATAAACTTTGAAATCATGTTCATTTTTAAGGAATTAGTTTCATTATGAAATGATTAAAATAAAGTTACAACATTTTATTGGATATATTGTGAAAAAAATGAACAAAAAAAATCCGTCTCATTTTATAAACGAGACGGATTGATATTTATAATTTGTATTTACTATTTACTATTTACTATTTACAAATGTATTACTTCGCCATAAGCATCAGCCACAGCTTCCATAACAGCTTCGCTCATTGTAGGATGTGGATGAATTGCTTTTAGAATTTCGTGACCAGTAGTTTCTAATTTTCTTGCTACAACTGCTTCTGCAATCATATCCGTCACACCAGCACCAATCATATGGCAACCTAACCATTCGCCATATTTTGCATCAAAAATTACTTTTACAAAACCATCTTTTGTTCCAGCAGCAGTTGCTTTCCCTGATGCTGAGAATGGGAATTTACCAATTTTCAATTCGTATCCTTTTTCTTTAGCTTGTTTTTCTGTTAAACCAACAGAAGCGATTTCTGGAGTTGCATAAGTACAACCAGGAACGTTTCCGTAATCGATTGGTTCTACGTGTAAACCTGCAATTTTTTCAACACAATTAATTCCTTCAGCAGATGCAACGTGCGCCAAGGCTTGACCTGGTGTTACATCGCCAATAGCATAATATCCTGGTACATTAGTTTGGTTGTATGCGTTTACTAAAATTTTGTCTCTATCAGTTGCAATTCCAACTTCTTCAAGACCAATATTTTCGATATTTGTTTTAATTCCAACTGCAGAAAGTACAACATCTGCTTCAAGAACTTCTTCACCTTTAGCTGTTTTTACATAAGCTTTTACGCCACTTCCTGATGTGTCAATACGCTCTACTGATGAATTTGTCATGATATTTACACCAGCTTTCTTCATAGAACGTTCCATTTGTTTCGAAATATCTTCGTCTTCAACTGGAACAATATTTGGCATAAATTCCACAATTGTAACTTCAGTTCCCATTGAATTATAGAAATGTGCAAATTCAACACCAATCGCACCAGAACCAACCACAATCATTTTCTTTGGTTGAGTGGGTAAGGTCATTGCTTGTCTGTATCCAATAACTTTTACACCATCTTGAGGAAGATTTGGTAATTCTCTTGAACGAGCTCCAGTTGCAATGATGATATGGTCAGCTGAATATTCAGTAACTTTACCGTCAGCAGTTGTTACATCTACTTTTTTACTTGGTTTTATCTTACCAAAACCATCAATAACATCGATTTTATTTTTTTTCATCAAGAATTGAACTCCTTTGCTCATTCCGTCAGCAACATCACGTGAACGTTTTACAACAGCAGAAAAGTCTTTGTCAAATTCTTTAATGGTTAATCCATAATCGGAAGCATGTTTTAGGTAATCAAATACTTGAGCCGATTTTAAAAGCGCTTTTGTTGGAATACAACCCCAATTAAGGCAAATTCCACCAAGACTTTCTTTTTCAATAACAGCTACTTTAAAGCCCAATTGTGAAGCACGGATTGCTGTAACATAACCGCCTGGACCACTTCCTAAAACAATAATATCGTATTTCATTTTAAATGTTATTTCGTAATTAAATGAGATTGCAAAATTAGTAAAAAAGTTTAAAAGTTTATGAGTTTATAAGTTTAAAAGTTTGACCATCTTCCATCTTCTAACCTAATGAAGCAATCAATTCCTCAACTTCTTTCTTTTGTTCTGCGTAATTTGCTTGTAATTCTGAACCTTCGCCCATTCTATTGTAGTAATCAAATGCTTTTTTATGAAAATTAGAAATTTCAGGAATATTTGGGAAAATCTTTTGGGACAGCATTTCATAGTAAGCTTGCCATTCGCGTTCGTTTTTGTCTAGTACAAAAGGTTGACGTGTTTTTTGATGAACATGAACCATCTCGTGTGCAATTAAAGAAATCATCAAAGGCAATGGGAATTGAAAAGAATTTTCAGGAATTCTTATGATTTGTTGTCCACCAAAATCACCTTCGGTCGTAAGAAAAATCATACTTGGATCGGCTTTTTCTCTAAATTCAAATCCTTTTAAATAATGATCATCTAATTGGAAATGTTGAATAATCCAATTGGCAGCTTCTTTAGTTTTTCTTTGATTGTGAAAGGTTTCAACTTTAGATTTTACTTTTTTGTAATTCATAAAATTATTTTGTAATCATTCTTTTGATTATTGAAACAATAGTGGTTGCAATAATGGCTCCTGAAAATGCTAAGAAAATATCTTTTTGTGCATCCCAAATATCGCCTTGAGTTCCAAGATAAGCATCACCTTGCGCTTTGAAGAAAACGTCGGCAACTGCCCATTCTATCAATTCGTAAAAACCACTAATAGAAAGTGTAACTTCAATAGGTAATGTCCAAGCAACCCACGAAGGAAATTTTAACCATTTCAAAAACATTTCGCGCATTGGGTAAGCTAACAAAAATCCGAAACTAAAATGAACAATTCTATCATAATGATTTCGAGATAAATCTAAAGCGTCTTTCAACCAATATCCAAATGGGTTTTCGGCATAAGTATATTTAGAACCATAAACGTGAAGACATAAGTAAATGCAAATCAATAAATAACTCAAATCGCTGAAAATGAATTTTTTATATGTAAAAATCATAAAACCTAGAAATAGAAAAACTAAGGTGTTTTCTAAAATCCAATTGGCTGTATCGGTATTTCCTACGTAAGAATTTATCCAATTTATCAGAAAAAATCCGATGAAAATTTTTAACCAAGTATTGTTTTTTAAAGGAGTTCTTTCGTCTGAAATTGCAATAGTAAATGCCATAGTTTTATTTAATTTTTATCAAATATAATAAAAACGAAATGGTTTTTAGATTGCTTCAGAAAATTGTGAATCGTACAAGTTCTTGTAATAACCATTTTCTTTGGTAACCAATTCTTGATGCGTTCCAGATTCTACAATTTGACCTTTGTCCATGACGATAATTTTGTCAGCATTTACAATAGTTGCCAATCGATGTGCAATTACAATGGAAGTTCTATCTTTTGTAATAGTTTCTGTTGCTCTTTGAATCAATTCTTCAGAATAGGTGTCGATAGAAGACGTAGCTTCATCCAAAATAAGAATACTAGGATTGCTAACATAAGCACGTAAAAAAGCAATCAATTGTCGTTGTCCAGACGATAACATTACGCCACGTTCTTTTACATTATAATCATATCCGTCAGGCAAACTCATAATGAACTCGTGAACACCAATTTTCTTAGAAGCAACAATAACTTCTTCACGAGAAACATTAGTATTGTTTAAGGTAATGTTGTTATAAATGGTGTCAGCAAATAGGAATACATCTTGCAAAACCACTGCAATTTGAGCACGTAAACTTTCTAAAGTAAAAGTGTTAATATCTTGGTTGTCGATAGAAATTGTTCCTGAATTGATTTCGTAGAAACGATTTAACAAATTAATAATTGTAGACTTTCCCGCGCCAGTTGAACCCACAATCGCGATAGTTTCACCTGATTTTACTTCTAATGAAATGCCTTTTAAAACTTCCTCATCTTTGATATAGCTAAATCTAACGTTTTCAAAACTGATGTTTCCTGCAAAATGTTTGGCTTCAATAGTTCCAGTTTGTTGCACATCTTCTTCGGTGTCCAAAATATCAAAAACTCTATTGGCAGCAATCATTCCCATTTGCATCTCGTTGAATTTATCTGCAATTTGACGCAACGGATTGAACAACATTCCGATAAACATTGTATAAGAGAATAAATCTCCAAACGTAGTAAATTTGTCACCATCTAAAATGTGAAAACCTCCATAAAGTACTACAAAACCTAATGTTAACGACGAAATAATATCAGCTATTGGAAAGAAAAT
>CANGUP010000049.1 GCA_947457105.1 Flavobacteriaceae bacterium
ACATTAAATTTTATTATTAATGGAACAAACTACACCTTAACAAGTTTGCCATCAAGTATTAATGTTAACGGTCCATTTGCAGTAATAGGAAATACAAATTATGTAACCTATACTTTTGAGGGATTAAATGGAAATATCTCCGTATTCTCTTCTGAGCAAGTATATTTATCATACTATGGAACAAGTGGAGCTGCAACCTATGGTGGATTTTATTCCGGATTTACCTTTAAACCTGAAGTAGTTTTTCAACCAGTTGCAGGAAGTAATTCAAATTGTATTCCAAATGTGAACTTAGAAATAAGCTCATTAAGTGGTTTTAATGTATTTCAATGGTATTTTAATGGAGTAGCGATTACAGGTGCAACATCGAGTTCATACACTCCTCTTCAACCTGGATATTATAAAGTAAAAGCAACATTAACGGAATGTGGTATTGATTTATTTTCAGATGAAATTCCTGTAAGTACCTGTCCAACGAACTCCGATAGTGATAATGCTAATGATAGTATTGATCAAGATTATGATGGTGATGGAATTACAAATTGTGATGAATCATTTGGAAATCAAAATGTTTCCTTAGCAAATCCTCTTGCAGGATCAGTAGCCGTTGGAACATATTCAAATTCATATACTGGAGCAATTTCAACTTCAACAACGGCAAGTGCAACGCCTTTTATTGGAAATGCAGATGGAAGTTTTGTAACAGATATTCCACCAGGAAAAACAAATACAGTTAAATATCAACTTACTTTTCCTCAACCTATATCGTTAGCAATTGAGTATGTTGCAACAGCAAACTCAACTGATTTATTAGATGCTAATGCTGAATTTATTATCAATTCACCAATAAATAAAACAATAACCGTTTTAAATCCAACAAATCAATTATTAATTGATACCAACTATGATGGAATTTTTGAAAGCGGTGTTACCGAATATTCTTCTTTCGAAATTCGATTTAGATTAAATAGTACAACACCATTAGCTGCAGGAACAGGAACATTCAAATTTATGGCCAGTCAAGTAACTTCAATAAGTTTTTCTCATAGAAATTTATCTGATGCTTTACCAAACAAATCAACATTCAAAATTATAGCAACTTGTGTACCAAAAGACTATGATAGTGATGGTGTATTTGACCAGTTTGATTATGATAGTGATAATGATGGGATTCCTGATTATATCGAAGTACAAGGCGCAAATTTTGTTGCTGTATCAAATATTGATGCTAATAATGACGGAATTGATGATGCCTACAACACCGGTCTAACACCAGTTGATTCTGATAATGATGGAATAGCAGATTATACTGATTTAGATTCTGACAATGATGGAATTTACGATTTAAATGAATCTGGATATTCTTTAGCAAATTCTAATTCAAATGGAGTATTTAATGGACCTAATTTTGGCATAAATGGTTGGTTAGACACTTTAGAAACCACTCCTGATAGCGGAATCATTGCGAATAGCATCGCAAATACTGATAGTGATTTATTAAACAATTATTTAGATTTAGATAGTGATGGAGATGGTTGTAATGATGTAATCGAAGCTGGATATGTAGATGGAAACAATGATGGAATTTTAGGAGCTACAACTCCTCCGACAGTAAATCCAAACAATGGTGTTGTAACTAGTGGAACCGGTTATGTTAACCCAAATTCTAATTATTTCACACCTGCTCCAATTGTAATAACAACACAACCTTCGAATCAATTTTCTTGTGAATTTCAAGGAACAACATTTACGTTAACAACATCAACACCTATAACTACTTATCAATGGCAAGTATCATCTGATAATGGTTTGACTTGGTCAAATATTGTAAACAATACAAATTATGCAGGAGCTACAACTGTTACCTTAGCTGTTAATAATACTACAGTATCGATGGCTGGCTACAAATATAGAGTAGTATTAAACAGAACAGGGAACTCATGCGGACTAATTTCTGGTGACGCTACTTTATCAATTTATGCTTTACCTGTGGTGGTTTCACCATTATCATTAATTCAATGTGACGATAATACTGATGGTATTTCAACTTTCAATTTAAACGAAAAAAATCCATTTTTTTCTGCAAATGCAGCAAGTGAAACTTTTACGTTTTTCACAAATCAAATTGCAGCTCAAACCAATAATACAGCATTTTTAATTTCAAATCCTATTGCATTTACTACAGCAAATACATCCGTGTGGGTAAGAGTTCAAAATGCAAATAACTGTTTCAGTGTCGCAAGATTAGACTTGATAGTATCTACACCTCAGTTACCTGCTAGCTTTATCATACCTAATCAAGTAAAATGTGATGATTATATTAATGCTACAAATAACGAATACGACGGAATTGCAACATTTGACTTTACGCAAATTTACAACAACACTTTAGCGCAATTACCAATTCCAACTTCAGATTTCACTATTAAATTTTATAAAAACCAAGCCGATTTTAATGCTGAAAATGATACTAATGGTAATTCATTAGCCATCACAAATATTTCAAATTATAGAAATATTGGCTATCCAAATCAACAAACAATTTGGGTTCGTGTTGACAGTAATATCAATAACGGATGTTATGGATTCAAAACTTTTAATGTTATCGTTGAACCAACTCCTGTATTTAATACTGTAGGAGTGAACAATGTTATACGCCACTGTGATGACGACCATGATGGAATTTATGGATTCGATACTTCTACTCTTGAAAACGATATTCTTCAAGGGCAAACAAATATTGATGTAACTTATTATGATGCAACTGGAGTTCAATTTACTATGACAAATCCTTTTTCTGTAAATACAACTCAAACTATCACTGTAAGATTAACAAATAATCCTTCATTGGCTACTGATGGTCCATGTTATTACGAGAAAACAATTCAGTTTATAGTTGATGATTTGCCTCAAATATTTCCTTTGCTACCAAATCAATTAACTTTTTGTGATGACGAAACCGATCCGGCTGATCAAGATGGTGAATTAGATTTCGACACTACAAATATACTACCAACAATTTTACAAGGGCAAACAGGGTTTGATATAGCTTTTACACTTCAAGATGGTACAGTAATTCTGAATAATTTACCACCAACTTTTACAACAGGAACTCAAAATGTAACAATTACATTAACAAATCCATTAAATCCTAGTTGTCCTGTTTCAACAGTTTTAAATTTTATTGTAAATCCAACTCCTAGTATTGATTTAAATCAAAATGGATGGGCAAATCAACTTGTGTGCACAAATCTTCCAACTTTCACAGTAACATTAGATGCTGGAATTACAGATGCAACACCTTCAAGTGCCTACACATACCAATGGTATTTAGAAGGAAATTTACTTGCAGGTGAAACAAATTACACAATAACTGTTAATACAGGTGGAACTTATACAGTTGTTGTTACCAATTCATTTGGTTGCCCAAAAACAAGGACAATAGAAGTTACCACTTCAGTAATTGCAACAATTGATGATATCAATATTATTGATTTATCTGAAAACAACTCTGTAGAAGTTATTGTTTCTGGCAATGGAGGAGATTATGTATACAGCATTCAAGAACCTTATGGACCTTATCAAGATTCGAATATTTTTACCAATGTACCAATGGGTTTTCATACAATATATGTAAAAGACTTAAATGGCTGTGGAATAAGTGAACAGTTAATTTCTGTTCTTGGAGTTCCTCAATATTTCACTCCAAATGGTGATGGATACAACGATTCATGGAATGTTAAAGGAGCAAATGAGCAATTCTATGCTAACTCCGTTATACACATATATGATAGATATGGTAAATTAGTAAAACAAATATCAGCTATTGGTGAAGGTTGGGACGGAACTTTTAATGGTAATCTTGCTCCTTCAGATGATTATTGGTATAATATTACTTTTGATGATGGTAGAAATGTTAAAGGGCATTTCGCTCTAAAAAGATAATTATAAAAAAAAATAACTCCAAAAAAAACCATCAGTGAGAACTGATGGTTTTTTATTTATTTTATTCTGAAGAATTAGATTTTAAATCTTTTTCTATCATTTTCAGTTAAATAAATTTTTCTCAAACGAATAGTTTTTGGAGTAACCTCAACATATTCATCTTTTTGAATGTATTCCAAAGCTTCCTCTAATGAGAAAATAATTGGTGGAATAATTCTAGCTTTTTCATCATTTCCAGAGGAACGAACGTTTGATTGTTTCTTAGCTTTTGTTACATTAATACACATATCATCACTACGAGAATTTTCCCCAATTACTTGACCTTCGTAAATTTCATCATTTGGATTAACAAAGAATTTACCACGATCTTGCAATTTATCGATAGAATAAGGAATTGCTTTTCCGTTTTCCATAGAGATTAATGAACCATTATTTCTTCCTGGAATTTCACCTTTGAATGGTTCATAACCTATGTAACGATGTGACATAATTGCTTCACCAGCAGTTGCAGTAAGTAATTGATTTCTCAAACCAATAATTCCACGTGATGGAATATTAAATTTAACAATCATACGTTCACCTTTACCTTCCATAGATAACATTTCTCCTTTACGGATAGAAACAAATTCAACAGCTCTACCTGAAAGATGCTCTGGTAAATCAATTGTCAATTCTTCAATAGGCTCACATTTTTTACCATCAATTTCTTTGATAATAACTTGTGGTTGACCAATTTGTAATTCGTAACCTTCTCTTCTCATTGTTTCAATAAGAACCGATAAGTGTAGAACACCACGACCAAAAACCATAAATTTATCAGCAGAATCAGTCTCACCCATACGCATTGCAAGGTTTTTCTCTAACTCTTTTGTCAATCTATCTCTAATGTGCCTTGAAGTAACAAACTTCCCTTCTTTACCAAAGAAAGGTGAATCGTTAATGGTGAACAACATACTCATTGTTGGTTCATCAATAGCAATAGTTTGCAATGCTTCTGGATTTTCAAAATCAGCAATAGTATCACCAATTTCAAATCCTTCAACACCAACAATAGCACAAATATCTCCGGCAATAACTTCTTGTACTTTTTTACGACCTAAACCTTCAAAAGTATGTAATTCTTTAATTCTCGATTTCATTACAGAACCATCTCTTTTTACTAAAGAAATTGGCATACCCTCTTTCAATACACCTCTTTCTAATCTACCAATCGCAATACGACCTGTAAATGAAGAAAAATCTAAAGAAGTAATTAACATTTGTGGTGTACCTTCAGAAACCTTTGGCGCAGGAACATGTTCTACCACCATATCTAATAAAGGCTCAATATTATCTGTCATATTTTCCCAATGATCAGACATCCAATTGTTTTTAGCTGAACCATAAACCGTAGGAAAATCCAACTGCCATTCTTCTGCACCCAATTCAAACATCAAATCAAAAACTTTTTCATGCACTTCCTCAGGAGTACAATTTTCTTTATCAACTTTATTGATAACTACACAAGGTTTTAAACCTAAATCAATTGCTTTTTGCAATACGAAACGAGTTTGAGGCATAGGACCTTCAAATGCGTCTACTAAAAGACAAACTCCGTCAGCCATATTCAATACACGTTCTACTTCTCCACCAAAATCGGCGTGACCCGGGGTATCAATAATGTTGATTTTTGTTCCTTTATACGAAACAGAAACGTTTTTAGAAGTAATAGTAATACCTCTTTCACGCTCTAAATCGTTGTTGTCAAGAATTAAGTCACCTGTGTTTTCATTTTCGCGAAAAAGTTGACAATGATACATAATTTTGTCAACCAAGGTAGTCTTACCGTGGTCAACGTGGGCAATAATTGCAATGTTTCTAATAGATTCCATCTGATTTTTTTAGGAGGTGCAAAGGTACACTTTATTTTGATATAAAAAACCTAACTTATAAGAGTTTACATTTTATAATTATTATAATAGCTTATAAGATTAAAAAATGATTATTTTTTAAATAAAAAGATTGTTTCACTTTTTTATTAATTAAAATCGTTGAGAAAACTTCCAATAGTAGTAAAAATTATCCTGAGAATATTTAAAAAGTTGATAAAACTTGATCGAAGAAATGCTTTACTCCTTTAACAATGCACAATAAAAAAAGCTTCCAAATTGGAAGCTTTTTTATTTTATCGTAATTAAAACATTACAGTTTTGCAACATGCTTAGTTAACTTAGATTTTAAGTTTGACGCTTTGTTGTCATGAATAATGTTTTTCTTAGCTAGTCTATCAATCATAGAGATTACACTAGATAATTTTGAAGAAGCATCAGATTTATCAGTAGCTAATCTTAATGCTTTTATTGCATTACGAGTAGTTTTGTGCTGATATCTATTTAACACTCTTTTCTTTTCGTTACTTCTAATTCTTTTTAAAGCTGACTTATGATTTGCCATTTTTTCCTTTTTTTAATTGTAATAATTGTTATAAACTACTAGTTAAAAAAGAAAAACCTCCCACAACTTAAATTAAAGTCACTTTGGTTTTAACTAATAAAATAATAACAGAGACACCAATTATTATTTTACAAAACTTATTTACAACTAATTTTGTAGCCCGTAGGGGAATCGAACCCCTCTTACATGGATGAAAACCATGCGTCCTAACCGATAGACGAACGGGCCAATATCATCCTTCGTTAATCTGTATTTTCAGTAAACTGAACTTGTAGCCCGTAGGGGAATCGAACCCCTCTTACATGGATGAAAACCATGCGTCCTAACCGATAGACGAACGGGCCATTACATTATTTTGTAATGCGAGTGCAAAAATACAACTATTTTTAATTCACGCAATAGTAGTAAGCACTTTTTTTAATTATTTTTTAATATGCTTTTGCAAACAACACTCTACCAGTAGATTTAGTTCCAGAAAAAACACATTTTCCATCCTCTTCTACTCTATCTAATGGAATACATCTGATGGTAGCTTTAGTCAAATCTTTAATTTTTTCTTCTGTTTCTGGTGTTCCATCCCAATGAGCTGATATAAAACCTCCTTTATTTTCTAATACTTCTTTAAATTCTTCGAAAGAGTTCACCTCTGTTATATGAGCAGTTCTGTAATCTATAGCTTTTTGGAATAAATCTTTTTGAATTGTATCTAACAAATCACTTACATAAGCAACAATTTCTTCTTTAGAAACTACTTCTTTAGTTAGTGTATCTCTTCTTGCTACCTCAAAAGTTCCATTTTCAAGATCTTTCGGTCCAACCGCTATCCTTACAGGAACTCCTTTTAATTCCCATTCTGCAAATTTGAATCCTGGTTTTTGAGTAGTTCTATTATCATATTTGATAGAAATATTCAGTTTTTTGAATTGAGCCATCAAACCATTTACAACTTCAGATATTTTTTCAAACTCTTCATCAGTTTTAAAGATTGGAACAATAACAACTTGTATTGGAGCTAAATTTGGAGGTAAAACCAATCCATTATCATCCGAATGAGTCATAACCAATGCTCCCATTAAACGTGTTGACACACCCCAAGAGGTTCCCCAAACATATTCTTGTTTTCCTTCTTGATTCGCAAATTTCACATCAAAAGCTTTTGCAAAATTTTGTCCTAAGAAATGTGAAGTTCCTGCCTGAAGTGCCTTTCCATCTTGCATAAGTGCTTCAATACAATAAGTTTCCTCTGCTCCTGCAAAACGTTCTGTTTCGGTTTTTAATCCTTTTATTACAGGAATAGCCATGAAATTTTGAGCAAAATCTGCATAAACGTTCATCATTTTTTCAGATTCTTCAATAGCTTCAGCTTTTGTAGCATGTGCTGTATGACCTTCTTGCCATAAAAACTCAGCAGTTCTTAAAAACAAACGAGTCCTCATCTCCCAACGAACCACATTTGCCCATTGATTTATTAGTAAAGGTAAATCTCTATAGGATTGAACCCATCCTTTATAAGTAGACCAAATGATAGCTTCACTTGTAGGACGAACAATTAATTCTTCTTCCAATTTAGCATTAGGATCTACCATTAATTTACCCGGACGTGTCTCATCATTTTTTAAACGATAATGCGTCACAATAGCACATTCTTTAGCAAAACCTTCAGCATTTTTTTCTTCAGCTTCAAACATACTCTTAGGAACAAATAAAGGGAAATAGGCATTACTATGTCCTGTTTCTTTAAACATTCTGTCTAATTCTGCTTGCATTTTTTCCCATATTGCATAACCATATGGCTTAATTACCATACATCCTCTTACACCTGAGTTCTCCGCTAAATCTGCTTTAACTACAAGTTCGTTATACCATTTGGAATAATCCTCTTCTCTTTTTGTTAAGTTCTTACTCATAATGAATAGTTTGGCATAAAAATTGTTTAACTTATTTTAACTAAATAGTTCGGCAAAACTAACTATTTTTGTATTGTCCAACAATAAAAAAGCTATAGATATGAAAACAAATTCTTTTTTTACCAAAAAAATCTCCATTTATTCTGTATTTGGACTTTTTGCATTGATTGCAACTTCTTGTGGTTCATACCAAAACACCTCTTATTACGATAATGATGGTATTTATGGTTCTACTGTCAACAAACCAAAACAAACTGAAGAATCAAAAGCAAATAGTGCTTATTATAAAGAATACTTTAGTTCTTTAAAGCAAGAAAATGAGGAGGTTTTTACAGATGTTGAAAATTACTCTTCCTATAATGATACCGTTTCAAGAAATCAATCTCAAACAGAAGTAAACTATGCTGGCTGGGGATCTAATAATTCTGAAAACATAACCGTTAACGTCTATGATAATGGTTGGGGGATGAATAACTGGGGTTGGAACAACGGTTGGGGGATGAATAACTGGGGTTGGAATAATTGGTATGGACCTGGATGGGGATGGAATAACTGGGGATGGAACAATGGTTGGGGATGGAACAATGGTTGGGGATGGAACAACGGTTGGGGATGGAACAACGGATGGGGATGGAACAACGGATGGGGATGGAACAATGGTTGGTATGGTAACGGATGGGGTTGGAATAACGGATGGAATGGTAATAACTATGCTTTTTCTAACGGAAGAAGAAACACCAATTTCAATAACAATATAAATAATGGTTTGGGCAATAGAAGAGTCTCTACTATAGGAAATACCAGAAATACAAATACTACAAGAAGTAGTTTTCGAACTGATGGAGTTAGACGTACTAATACTACTGTTAGAAATCCAAATACAACTAGAAATGATAACAACACTGTTAGACCATCTACAAGTCCTGTTAGAACGAACAACAACACTAGAAGTGATAGTCCGAGATCTTACTCTCCAAGCCCAAGTAGCAGAGGTGGCAGAGGTGGTAGCTTCGGCGGTGGAGGTGGTAGCTTCGGCGGTGGAGGCGGTGGAGGTAGATCGTCTGGCGGAGGTAGAAGATAATCATTAATCTAAAGTAAAAATTTATGGAATCGCCATTAACAACAAGTTTGCATAAGCAAACACCAATAAATAAAAGGCGATAACATATATGACAACTAATAAACAACTTTTACATATATGAAAAAAATATTTGCAATTGCGATAGCAACATTAGCTGTCTCATCAATTCAAGCACAAGATATAAACGATGCCTTACGTTATGGTCAAACTGATTTGAACGGGACTGCACGCTTTAGAGCAATGAGTGGCGCTTTTGGAGCATTAGGTGGTGATTTTTCCTCACTAAATGTAAACCCAGCAGGTTCTGTAATATTTGCTAACAATCAAGTGGGATTAACTCTAAGCAATTTTAATATTAAAAACAATTCAAATTATTTCGGAAATAAAACTTCTGAAAATGATAATAGTTTTGATTTAAATCAGGCTGGTGCTGTTTTTATATTTGAAAATGGAAGTGCTAAAAGCGATTGGAAGAAATTTTCCATAGCTATAAATTATGAAAATGCAAGAAACTTAGACAACTCAATATTTTCATCTGGAGTAAATAGACAAAATTCAATAGATAATTACTTTTTAAGTTATGCAAATGGTGTGCCCTTTGGAAACTTAAATAGTTTTAATTATGAAGATTTATTTTTTAACGAACAACAAGCCTACCTAGGGTATAATTCATATATAATTGATCCTTTAAACCCTACAAACAACAATATAGAATATTTCACTAATATAGCTGGTGGCGGTAATTATTATCAAGAAAATTCCATAGAAAGTGTTGGTTATAATGGAAAACTTACTTTTAACGCGGCTACAGAATACAAAGATAAATTCGCTTTTGGTATTAATTTAAATTCACACTTTATAGATTATAGACAATCTTCGAGCTTTTTTGAATCAAATGATAATCCAAAATACGCTGTTGGGTCTACGGTAGATAGAGTTCGTTTTAACAACCAACTTTATACATACGGAACTGGTTTCTCTTTCAATATTGGAACTATTTTTAAACCAACAAAAGAACTAAGATTAGGTTTAGCTTATGAATCGCCTACTTGGTACCGACTTAACGATGAATTATCTCAACAAGTTATAACTTCAGGTTATGGATTGGATCCAGCTCAAGATAATACTTTGTATTCTACTCAAATTACAAATCCTAACGTAATCATGATTTTTCAACCTTATAAACTACAAACTCCAGGAAAATGGACTGGTAGTTTTGCTTACATCTTCGGAAAAAAAGGATTGATAAGTCTTGATTATTCTATGAAAGATTTCAGTAATATGGAGTATAGACCTCAAAACGACTTTCCTAATGAAAATAGATCAATGAGAAACTTGTTAACAACCTCAAGTGAAGTTAGAGTTGGCACAGAATATAAAATCAAAAAACTAAGTTTAAGAGGTGGTTACCGTTGGGAACAAAGCCCTTACAAAAATGGTAATGCTATTGGTGATTTAACTGGTTACTCAGGTGGATTAGGATATAATTTTGGTTCAACCAAAGTTGACTTGGCTTACGCTCATGCTAAAAGAAATTACAATTTACAATTCTTCTCGCAAGGGCTTGTTGATCCGGCAAGAATTGAAAATATAACAGATAATGTAACTCTTACTGTAATATTTGAATTATAATCTCATAAAAAAAAATTAAATAAACCATTCGATTCCGGATGGTTTTTTTTATGGAATAATCTTCAAATGAAATTCATAGTTTCTGAAACAACTTCAAATTAATTATTGTAATTTTGCACTCCAATTAAATTAAGGTATGAGAACCAAATCGTTAAAGAAAAACAAAATCAATGTCATTACACTAGGATGTTCTAAAAACACATACGATAGTGAGGTTTTAATGGGACAATTGAAAGCTAGTGGCAAAGATGTTGTGCATGAACAAGAAGGAAATATTGTAGTAATAAACACTTGTGGTTTTATTGATAATGCAAAGGCAGAATCTGTAAATACCATCTTAGAATATGCCGATAAAAAAGAACGTGGAATTGTAGATAAAGTATTCGTTACCGGATGCTTATCTGAACGATATCGTCCTGATTTAGAAAAGGAAATTCCGAATATTGATCAATATTTTGGTACTACAGAGTTACCTCTTCTGTTGAAAGCGCTTGGTGCCGATTACAAGCACGAATTACTTGGTGAGCGTCTTACAACAACACCAAAAAACTATGCTTACTTAAAAATTGCTGAAGGATGTGATAGACCTTGTAGTTTTTGTGCTATTCCAATTATGCGTGGCAAACACGTTTCACAATCTATTGAAAAATTGGTTAAAGAAGCTGAAGGTTTAGCAAAAAATGGCGTGAAAGAATTGATTCTAATTGCACAAGATTTAACCTATTATGGTTTGGATTTATACAAAAAACGTAATCTTGCCGAATTACTTGAAAACCTTGTAAAAGTAGAAGGAATTGAATGGATTCGATTACATTATGCCTTCCCTACTGGTTTTCCGATGGATGTATTGGAATTGATGAAACGCGAACCAAAAATCTGTAATTACATAGATATTCCGTTGCAACATATTTCTGATAAGATTTTGAAATCTATGAAACGTGGTACAACAAAGGAAAAGACTACCAAATTATTGAAAGATTTTCGTGAAGCCGTTCCTGGAATGACGATTAGAACTACATTAATTGTTGGTTATCCAGGGGAAACTCAAGAGGATTTTGAAATCATGAGAGATTGGGTTCAAGAAATGAAATTTGAACGCTTGGGTTGCTTTACCTACTCTCACGAAGAAAATACTGGTGCGTTTGTTCTAGAAGATGATGTTCCTGAAGAAGTTAAAAAAGCTCGTGCTCAAGAAATAATGGATTTACAATCACAAATTTCATGGGATTTGAATCAAGAAAAAGTGGGTCAAACATTTAAATGTATTATTGACAGAAAAGAAGGTGAACATTTTGTTGGAAGAACCGAATTTGATAGCCCAGATGTAGATAATGAAGTACTGATTGATGCTGCAAAATTCTATGTTAAAACTGGAGAATTTGTAAATGTAAAAATCATAGAAGCAACAGAATATGATTTATATGGCGAACCTGTATAATTTGAAATATTTTTTATAAATTTGATTTTCTAAACAATTTGATAATGAAAACATTAAAATTAGTTTTTACAACAAGTTTACTATTGGGCTCTATAACATTTGCATCAGCTCAATTTGGTGGGAATGGGATGAATAACGGTATGGGAATGGGTGCAAGAAACCAACAAAGAATGCAAAATCCTAACAATTTTGGACGCAATGAAAAAAGTGCTGAAGAGATAGAAAAAGAAAGAGCAGAAAACATTGACAAATCTGTTGAATATTTAAAAACAGAATTAAAATTAGATGAACTGCAAATAATTGTCATTCGTAAAGAAATAGAAACTAGTTCTAAAAAAATATATGCAGTTATAAAAAATGAAGAAATTTCTGAAGAAGACAAAACCAAAGAAATTGAAGCAATCTCCGATAAAACAGATACAACAATAAATACTTTTTTAAATGCTGAGCAAAAAGAAAAGTACAAAAAGTTTATCGAAAACCGAAAAGAAAAATTAGAAAAAATGAAAGACAAACGATTGAGATAACATCTCAATTATTTACAATAAAAAACTCCTAAACAATCAAGTCTAGGAGTTTTTCGCGTTATTAACCAACCTTATAATCAATTATGATTTTGCTACTACATTGCCTTTAAAAGTTAAAACTTTCGGATTAACATCTGCACTTGTTGTAACAGTAACAGTTTTTGTAAATGAACCAGCAGCAGCAGCATTGTAGGTAGCTTTTACATATCCTGTTTTTCCTGGAGCAACAGATTCTTTTGTATAATCAGCAGCTGTACAACCACATGCAGGTTTTACATTTGTAATAATAACTGCTTTAGTACTTGTATTTTTAAATTGAAATTCAATCAATTTTGGTGTTCCTTGTGGAATTTGTCCTACATCAATAGTTTCGCTTTTCCAAGCAATAGAAACTGCTTCCGTAGTTTTTACTGTTGGTATTTCTTCTTTAGAAATTACTGTAAATGACATTAATCCTAAAGTCAAAGCTACCATTGAAATTTTTAAAATTTTCATATTTTTATTTGTTTTGATTTGTTTTAAAGTCCATAATAAATAAACAATACAAAGATAAGTCAACAACTATTTTACTTCTGTTAATCGATTTCAAATGTTTGTTAATGACTTGTTAACTGAAAATAGTTAGTGCTTTTTTTTAGTAATATTACCTTTTGAAACACATCAATATTGAAAACTAAAAACCTCAACATAATAATCGTTCTCGGACTTGTAGCAACAATAGGAATCTTGATTGCTCAATTGTTATGGACTAAAGAAGCCTTCAACTTAGAAGAAAAAAAATTCTCTCAACGTACCCATATTGCTCTTTTAGAAGTAGTTAAAAAACTTTACCAAGGAACGAATAGTGAACTTCCCATACAAAATCCGATTAAGAAAATTGCTAACGACTATTACATTGTTAATGTAGAAAACGATTTTCAACCCGATATTTTAGAACATTATCTAAAATCGGAATTCACTAAATTCAATATCAATACCGATTTTGAATATGCCATGTACAATTGTCAAAGTGATGAAATGGTTTATGGCAATTACGTTTCTTTTGGAGATAAAAAAGGGATTCAAAAATCGGTTTATTTTCCAAAGCACGAAAACTTAGTGTATTATTTTGCCGTTCGTTTTCCTAACGAAACTAGTTATCTATTAAGTTCCTTACGTTTTTGGTTTGTGCTTTCCATAGCATTAATTATCATTTTATTGGTTTACGTATATTCCATTTACACCATTATTCAACAAAAGAAATACTCTGAATTGCAACGCGATTTTATCAACAACATGACGCACGAGTTTAAGACTCCGCTATCCTCCATCCTACTCGCCTCAACCTATTTGAATAAACAAGAGGCCATTCAAAAAGATACTAAACTTGAAAAATACACTGAGATTATTATCAATCAAAGTAAAAAACTAAACAGTCATATTGAGCAAATATTAAACATTGCCAAGTCGGATAATGCTCCTATGACGATGAATAAAAAAGAAATTCTATTGGTACCGATAATAAAAGACGTAATTGAAAACATGCAATTAAAACATCCTAATTTATCTGTAAAAATTAATGCTGATGAAACAACAAAAATCAATGCTGACGAATTTCATTTCACCAACATTGTTTACAATCTTTTAGATAATTCTATAAAATATTGCGAAGAAAACCCAACGATTTCAATTGATATTTTAGAAGATAAAAACAAAATCAAATTGGATTTTTCAGATAATGGAATTGGCGTTTCTAATAAAAATTTAAATTTTATCTTTGATAAATTTTACAGAATCTCTAGTACAAAAAGCAATGAAGTCAATGGTTTCGGACTTGGTTTGTACTACGTAAAGAAAATCTGTACCCAACATAATTGGAAAATTTTCGCTAGTAATAATGACGATAAAGGAATAACAATTTCAATTGAAATACCTAAATAACTAAGTAAATAATTCAGCATTTTTGGGATGCTGAAATAAATTTAGCATACTATGACAAAATATAAAATTCTTTACGCCGAAGACGACGAAACGCTTGCCTTTCTAACCAAAGACAATTTAGAAATGCACTACGATGTAACCCACTGCACTGATGGCGAAATGTGTCTTAAAGCTTTTAAAAGTGAAGCTTTTGATATTTGTATTTTTGATATTATGATGCCCAAAATGGATGGCTTTGAGCTGGCTGAAAAAATCCGTCAATTGAATACTGATGTGCCGATCATCTTTTTGTCGGCTAAAACCTTGAAAGAAGACCGAATTAAAGGATTACGTCTTGGAGCAGATGACTATTTAGTAAAGCCCTTTAGCATCGAAGAATTGTTACTTAAAATCGAAATTTTCTTGAAGCGTTCTCAGAAAAATACTACGGTAGAAAATGTGCTTTATACTGTTGGAAAATACCAATTCGATCACAAAAACTATTTGGTGTATACCGATTCCGAAAAAATTAGTTTGACGCAACGCGAGGCCGAACTTCTGAAACTATTTCTAGACAACAAAAATGTGGTTATGAAACGAGAAGAAATACTCAAATCACTATGGGGCAACGACGATTATTTTATGGGAAGAAGTTTAGATGTTTTCATCTCAAGATTGCGTAAAATTCTAGCTAATGAAAAAGGAATCGCCATTGAAAATTTACACGGAATTGGTTTCAAATTTATTGTTGAATAATTACTCTTTCAACACTCTATTGATTTGAACAAAGCTTCTTGAATAGTAGCCCTCTTTGGTGGATGAAATAATAACTCCAACGCTAGTTGACGAGTGAATGAACTTAATTTCGTCTTCCAAAACTTCAGTAATCAATCCAACATGGCTTATTCTTGAGCCTCCAAAAGTGGCAAAGAAGATTAAATCGCCTTTTTGAGCTTGCGATTTATTTATTCGTTCACCAACACTTGCCATTTCATGAGACGAACGTGGCAAAGTCATATCGATGCTTTTAAAAGTATGAAACATTAAACCTGAGCAATCAAACCCAGCACTGGTTGTTCCTCCTCTTCTATAACGAGTTCCAATATGTTCTGAAGCTTTTTCAATTAAAAATTCGGCTTTAGATAAGTTGGCTGCCGATAGAGGTTTAGCAGTTTCAATTTCCTTTTGTACTTCAACCACTTCCGATTTATTTACCGCTGGTTCTCCGTTTCCTTTTCTGATGATTAAAAACTGATCTACTTTCAAGCCATTGGCTACACTTGGATTTAGTTTTGTCAATTCTTCTATAGAAACGCCTGTTTGTTTTGAAATTCCGTATAAGGTTTCTTTGGGTAAAACTTTGTGCACCACATCCACATTAGAAACAGGATGCTCAACCTTAGTTTCTGTAACGATTTCTTTTATTGGGTTTTGTTCTTGAACCACTTTTTCTGGAAGCGTTGCTTCTTCCATATTAGGCAATTGCAATTTCATCCCAGCTTTTAGATTACTAGTTTTTAAAAAAGGATTTAATTCGCACAACGTTTCCATAGAAACACCATACTTTTTAGAAATGCTGTACAAAGTTTCTTTTGATTTTACATGATGTGTAGCTTTCGAAACACCTTCAATATCTTTAACCTTATCTTGTTTCAGATTCTCTTCACTTTCTATAGGTTCTTTTTTAGCAACAACCGTTTCTTTCTTAGTTGCTTTTTCTTTAAACTTTTTATTTGGAATTTTAACTTCAGCATTCAAACCCAATACTGCACCTTTCAATTTGGGATTCAAATCAAAGATTTCCGATTGGGTAACGTCGTATTTTTTGGCAATAGAATAAATTGATTCACCTGATTTTACCTTATGTTTAATTATTTTTTGAGCAAAAGTTTGGGCAGATAAAAACAGAAAGAACAGTATAAATAGTTTGAAAAATTTCATGAGTTAAGTATAATTCTTAGCACTAAAATGTGCCATTAAAAAGTTTTGCAATTTACAAATAAATGTGCATTTGGTCGATGTTTTTTAACTTAAATTTAAAAAACAACCTATTTATCGACCAAAAATTAAATACTTTTCAATAATTAAAACTTAGTAAATTCATAAGTAAATTTTTATTATTTTTACATTATTAAATTATATGCCATGAATTGGAGTGCCAAAATTATAAGCCATAACGGAGAAAAACGAATTGCCATTTATTTTGAAAAAAATAAAGATTTAATCGAACGAATAAAGAAACTTGAAGGTTCGCGCTGGAGTCAAAGCAAACAAGTTTGGCATCTTCCTAATAGCATCGAAAATCAGATAAGATTTGGTGTAACTATCAATCAACCATCAACAGAAGGATTTGAACAAATTGAAAAGTTCAAATTGTGGTTAAAATCAAAACGTTATAGTCCAAACACGATTAAAACCTATACCGATGCTTTGCGATCTTTTTTAACATTTTTCAATCAAAAAAGTAGTAAAGAAATCACAAATGATGATTTAATCACTTATAACAATGATTATATTTTTAGAAACAAACTATCCTCCTCTTATCAAAATCAAATTGTAAATGCTATAAAATTATATTTTAATATCATTCAAGAAAAGAATATAGATGTAGAGAAAGTACATCGACCTAGACGAGAAAAGATATTACCAAATGTTTTAAGTAAAGAAGAGATAAAGGCAATTTTAGAATCACATAGTAATATAAAACACAAAGCAATGCTATCAATGATTTATAGTTGTGGTTTGCGCCGAAGTGAATTATTGAACTTAAAACCTACAGATATTGATTCTAAAAGAAATGTTGTAATTATAAGACAATCTAAGGGAAAGAAAGACAGAATAACACCATTATCTCCAAGAATTTTAGAAATATTAAGAGAGTATTATTTAGTTCACAAACCCAAGAGCTATCTATTTGAAGGGCAAGAACCTGGAACAATATATTCTGAACAAAGTTTACAAAGCGTATTAAAGCAAGCTTTACAAAAATGCAAAATAAATAAACCTGTAACCTTACATTGGTTGCGCCATAGTTATGCCACACATCTATTAGAAAGCGGCACCGATTTGAGATATATTCAAGAATTACTAGGCCACAACAGTAGTAAAACGACCGAAATTTACACCCATGTTAGTACAAAAAACATTCAACAAATAAAAAGTCCGTTTGATGATTTATAAACATTTTTTTATATATTTGGTATGTTAAAAAGTATGATGATTGTCATACATATCTACCTCAAAACAGGTTACTATGTATGATTTTGTCATACATATATACAAGTTGGCGGTAATTTTAAAAGACACGACAAAAAATGGGAAGACAAGTAGTTTTTTTATTGCATCCAACTGACCAAAAGGACTTTAGTGATTTATTGAAGACATTTGAAGACATTTGTTTTCTATCTTATTTCAATAAATCAAACAAACCGACAATAATAGATGACATTGTAATGCTTGACCACATAAAAGAAGGAAGCCGAGTTCATCTTGTTCGAAAACAGGACTTGAAAGACATCAAATTTCAGTTCATCGAAAAATTTAATTATTGGTTAGTTGATAATACTCGGAGTCAAGTCCTGGACTTTGACAGATGCGTGGTGTATGATAATGAGTTGCGCAGTGGACGACTTTATTTTCAACCAAAATATGTTGAGAATTTGCAATGGATAGAGAAAAATGCTGATTTTATAAAATGGTCGGACAACATCATCGCGAAGTGTAAAAAGTATTTTAAAAAATACAAATACAAGTTTGAGGAAAGTCCTTATGAATATATTTTATACTTGAGCCCAACTTCAATGAAATTGATAGAAGAAAATAAATCATTGCTTGGATTAGGAGGAGATAGATTGACAATTAAATAAAAAACTACCGCCAACAAACGCTATAGCAAATGCGGGTTTGCGTGTTGGTTGAAACATTTGGAATCTTTACATACATTTGTGCTGGCAGACAGTTGAGCAACAATTTATTCCCGCACTTGCCATAGCGTCGGCCGTTAGCCGTCAGTTTGGCGGAACGCAGAAAAAAATGCTTAAACAAAGAAATTTAAACATGTCGAATTACAGAGAATATGGTTTTCACTTTATGACAATTGTTCTGGTTTTTGGAACAATTTTTTTCGTTATACCAAATCTATCAACAGATATTAAAGATTATAATTCTAAAACTAAAATAATTGAAAGTAGCAGAATTGATGAAGAAGAACGCACAGGTAAAGGTTTTCAAAAAAGAGTCGAATATACTCTTGTTCTTGTAATGTCAGATAAAACTGAGCTTAAATTTAGTGATTCTGAATATTCAAAATATTTTGAAGAACTTAAAAGTAGTAAAAATTTTGGTGAAAAAATTAAATATTACAGCAGAAATAACGGAGAAACAATGAATCCAAGCCAAGTCGAAATCGACGGTAAAATAATTTATGATTTAAAAGAAAGAATGAAATCTAAATATCTTTTAATTCTTCTTACAATTGGATTTTCTACTTATTCACTTTACAAATTAAATTTATACATTAAGAAACAAAATTAAACACTTAATATAAAATAAAACCGAACGGCTAACAGCGGTTTGCTTCAATGGCTTGGTTCGGGATTTATTTGGAAGCGGAAGTAATTATCTTTTTTCTTTCTATTGACGCTTTTTCTTTCAAAGTTTTCGGTATATTTGTTTTCGTCAGTGAGTGAAAAAAGCCACTGAAGCAAGCCGCCGAACGTTAGCAATAAGCTTTTAAAAATGAGTAAACTTCACATTTTTCTTTTTTTTATTCTTTTTTGGAGTTGTTCAAAAAAGGAAAATGATATGAAAATCGAAATTTATCTTGTAAAAAGTAGAATATTAACCTATGAAGGCGTTCTATTAAAAGAAACGTACGAGTATAAAAAATTTCGTCTTGATACTAAATCATATTATTCAAATAAGAAAAATGAAAAATTTGACACAGTAACAAATCAATTAATTTATGGTGGCAAATACAAAATTTCGGAAAATAATCTTAAATCTTCTCCTTTGATTGAAGATAGTGAAATATTATTTCTTTGTAAAGATAGTAGTCAAATTCAACTTAGTAATTCTGGTTTCAGAAAGTTACAAAATCTTAATTATAAAGATGATGATGGAAGACAATATGTTATAACTGTTAACAAAAAGCCTGTGTTAAATGGTTATTTAATGTCTCGTCGTTATTCTTCAAGAGTTTATAGCCACAACTTTCTTCTTTTCGACGAAATAGTTGAAAATGAAAAACCTGCTGAAAATCATCCGTTAGAAATTTTTTGTGTCAATAGTTATATAGATTTTTCTAAAAAAACTAAAACTGATTTAAATAATTACCCTTTATTGATAAATGCATTCAAAAAAACAGATCGATTAAAATAAAGCCTATTGCTAACCGTGGTTTGCACCAATTGCTGGGCTTGCGCTTGCTATTTTTGTCTTCGTGGAAAATAATCTGGTTGCTACAACTTTATCTTTCTTAGAAATTTTGTAGATTTGTTTTGGTCAGTGATTGCAGCAGCAACTGGTGCAAGCCACATACGTTAGTGGCTAGTTTACCCGAACAGACCGAAAAAACTATATGAAACAGAAAATTCTACTTATTTTATTATCAATTTTTTTTACTTCCTATTCTCAAAAAATAGAAAAGAAAATTGGTGAATATAAAATCAAAAAGGAAAGTTTCTTTATTGAAAATAGAAAGAAAATAAGTAAATCTGAATTTTATTTCGATTCATCAGGAAAAATTCTTGAAAAAATAAAATATGGAAGACATCATTATAATAAACTAAATATTATTGGGGAAATTGAGCAATTCACTTACCTAGATGAAAAGTTAGAATCATCAGCAAAATATATTTCAAGTTGTAAAACCTGCGAATATTATCAATATTATTCATTACTGAAATATGGTTTTGACAATAAGTTAATTAGCGAAAAAACATATAGAAAAGAAAACGACTCACTTTTTATGGCAACTGAATATATTTATAAGCCAAACATTAAAGAAATCCATTTTAATTCTTCAATTTATTATGAAAACAAATATGATGATGAAAATAGAATTATTGAGCAAAACCAAAAATATGAAGGAAATAACAAAACTAGATGGAAGAAAGAATTTGTATACTCTGAATATAATCGAGTAAGTAAATTTCAAACTTATTATGGTGATGGCAAAGAAAACTCTGAAATTGAAATCATAACGTATAATCCTGAAAGAAAGATTATTTCTAAAGAAACTGTGCGCGAAAAACATAAAATAAAACTTTATTATTTTTATAATCGTATGGGAATTATTGATAAAATTGAAGAATACGAAAGTTTTGCGGACAATAAATATGAACTAGAATATGTAACTCGTTTTAAAATGAATAAAAAGAATAAAACCATTGAAAAAACAACTATTGATATAATAAATTCAGAACTAATTGGAGAATAAAACCAGCCACTAACACACGTAGCTGTTGCACAACCACCATTTTTTAAAAATAAAATTGTAAATTATAAAAAAACAACCTCTTTTAAAGTGATTTAATGGAGGTTTGTTTTTTAGCTAAAGTTCAAAATCGTAAATTCTTGATGGCTTAAAAACGAGTTTTTCAAGT